>BOCC01000105.1 GCA_026002715.1 Synergistales bacterium
TTGCAGCAAAAAGCAGAAAAAAGCCGTGCAAAACATTGCAAAGCAATGGATTACACGGCTTTCTATTTGATTAAAAGTTGTAGTGATTTCAGCCCTTTAAGTGCATCGCACACCCTCTTTCAAGCCTGATACGTTCAAGGTAGATTATATCAAATTTCCCTTGCTTTTCACAACTATTATTTATCGCAAAACTTGACAAAAAATTCCTTTAAAGTTATTGCACCACAATGTGTTATGGAACATTACCTATTTGGCTTGCTGCAAAAGTAGGGAATCACCGCCACCGCAAAGTCCAAAAAGATCACGCCCTATATGTTTTTGAAAGCAATATTTTTTGAAAGCAACGAAATTCATTTTATATATAGATCTTACAGCATAAACAGACGACCAACAAGCGAAGCGCGTTAAGTCGCTCGCTTAGATTTTTCATCAATATAAGGATTTTTTCGGATATTATTAAAATAGCTCTTGTTGTAAAATTCTAAATCGTAAAATATTATTTTTATTTTAGGGAGAGAAAACAAAATGCCAAAAGCTCCGAAAGAAGATCTGAAAAAAACTACAGACAAAACCGGCGAGGCTGAAAAATTCAGCGACAAAATAGAGCGCCTCGACGAGACGCTTCGCAGGCTCGATGACAGAAATTTGCCGTTTGACGAATCTTTGGATCTTTTCGAAAGAGGGGTGTCATTGGTCAAAGAGGCGAGGGCTTATTTAGAAAAAGCGGAGCAGAGAGTCACGCTTCTGACGAGAGAAGGAGAAGAAACGGATTTCAAGGCGTCCGAAGATAAGCCTCGCTTGGCGGAGTAAAGCCGGAAAATGTAGAAATTTCTGAAAAGTCAGTAATTTACAGGACAATATCTTTCGATTTTGAGCTTAAAATGGCTTGTGATATGCTATCATTTTTTACAGAGACTTGTTTTTGAAAGTCTTATGCTTGACGGAGTGGTGGCCTTTTGTGAGAGGGTTTTTAAAAACTTATGGAGGTGTCGAAGATGTCTGGAACGAGAAGAACGGCAACAAACGTATTGTTACACACGGCGCTCGAGAACTTTTATGGCGCGGCTGAGGAAATGCGTCTGGACGAGAATTTAATAGCTGTTCTGGGTAACTCCGAGCGGAGGCTCGAGGTCTCCGTCCCGACGGAGATGGACGACGGAAGCGTCAAGGTTTTTAAGGGATACAGGGTTCAGCACTCGAGCGCTGTTGGTCCGTCCAAGGGCGGCATTCGCTATCACCCCGACGTCGACGTCGACGAGTGTGAGGCTTTGGCCATGCTTATGACCTGGAAGTGTTCCCTGGCCGGCATCCCCTACGGCGGCGGCAAGGGCGGAATTTCCTGCGACCCGCTCACCATGTCCATGAAAGAAAAAGAGCGTATGTCCCGCACGTTCGCGGCCCGCATCGCCCCGATAATCGGCACGTGGCGCGACGTCCCGGCTCCCGACGTCAACACCGGCGGACAGGAGATGGTGTGGTTTATGGACACCATCAGCAAAATGCACGCTCAGGTCGAGCCTGGGATATTCACCGGCAAGCCGATAAGCTACTGGGGCGCCAAAGGACGCACGGCGGCCACGGGCTACGGCGTCGCCACCTGCGGGCTCGAGCTGCTGAAGGTTTTGGGCAAGGATCCCGCGACCATAAAAGTAGCCATTCAGGGCTTCGGCAACGTCGGAAGCTATACGGGCCTCGTTATGTCGGAAGCCGGCGCCAAAATCGTGGCTATCAGCGACGTCACCGGCGTCTACTACTCGGCTAAGGGTATCGACATCAAGAAAGCATTTGAGCATATAGAGAAGCACCCCAAGAAACTTCTCGAGGGCTTCACGGGCGCCGATAAGGTCGACTACGACATCGTCACGGCTGACTGCGACATATTCTTCCCCTGTGCCCTCGAGGGGGCGGTGAACGAGAAGAACGCCGATAAGCTCAAGGCCAAGTGGATTGTCGAGGGCGCGAACGCTCCTGTCACCCCGGAGGCCGACAAGATTCTCGACAAGAACGGCGTCATCGTTGTTCCCGACTTTTTGGCCAACTCCGGCGGGGTCATCGGTTCCTATTTCGAATGGGCGCAGGACCTGTCCGGTTATTTTTGGACGGAAGAGGAGTACAACCAGCGCCTTATGCACATCATGAAGGGCAACTTCAAGACGGTCTGGGACTACTCGCAAGCCAAGAAGATCAAGATGCGCCGCGCCGCTTTCATGGCCGCCATTCAGCGCGTCGCCGACGTCACGAAACTGCGCGGGAACTTCCTGTAGAAGCCCTATTACTATATATGGATACTATATTCGGTGAAATAGAGCTATTGCGCGACGATATGGTCGCGTCTCTCGGCCGTATATGCGCTATCCCCGCCATTTCCCCCCATAACGGGGGGGATGGCGAGGAAGCCAAGGCCAAAGAGATAGAAAAGCTGATCTCAGAGCTTGGACTTGGCGCTGTGGAGTGGCAGAGAGTCTCCGACGCGAAGTCGCCGACGGGAAACCGCCCGTCGCTTTTTCTCGAGGTCAAAGGGACATTACCCAGACGCCTTTGCATCCTTAGCCATATGGACATAGTGCCGGAGGGCGACCGTTCGTTTTGGAGTCTCGACCCTTATAAACCCGTGACGCGCGGCTCGCGTCTTTACGGTAGGGGAGTGAGCGACAACGGCATGGCGATAATTTCCTCCCTTTACGCGCTCTACGCTCTCAAAAAACTCAACATAACCCCGACTTATACGGTTTGCCTCGTGTTTTTATCCGACGAGGAGCTTGGAAGTTCTTTTGGCGTAAAGCCGCTTTTGGAGCGCGGACTTTTCCGCGAAGACGACCTCGTAATCGCGCCCGACAGCGGAAACGACAGAGGCTATTTTATCGAAATAGCCGAGAAATCTATGCTGCGCATGGAGTTTACCGTCACGGGCAAGCAGGCGCACGCCGCCCACCCAAACACTGGGCTCAACGCATGCCGCGCCGCCAACCTGTTTTCCGTCGAGTTGGACGAGGCTTTGCATATGGCGTTTCAGGAGAAGGATACGCTTTTCGACCCGCCCGTTTCCACGTTCGAGCCCACGCGGCGTTTTGCCAACGTCCCAAACATGAACACTATCCCCGGCAAGGAGCGCTTCGGATTTGACTGCCGCGTCCTGCCGTCCGTGCCCCTGAAAGACGTTTTAGCGGTCGTGGAGCGCGTGAAAGACGAGGTCTCGCGCCGAAGTGGCGCGGTTATAGAAATGGAGGTCAAGGGCGACAACGCCGCGCCTCCGACTTCCGAGGACAGCGACGTGTCGCGTCTGCTTTTGTCCTCCATCAAAAAAGTACTTAACGTGAAGCCCGTTTTCGGCGGTATCGGCGGCGGAACGTTCGCGGCGTTCTTCAGGAGAAAGGGCATTCCGGCCGTCGTGTGGCAGCAGGAGCCCGAGGGCACGGCGCACCAGCCCGACGAGTACACCGAAATAGAATATATCGTCAACAACGCGAAAGTTTTCGCGGCAATGATGTCCGAAAATTAGCCCGTGCGTAGGGGCGGCCGCCCCCGGTCGCCCGTTTCATAATACTGGGTATATCCACAACGCCGGGCGGCCGAGGCGGCCGCCCCTACGAGAAAAGTGGTCGTTATAAAGAAAGGGGTCATAACCATGAAAAAATTGACTTTGTGTATGGCTATTTTTGCGGTTTTCGCACTCTTGGCTGTCCCCGCGTTTGCGGCTGACACTATCAAGATAGGTGAGATAGCCACAGTGACCGGTGACTTCGCGTCTTACGGCGTGGCCGAGATGGAGTCCGTCAAAATAGCGGTTGAGGAGATAAACGCGACGGGCGGCATTCTGGGCAAACAGATAGAGCTTATCATGTACGACTGCCGCACCCGTCAGGAGGACATGGTCAACGCCGCCCGGCGTTTGGTTGACCAGGATAAAGTCACGGCCGTGATAGGCCCCAGCGGAAGCGGGCTCTGCATAGCCGCCGCCCCGATATTCAACCGCGGTAAAGTTCCCCATCTCGGCACGCTCCCCACAAATCCGCTCGTCACAGTTGACGAGACTGGCAAAGTACGCCCTTACAACTTCCGTATATGCTTCCTCGACCCGTATCAGGGCAAAATGATGGCCTATTTCGCGAACAAAGACCTCAAGCTCTCGAAGGCCGCCATACTCTATGACGTGTCGAGCGACTACTCTCAGGGGCAAAGGGATTTCTTCATTCAGAGCTTCAAAGAGTATGGCGGGGCCATAGTGGCCGACGAGGGCTTCAGGGGCGAGGACGTTGATTTTCGCTCTCAGCTCACCAACATCAAAAACAGCGGCGCCGACGTGCTGATCTTCCCGTTTATGGGTAAATCTCTGCCCCTCGCCGTAAAACAGGCCCGCGAGCTCGGCATCAACACAGTAATAGTCGGTGGCGACGGTTACGGCGACTTTATGTGGGAGATAACGGGCGACGCTCTGAAAGACACCTACTGGGTCAGCCACGTCGACCGCTACGACCCCACGCTAAAAGTATTCTTTGACAAATACGAGTCTAAGACCGGCACTGAGTGCAAGGAGTTCATGAACGCCGTCACGGCTTACGACTGCGTCTACTGGCTGAAGGACGCCATAGAGCGCGCCGGAACAACCGACCCGGTCAAAGTGCGCGACGCGCTCGAGGCCACAAAGGACGTTCCGCTCCTCCATTGCACTCTGACGATGGACGAGTTTCACAACCCCAAGGACAAGGACGGCGTCATGCTCTACTGCGACGCCATTCAGCAGAAGGCTTTGTTCTTCAAGAAAGTACGCCCGGAATAGAGAACAGAGAACAGAGAATAGAGAATAGAGAATAGAGATTGAAAGGTTAAAACAGTAAAGACGCCCAAGTTGGGCGTCTTTACGTTTGCGTAAAAACCTATCTCAAAACTTACCCTTTGACGTCCAGTTTCCCGCCGATGCCGAGAGACTCCAATAGAATCGCCATAGTCTCTTTCTGCGCGTCCATGACGTTTTTCAGCACAGCGACCTGAGTGAGAGTCGAGACTCTTTCCGTGGCCATATCCATAGACATCTTCGCTATTCCGCTTACCATATCCAAGACCGCTCACCTCCGTAATTTTCCCACAATTTTCCCATAATTTTCAACGGTTCAAATTATACGGCTTCGGAGAGAGAGAATCAAGCGTTTTTGACATTCCTCAAATTTTCAATAAAATATATAAAATATATGAAATATGTTGAGAGGTTTTATTAATTTTAGGGGAGCGTGATCGCTATGCCTTTTGCGATTGTCCGCAACGACATCACGAAAATGAAAGTCGGCGCCGTTGTCAACGCCGCTAACACCGGGCTTCAAATGGGCGGCGGCGTGTGCGGCGCGATTTTCAAAGCCGCGGGAGCGCGCGAGCTGCAAGCCGCTTGCGACGCGCTCTCACCTATCAAAACGGGAGAGGCCGTCATCACGGGCGGCTTCAAAATGAGCGCGAAGTTCGTCATTCACGCCGCCGGGCCGGTCTATAGAGACGGCAAGAGCGGCGAGGAAGCGTTGCTGCGCTCGTGCTATAAAAACTCGCTAAAACTCGCTGTTGAGAATGATTGCGAGAGTATCGCCTTTCCGTTGATTTCGAGCGGCATATATGGCTATCCAAAAGAAGAAGCTCTCCATGTGGCGACGACCGCCATTGACGAATTTCTCAGCGATAACGATATGAACGTCTATCTCGTAGTGTTCGATAAGAACGCGTTCGCGGTGAGTAAAAAATTGCTCGGCGCGGTGCAGAGCTATATCGACGAAAACTATGTTGATGAACGCTACGACGCCGGTTATGAGCGAGTTCTGCTTGAGGCTGAGAGGGTAACGCTTAAGGCGCCAAAAGCGGCGGCGGTGCTTCATAGACTTGATGATATTGTCGGACGCCTTGACGAGCCGTTTTCGGTGACGCTTCTAAAGCTCATAGACGCAAAGGGCAAGGCGGATACCGAAGTCTATAAACGGGCCAATATCGACCGCAAGCTATTTTCTAAAATCCGCACGACCAAAAACTATACGCCGAGCAAGAAAACAGCCGTCGCGCTTGCCATAGCGCTCGAACTCTCGCTCCCCGAGACGGAAGACCTGCTTGAACGCGCGGGCTACGCTCTTTCCAAAAGCGTCAAGTTTGACGTGATTGTCGAGTATTTCATCAAGAGCGGCAAGTACGATATTTTCGAGATAAACGAGGTTCTGTTCTATCACGACCAACAGTTGCTCGGAATGTAATTTGTCGCTTCCAAAGCGACCTGTCACTATACTCAAAGCGATAAACTCTGTTCATTAAATAAATCTGAACGGAGGTCATCACAATGACAACAAACATTACGGAATTAGTCTTTATCCTCGACCGCAGCGGCTCGATGGGCGGACTTGAGAGCGACACCATCGGCGGCTTCAACTCAATGCTCAAAAAACAGCAGGCCGAGCCGGGCGAAGCTCGCTTGACGACAGTATTGTTCGACGACAGGTACGAAGCGCTTCACGACCGCCTCGACCTGAAAGCGGTCAGCCCGATAACGGACAAGGAATACTATGTGCGCGGCTCTACCGCCCTGCTTGACGCTATCGGCAAGACTATTCGCAAAATCGTAGGCGTTCAAAGACACACAGCGCCCGACTACCGCGCCGACAAGGTGCTGTTCGTCATAACGACGGACGGCTTAGAAAACGCGAGCCGCAAGTACACCGCCGAGCAAGTCAAGTCGATGATCGAAGAAGAGAAAGAGAAATACGGATGGGAGTTTATTTTCCTCGGCGCTAACATCGACGCGGTGGAAACGGCGCGGAACATCGGTATCTCAGAGGACATGGCTCATAATTATCACGCCGACAGCGTTGGCTTGGGTGTTCTGCACGAGAGCGTAGCAGGTGCTGTGGCAAGTTTTCGTGGACGCGGCTTTATATCGAAGGGTTGGAGCGCGAAGATTGATGAGGACTTCAAGCGCAGGAAGAGTGAGAAAAAATAATTGAGCGATTGTCAGTAGACAGCTCTCGAAGCGATTTCCGAAATAAGAACCTTGACAATTAGACGCTAACCCGAATCAAAGGCCCCGCAGGGGGGAAAATACTACACCCAAATGCTGAATAATTTGCCAGAATCCAAAGAGATAAGTTCTGCCGCCTAACCCAAATCCGCAGGCTGCAACTCTATAATTTCTGTAAAGATAGTAATATAGAGCATTTATGGCGTTTAAGGCTTTCACCCATTGGGTGAAATATAAGAAACAGTCTATCTCTTGCACTGGTGAGAGTCGCGGAGATTTTTCAAGCTCAACCTGCGGATTTGGGAGTTACCAAAATTCTAACAATTCTGGATCTTAATAATCCGAATACAAATAACCGCGTACTTGGTATAATAACCAAAACCAGACAACTTTGGGACGGAGTGCGGCGCATGAGTGAAAGCTGGATCGACAGGTGCTGGAGTGCGCCAGTTCGGTGTGCGTAATATAGTCGGGTGAGAGTCCCGACCTGATAAAGCTTAGCAAGCAGTCAGTACCAAGCCTTGGAGCCAAAGCCGTGAGGTGAGGTTTAAGCGTAGGCATGG
>BOCC01000106.1 GCA_026002715.1 Synergistales bacterium
CTCCCATGCCTACGCTTAAACCTCACCTCGCGGCTTTGGCTCCAAGGCTTGGTACTGACTGCTTGCTAAGCTTTGTCAGGTCGGGACTCTCACCCGACTATATTACGCACACCGAACTGGCGCACCCTTCCTTTCCACCTCTCCTCGTAGCTGTTTATCTTCGGCAACGCGTAGCCACGAAGTCCGCGAGATCCGCAAAATCTAATGGGGGATATGATAAACCTCCTTAGATTTTGCTGTTTACTATCCTTGAATAAAATTCTCGAAGTTCTGTTTGCTAATCGTCCAAACCTTACCGACTTTAACGCCGTGGAGCTTTCCGCTACGGAGCAAATTCAGTACCGTCCGAGCATTACACCCCAACGCCGCCGCCACGCCCTCGACACTATACATCTTTCCCATGATGGTTTTTAACTCCTCGGCTTCCGCATCTACTGCCATGGCCTCTCCAGACTCTTCTAACCTCTCCATATCGGCTGTCATGACCTTATATCCTCAATGGCCTTCAGCGCGATGGCTACTAATTCTTCAGCTTCAGCCTCAATAGCCCTATTTTTTGCCTCTTTAGCCTCTTCATACATCGCCCAATCTAAATCACCTAATCTGATATTAAGTTCTGTCATAACATTAAAAGAATCTTCTTCGTCCCAAGGTCTCCCTGCCGCCTCTACCTCTGCGAAAAATTCATCTTCTACCTTTTTACGAGTCTCAGCATCAATGAGCGAAGGCCGTATGGAAAAATCAAATAATCCAGTTGGGACCTCTTCGTCCGTTCTCTGCAACTTACGTTTCGCGAGCTCTATAATCTCGCCCTTTGCTCCCACTTGCTTTTCTGGATCAATCGCCCACTCTTTTGCTAATATTATTTCTTCTGGATCAAACGCTGTCTCTTCGCGCATATTCACCCCGGCCTTCGCTAATCCTGTTTCCAAACGCAATTTCGCCTTCGCCGTTTTCAATTCTATTTTTACTTTATATAATTCTACCTCCGCCACCTCCACTTTTGCCTTGGCTGCTTTTACCTTCGCCTCTGCTTTCGCTATTTCCAATTTCGCCTTCGCTATTTCTTCATCTGCCGTCTTCGTTTCCACTCCCGCTTCCGCTATCACTTCCTCTACCGCTTCCATCCTTGCTTTCGCATCCTCTTGCGCTATCGCTTCCTTGATTGCCTTCAACCTAGCTCTTTTTGCTTCCACCATCTCATCCCGCAATTGCTCTGCCTCAAACGCCGCGCTTGTCTTCTTCGTCTCTTCCGACTTCGACATATAATTACACCTCCATAAAGTATAAAGCCTATTTTTGGCTTTTTATGTCTTAATATGTCTTAATACGTTTTAATCTGTTTTTATATGGCTTAATTATAAGGTCATTTTATTATCTGTCAATACCTAAAATTAAATTGAATAAGACATTCAATTTAACCTCCCTTAGCCGTTACTTAGTCGAATGAAGCGTGGCCATTACAGCAAGCTACGATACGCGCACAGGTGTTCAACAGTAGCGACGTATATAAATTTAGAATATTGCTATAATGAGTTATTGTGGTGTAATATGATTTAACTGAAGATGATTCTGCGTTAAGAATGGAGCGGATTTCTAAATGAACGAAAAAATAAACGAGCAGTTGCTGTCTTTGGAAGAAGAATTGAATAAGTTAAGCGCCGCCGTTCATTATTTTCAACAAGCAAAAGACGCGACAGAAAAAATGACCGAAACGCTGACGGGCGTGCAATTGCGATATACAAAAAACAGCAATGACCTTCTGAATTTGCTTACAGAGTCCACAAGTAAGTTCAGGGCGTCATTAAACGAACTCCTTACCGCTTACCAAAAAAGCAACGACTCAACAAAAGAACAAATATCAAAATTCATTACGAAAAGCGAATATATTTCAGAGCATCTTTCCACGCTTATGGCGTCATTAGACGCTTTAGTGGGGGTTTTTAGAGATGCCTTAAAAATGGAAGGAAGAATACAACAGGCTCTCGAAAAAAACGCTGCAACTACACAACAGGCTATGATAACGTCCAAGTCAGAGGTTATTTCCAAGGTTGGTTCTATAGGACAAGAAGTAAAAAAACTGCTCGAAGAAGTAAATGCAAATATTTACACACTTATTACGGCAAAGCACAACGATATTGACATACAGATAAAGGCATTGGAAAAAACATCACAGGTTAGTTTTAACGCGGTACGCTCTTTGCACGGAAATGTTAAATCAATATCCGGCGAAAATGCGCTTATTAAAATCTTGCTTTATATTAGTATTTCGATTGGAATTATCAATATGATTCTCATTTTTATATTTTGATTGCAAAACGGGGGAATAAATGGGATGCTGCAAGTGCAGGCGGGGTATTTGCTGGATTGCGTCAAAGCCGTGTTGTCCGAAGGATATGAAAGAGACACCGTTCAACACTTGTTGCGCAGCTTGTGCTGTTTTGATTTAGACGTGCAAGAAAAAGAACGCGATATTCATAACCCCACCTCCGTTTTAGCTGTCGTAAATAATATAATATCTCGCGGTTTACCAACACGACCACCGCTTTCCGTGGAGACTGAGTTATTGACAAACTTCGCGCCTGATATATTCGCGCAGGATGAAGAAGCCTCAAGAGTTGGCGCAATCCAGTTTAATCTTGACGCGGACGCGCTGCGGCCATACTTATTTCGCGCACTCCATCTTATCGACCCCCGCTTATCCGCATCGGATTTTGAACGCGCGTATACGATTGACAGGCAAGATTATTTTGATAGTTCTTTTGAACAGGATTTTCTTCTTAATAAAGTTCCGGCTTTCCTATCGCCTTATTGGATGCAGCTGATAGAAACGCAACGCGCGTTCAGCGAGCTTTCCTCGTATTCTTCAGACGTTTCAGCAGACGACTATTTTAGGCAGAGAATAGATTTTTCCATTGAGTTTCCGTATCCAATCAATTCTTATGTAGGCTTGGCGATTGAAGTCGATGGCTCTCAGCATGAACAAAAAGACCAGACGCACCTGGACGACAGAAGAGATAAGGCTTTATCAAAATTAGGATGGATGAATACGCTTCGCTTAAAGACCGGCGAATGGGACGATTTAAGAGACGCATTTGCGGTATTGGAAGAATTGCAGGAACATGAGTATTTCAAGATATTGGACGAGAACTACACAAACCCACTTTATAACTGTGCGGAAGGCATTGACGCTTTGCATTTGGCGCTCGTCCCCTTTGCGGTAGCGCGCATACAAAAGGCAATCGTACACATGCTATTGCAAAACCAAATATCCATTGACGATAAAGAATGGGCTATCGCTTGCATAGAGCGGGATGTTCCATGCGCGCAATTAGCATTCAGGGAATTGCAAATATGGTTTGACGCTATTTTTGAACTTTGCGGACAAGATTGCAAATTTCCTAAAATACGTCTGTATGTAGACAACAAATCCTCTTGCGTTTCGCCCAATTACAAAACAAAATGCAAGCCGATCAATCGTAAAAATAAAAAAGGGTATGACATCTATATAGATTGCGCTATATTGGAACGCGGCTTTGTTACCGCTTACGACAAGAATATTCGCGCGAAGACAACCATAGGGATACGATCATCCCGATGCGTTCGCGGCGAGAGAGTGTTCGCCACAGATACAAATATAAAGTATTTGCCGCTCGGAGAGAAAAATAAAAGAGAAGACAGGTTCATTGCGGATAAGAAAAAAATCGGTTTACTGAAAATATTTTTGAGCGATATTTTCAGGAAGGTTGATTTTCACTCCGGCCAGATAGCGATACTGGATCGCGCGCTTCGCTGTGAAGATGTTGTGGGTCTACTGCCGACCGGAGCTGGTAAATCATTGACATATCAAATGGCGGCGTTGTTACAACCAGGTATTGCGCTTGTGATAGACCCCTTAAAATCCCTCATGTTAGATCAATATGAGGGGCTGGCGAAAAATGGAATTGATTGTGCGGTTTATATCAATTCTTCTCTAAACCCTGAAGAAAGAATTGCGGCTACCCGAAAAATCGGAAACACGCAGATTCTTTTCGCGTTTCTTTCACCTGAACGTTTACAAATTGCGGAATTTAGGAGCGTTCTGTCGAAAGCGACCGGAATCCAAAAACACAGCTTCAGCTATTGCGTTGTCGATGAAGCGCATTGCGTTTCAGAATGGGGGCATGATTTTAGGACAGCGTATCTTAAATTGGGAAGTAATGCGAGGCGTTTTTGTAAAACAAAATCAGGGCTTCCCACATCTTTTATCGCTCTGACCGCTACGGCTTCTTATGATGTTCTTTCAGACATTCAAAGAGAGTTGGATATTCACACAGAAGACGCTACTGTCAGGTCGGAAAACATGGAACGCCCTGAATTGTCATTCGAGATATGCCCGGTAGCGATAAATGAAAAACCGGCGAATAAATATGCTCTCCGCTCGGCGGTAGGGCAGGCTAAATTGCAAATCCTCAAAAAAATTGTAACCGAACAATGTCATGATGGTCTTTCTAAAAGAGCCGGCGTCATCTTTTGCCCACACGCCACGGGGTTGTTTGGCGTACATGCCGGAAACTCTGAGGCCGGCATCGCCGAAACACTCGTGAGTATTATCACAGACGCGAAATTGGATTTGTCCATAGGGACGTATGCAGGGTCTGCCGCGAATGGACAAGACAGGGATACGCATGAGGATATAAACATCAGCAACCAGAAGGGTTTTATTGAAAACAAAGTAGATTTGCTTGTCGCGACCAAGGCATTCGGCATGGGTATAGATAAGCCCAATATCCGCTATACCGTACATGTCAATTACCCCAGTTCTATTGAGGGTTTTTATCAAGAGGCCGGACGCGCCGGGCGCGACAGACGCAATGCCCTATGTATCATAATATTTGAAGAATTCGGCGCTTACGATAAACAGCTTATGATGGATTTTCATTCCAATAATTTCAAGGGAATGCCGCAAGAATTGGCGGTTTTGCGTGAATTGTTGACCGGAATCAGATTTCCGCGCGCAAGCGTGCTTGCCGAATTGGAAAACATTATTCTGGACGAGTACGACAAAGCAATCAATTTAACGCCGAAAATAAATAAGACTAATCGAAAAGTATTGTATCTAAATCCCTACCCCCTATATGGTAGCATGTATTTGGATACACCTGCTTACAAATATTATGGACAAAAAGAAAACATCCCGGAGATTGTGACAAGGATACAGCAATGGCTGAGAGATGTGGATACTGAAGGCAAGGATTTATGGGATTTCATTTGCGAAGGAGATGTTACAGACCAAACCGTCGATGACGGAATAGAAAATAAACTCTCCGACCCCAATAATAAGGGTACATTTTTCGTTGCTATTCCTTTTGAAAATGACTCTACCGAGGAAATCACAAGACAATTACAATCCAATACAGGAGGCGGCTCCACAGCCGCAATCAGAAAAAACGTGGGACGTGCGTGTGCGTATTGTTCTGACGCAGATGAATTTCTCTCAAAATTAAGAAGTGGCTTATCCAAAGATAGAATATCAATAAACTTAGATAGTGAAACTGAGGAAATTATCAAGCGGCTTTTTCTTGAAATTCGTACACAGGACAGCACTTTTAAGGCAGTGTACAGACTGTCGATTCTCGGGGTCATCCAGGATTATACTGTCGATTACAACGCAAAGCTAATTCACGCCTCAGTTGAAAAGCACTCGCAAGGATATTATATAGAAAATTTGCGCGCATACCTTTCAAAATACAACGCGACAGAACGTGTCGATGCAATGATCGCAAGCCTTCCGCAACAAAAAGGTGATACCGAGATTCAAAAATGCTTAACGTTATTGGTGTATTTTACATACGAAGAAATAGCAGCGCAGCGCAGAATGTCTATTGACGCAATGGAAGACGCCTGCAAAGTCGGACTGCAAAAGGACGGCCCTGAAAGATTCCGTACGTTTATTTATATGTACATGAATTCAAAATACGCGCAAGCTCAGTATTTGCCAAAAGACACAAACAACGGACTTCTGGCGGAATTTGCAACTGTAAAGAAATACATTGCGCTCGTTCGCTCACATACCGGCGGGGAGATTAACAATTTGCGCCATCTCAGAGGCGCGGCTACGCTGATGCAGGTACAGCGCCCCGACAACTTTGTGTTTCAGATGTTAAAGGCGTTTTCTGTTTTTATTTTGGAAAAAGACGATCAAGATTTTATTTCCGAGGCGCAATATGAATATTACAGCGGCTTTTTAGCATTGCTTCGGCTAAACAACGGTGACGCAAGAGCAGTAATGGACGCGTCCCGTTTTTTCAAAGAAGAAATCGCAAAATTTAACTCGGACGCCGTTTCTGCCGTCGAGGAAGCCGAGGAAACAGTATTGCATAAAATCCATTTGGATTGGCTTACGCAGTATAACAAAACAAGTGAAAACGAGTCTGTCGATACAAAATTGACAGACCCTGCCGAAAGAGGGATTTGAAATGTTGCTTGCGTATTTGTTTACGGTTTTATCTGTCATTGCGCTTATAAATTTACTATATCGCTCTCATAGTGATAATTCCGGTCATTACTGTACAAAGATACGAACTGGCATCATTCAGATAGTTGCGTGTGTAGTGGTAGGGGTATTGATGTGTGTTTCGATCGAGAGAATTGAATTTGTTTCTATTACTGACAAAGAGTATGCTCGCAGCGAATATGAGCGCCTGAGAAAAAATATCCTCACAGCGAGGGGCGGATTCACGTGGAGGCCCTTGCAATAGAAAGAGAAGCTGATGAAAATTTCAAAACCGCTAATGTCGTAGTTTTTTTGGTTAGTTTTTTTGGAATTATATATTTGTGCGCTTTTTGGATGGATGCTACGAATAGTTCATATATTTCATATACCTCCTTCAGCGGCCGAGCATCCCACTATCATAGCCCTCGTATCAATACATCGGTGCACTATATCGCAGCTGAGGCAAGGGTGAGGTCAGATATGGCTGAGAACCTGTTCAATATCTTTTCAACAACAACGAAACAAAGGCAAGTAAGATCATTTGTAAAGTTGTGGGGATTTTACGCTCACAATTTTTCCATAGACGGCGGCATTTGTCGAGCCAAGCGAAGGTTCGTTCGACAACCCACCGCTTTGGAAGTACGGCAAATTTATGTAATTCGTTGCGTTTAACAATCTCTACCTCGGCTTTCGATAAGCGACTCAACCTCATATGCAAACTTCTCACCTGTATACCCACCGTCTCCCAAAATCTTCACAACATGAATAGACAGTTCCGGAGCATATGGACGCAGC
>BOCC01000107.1 GCA_026002715.1 Synergistales bacterium
ATGATAATGATGGTGTCTGATTGGAGGCGCCGTAACTTTTTCGATACGGTTTCAGTGTTGGGATAATCAACAGTGCTGTCTAACGGGTGATTTGTATCAAACAGACCGTTGATGAATTGAATGACCGTTGCGCTTGATAATCGTATCAACTGCTTCAAGATTAAGTCAAAGATCTGCGCCGTATCGCGCTCTTGTTTTTTGCCTAACTCTTTCGCCACTGTACGACATCCTCCCGCTTCACTTAGTCATGCCGCTATTTTACAGCGAAAAGTGAAACACCTCAACTCAGATTGGTGTTTTACGTTATATCTATGGGCATGTTGGGTATACCGTTCTGGACATGTTGGTGTTCACGGGGTTTATGAAACGGCCGTGGCAGCGCGTTTGAAACGCGCTGCTATGCTGAATATATTCTTGTTTACTTCCTGCTTAGAATGGATTTCAAAACCTGCTCTCCCGCGTCTTCTACGGTGAAATACGACAACTCGCTTTGCAGGTCGCTCGATAGGCCCGATAGATTCTCCGAACCCTCGGCGACTTTCTCAGACGCCGCGGCGATTTCCGCCACACCGGTGCGGATGTTCTCGCTCGCGTGCGCGGTGTTGCTTATCTTCTCGGACATGCTCTGCACGGCTTCCGCTATCTCAGCGCTCGACGCCGCCTGCTCCTCGGCTACAGCCGCGAGGTCCTGCGTCGAAGAGGCTATGTCTTGCAGATAATTTGTCATATTGTTTATCGCGCTCTCCGTCTTCGCGGATAGTTCTTTGGCGTCGCTAGAGTCGGACGTGTTCTTCTGCGCGTAGCCGACTATCTTGTCGAGGTCTGACGTTATCTGCAAGGCGAGATCGGCGATGCTCTTCGCCGCTATGTTGCTGTCCTCGGCTAATTTGCGCACCTCTTCGGCGACGACCGCGAAACCTCGCCCCGCTTCGCCGGCTCTTGCGGCTTCTATGGCCGCGTTAAGCGCCAAAAGGTTTGTCTGATCCGCTATGCTGCCTATCTGCGAAACGAAGCTCTGTATCTGCTTCGTTCTGTCTTCCAGCTCCAACACGGCGGAGGCGGAGGCGGCGGAGCTTTCGGCCACCCGGCTAATGCCGTCCACCACGCTGCGAACAGCGTGCATTCCGGTGTCTCCAGCGCTCATCGCGTTATCGACCTTGCGCGCTATGTCGGTTCCCTTCTCAGCCGTCGTCTGAGCGCCGGCCGCCACTTCCTCGACTGAGGCGTTCACCTCTTCGCTCGCTGAGGCAAGGTTGCTTAGATTGACGTTCATTTCATCGACGTTCGATTTGAACTCCTCAACGGACGCGTTCGTCTGCTCCGCCATAGCGGAGAAATCCTGCGCAGACTCGGATATCTGCCTGCCGGCGTCCTTGACGGTGTTCATAACCTCCCTCAAAGCAGCCGCCATCTTCTCAAGTTCGTCGCCCATCTGCGCTACGGCGTCCCGGCCGTCTATCTTGAAATCTACCGAAAGATCGCCTGCCGCGAAGCGCGCTATTTTTTCTTTCATGGCGTTTACGGGTTTTGTTATCAGACGGGAGATGTAGAAGCTCAAAAACAGGGTGATAATTATCGCGGCAATCGCTATGGCTACGCCGGTGTTGGCGGCTTCGGTCGAATACCGGTCAGCTTCTTTCTGTTCAGCTACCGCCCGAGAGGTAAGATATTCCGATAGCTCCAGAATGGCGCCATTGTACTGCTGCGTTATTGGCTCCAGCTCATTGAAGTAGACGTCCATAGCTTCCGCGTCGCTTGTGTTTTTGGCGCCCAATTCCGAAACTCTGTCCTGAATTCTTCTGAAGTCGGAGGAAAACTGGTTGATCTTGCTCATCAACTCCTTTTCCTTAGCGCCCATATCCGTCTTCTGATACTCTTGCGCTATAGACGTCGCGGCGGCGCGGCGGTAGGCAAGATCGTCCTTGACTGTTTTCATCTTGACGGGGTCGTCAAGCAAGATTATTTCCAGAACGTCTTTCGTGGTTCCCTGAACGTGCGCGCGATATACGCCAAAGTTAGCGGACGGAACTGAGAAGTTGCCGTAGGAATGTCCATAGGCTTCGTTCACCTTCCCCGAGGAGAAATAGTTAAATGCCGTAACAGCTACCAATAAAATCAACGGAATCGCAGCAAGAATGCTCAGTTTGACGCCTATGCTTCTGTTCTTCAACCATGACATGTAACATTACCTCCTCTTCATATTGCAAAATAGTATTTATATTTTTATTTTGCAATAATGAAGAGGTTTGCACAATCCGAGGGTTTACGTAATTTGTGGGATGATTTACACAAATACCTAATGATTTGCTAAGAATTCGTAAAGCAAACGAGTATAGTTGTAGCGACGTTCTTCTAATGCACGTTTAATGCACGTTCCGCTTGACGACAATTCCGCCCAGAATCTGAATCAGGTTCACTACAAACACAAGCGTCAGCACCGTCACATAAGTGACGTCAAGCTGGTTGCGCTGGTGTCCGTAGCGTATGGCGAAGTCCCCGAGCCCTCCGGCTCCCACAGCGCCCGCCATGGCGCTGAGACCTATCAAGTTTATGGCCGTGATGGTCGTGCCGCGCGCTATGCCGCCTAAACTCTCTTTTAAATAAACGCGGCATATTATCTCAATAGGCCCGGAGCCCATCGACTGCGCCGCCTCCACCACTCCCCTGTCGACCTCGGCCAGCGCGCTCTCTATCTGGCGCGTAAAAAACGGCGTCGTGCCGAACACCAACGGGACGATAGCGCCCTTAACGCCGATAGCCGTCCCCATAATCAGGCGCGTTAGCGGAATAAGCCCCGCGAGCAGAATTATGAACGGAATGGATCTGAAAAAATTCACCACCTTGTCGATACTATGATAAACACCGGCGCACTGCATAATACCGCCTTTTTTAGTCACGGTCACGACGATCCCGAAAAACATCCCGAACACGAAGGCCAACGCGCCGGAAATCCCAACCATCACAAGGGTCTCACCCAAAGACCTGAAAAATATCGGCCACTTTGGCATTATGTTTGGCAGCCATTCGTTTAAAAAACTGAGAATCTCACCTTGCATCTAAAATCACCTCAACCCCGACATTTTTATTGCGTAAAAACGCTATGGCGCCGTCTATGTCGCTTCTCGCGCCGTTCACTATCAAAATCAGCCCGCCTATGGGAGAGCCCCCGAGAAACTCGATGTCCCCGAATATTATATTGGCGTCTATGTTGAACTTCCTCGATATCATCGAGACGAGCGCCTCGGAAATGTCCTTTTCCTGATATTTCAGCTTGATTATGCACTCTCCGGGCTTTAGTTTCACTATGGGAGACCGCTCGGCTATGAGCGCGTGAATTTTGGAGAGGTTTGACGTTGTGTCGATGAAATCTCTCGTTATCTTCTGCTTTGGGTTGGCAAACACCGAGAAGACGTCGCCTTCTTCCACAACGGCTCCGTTCTCCATGACGGCCACGCGGGAACATATCTCCTTTACGACGTGCATTTCATGGGTGATTACCACTATGGTTATGCCCAGCTTGGAGTTCAGTTCCTTGAGCAGCTTCAGTATTGAAAGGGTGGTTTGCGGGTCGAGGGAGCTTGTGGCCTCGTCGCAGAGCAGAATGCCCGGGTCGTTGGCCAAGGCCCGGGCTATGGCTACGCGCTGTTTTTGCCCTCCGCTGAGCTGAGACGGATATGCGCTCTCTTTGTCCTCGAGCCCGACGAGGCCAAGCAATTCTTTCACTCTGCCGGCTATCCCAGCCTTGGTCATACCGCTGTATTTGAGCGGATAGGCTACGTTTTGAGCTGCTGTGCGCGAGGTGAAGAGGTTGAATTGCTGAAAAATCATCCCTATCTTTTTACGAGCTTTACGCAACTCAGGCTCCGAAAAAGCCGTCAATTCTGAGCCGTTCACGAAAACCTTCCCCGTCGTGGGACGCTCGAGGAGATTTATGCAGCGCACCAAGGTAGATTTTCCCGCTCCGGAAAAGCCGATTATGCCGTAGACTTCCCCTTTTTCTATTTTTAGGCTGACGTCTCTGACAGCCTCCACCAAGCCGCTTTGCGTGTCATCTTTGAAAGTTTTGCCAACGTTTTCCAATATAATCATAACTGTCACCATACACCCGACAAAATCAGCCGATTTTCCCTTTCGTTTCGGATTTCCTCTTCGTGATTTACAATACTTATAAATATAATATGTAATCTTGGTAATATATCATGGTTGGGATGAATGTCAAGCGTTAGGGTTGCGCCAAATAGCTCAACGCGACCGCTTCAGGTGAGAACATGATTTACCTTGCGATGGGGTTTTCCAAAAAATAAGCCTTTTGCCGGGTAGTATATTGACAAAAATGAGATGCGATATATGATTAGCTACAAGATATTTTCCTAAGGTGGGCGGTGGAAAATGAAAGATAAATTTACGCGTCGCTCCGCGCGGTTTTGCGTGGCTTTTTTCGCGGCGTATTTTTTAGCGTCCGCTCCGGTTTGCGCCGCTTCTCCCGTATCGGACGACGCCTTCGAGCTTTTACTCAAAAGATACGAATATATCCTAAGCGACGACGGCAATGATAAAACCGCCGCGGTCGTTCTGGAAGAGTCGGTCGTTCTGCCCCCGGCCTCTCAGGAGGGCGCGCCTCAGCCCGAGACAGCGTACATCGGCCCGCACCAATACGTGCAAAACAACGCCAAAAGAAGTTTTATGTTCGGCGCGGGGATCCCGCGCATCACATGCCGCCCGGGGATGCTTACGGACGTGGAGCTTGAACCGGGAGAAAGGGTCGTAAACGTCGCCGTCTCTGATCCGGACAGATGGTCGGTCTCAGCGGCGTGGAACGGCGCGCTTGATAACTTAGTGACCCACGTGCTACTAAAGACGCAGTTTCCCGGCATGAGGACAAGCCTTATGATATACACGGACAGGCGCACCTATTCTATAGAGATATCCTCCGATACCGAGGCTCCTCACGTGCCGTATGTTGGGTTCAGCTACAAGCCGGAGGGGTTCAGCTACAAGCCCGACGGGCTTGGCGGCGCGGGCCCGCTCTCTGACGAAACCCCCCGCCTGATCAACGGCTCCGATATCTATTCCCGCTATCTGATAAGGGCGGCGAGCGACAGTGACGGCAAAAAAATAAGCTGGACTCCCGTTTTGGTTTACGACGCGCACGGCAAAACGTATATAATAATGCCGAAGGATATGAAAATGACTCCGGGCAGCCATTCTCTTTCCATAAAACAGGGAGACAGAGACCTGCTCGTGACGTACAAGGTTCTGAAGAAGGACCTCTACGTCGTAAACAGGACGTTCAACGTAGCGGTTCTGGCGTTCGGCGGTGAAAAAATCGAACTCCGAAGGAAAGACCGAATCGAATTATGATGACCGAAGAAGTGCGCCGGCGTCTTATCGAGAAAATGCGCCGCGAACTTGGTAATAGCGTGGAGGCGTTTTTGTATGACGACACCGTCACCGAGATAATGCTGAACGACGACGCGCGTATATGGATTGTTCGCCGAGGCGCGGAGGACACGGGCATCACGATGTTGCCCGCGCGGTCTCTGTCCTTTTTGGGTACCGTGGCGTCTTTTTACGGCAAAACCATCCATGCCGAGAACACCATCATAGCGGAGGTTCTCCCGATAGACGGCTCGCGTCTCAACGGAGTCATACCGCCGACGGTGGAGATGCCGAGCTTCAACATACGCAAGAAGGCGTCGAGGATATTTGTCCTTGACGAATATGTCAAACAGGGGCGCATGACGACCGAGGACTGCGAGGTTATCCGAGACGCCATCAGGAAGCGGAAGAATTTCTTGGTCGTGGGCGCGACCGGAAGCGGCAAAACGACCCTGACCAACGCCATACTTCACGAGATCAACACCATCTGCCCGACTCACAGGGTAATCTCTATGGAGGACACGGCGGAGCTGCAGATACCTCAGCAGAACAAGGTTCGCATGTACACGGACGAAAACACGTCTATGCAAAAACTGCTCTTTTCGGCGATGAGACAGAAGCCGGACAGGATAATCATCGGGGAAATTCGCAGCGCCGCCGCGCTCGACCTGCTGAAGAGCTGGAACACGGGGCACCCCGGCGGAGTTACGACGCTCCACGCAAACAGTTGCATGGAGGCCTTATCGCGGCTTGAGATGCTTATTTTAGAGGCGGTCCCGACCCCCATGCAGAGACTTATAGGTCAGGCGGTGGGTCTCGTCATATACATAGAGCCGCTCTCCACCGGCCCGACCGTAACCGAGATTATGGAGGTAATAGACTACGACCATAACAAAGAAGAATATGACGTAAGATGGATAAAGAACGAAAGGTCAGAAGGGGTACACGTTTAATACGTCGATTAGCGGCGTATATATTCTAAATATGAGGTGATTATTGTGAAGGTAAAGAAAATAATGATAAAGAAAACGTCTCCGTTTTTCGTTTTTGTTCTTGCGGTTTTGACATTGGCGGCGGTTTTAGCGTCGGCCGGTACGGCTTTCGCCGCCGCCGCGGCAATGCCGTGGGAGGCCGCGCTTGTTATAATAACAAATTCTCTCACCGGTCCGGTCGCCTTGGGTATTTCACTTATCGCGATAGTCGCGGCGGGGGCGGCGCTCATATTCGGGGGCGATATGACCGGCTTCATGCGCACGGCGGTGTATTTGGTTCTCGTTATAGGTCTCATAGTCTCGGCGGCGGGCATACTGAAATCTCTTTACGGTAAAGACGCTCCCACTAGCAACATGATTATTGAGCAGTCTAAAGAATTTTTGGCTTAGTTCGCCATGCCGGACGCCCCGCTTCGCCAGTTGTTGATAAACCAGAGTATGACGAAGCCCATACTCATAATGGGCTGCGAGCGAAACCTTTTTGCGGCGAGCAGCCTTTTTTGCGTTTATATAGGCTTCAACCTCGGTATTGCGAGAGGCAAGATACTGGTTCTGCTCGCGGCCGTGGCGGCGTGGTTTGCCATCAGCTTCGGTTTGAGGCTGATGGGGAAGGCCGACCCGTACATGAACGCGGTTTTTCAGAGGGCGACGCAGTACTCCGACAAGGCGTTTCATATACAGCTTTATATGCCGTCGCGGAGTTCCGTCGGCGTGAGACCCCCCCTCCAGTCGGGGGAGGAGGGGGTGTGAGGTATGTCTGAGTCTCAATCTAAAAATAGAAAAAGGGGAAGTCTACGGCATAATCGGCTTTTCCGGAGCGGGAAAATCTACCTAGGTGCGCTGCATAGATCTCCTCGA
>BOCC01000108.1 GCA_026002715.1 Synergistales bacterium
TCAACAACAGATCCCGGCTGATAAATACAGCCGATTGATCTCACTTAAGTAATATGCCTCAAGGTTCTGACTTGTCAAGGTACTGACTTCATTAACTTTTAGCTTTTAGCTTTTAGCTTTTAGCTTTGGTAATCTTGTTTTGTGCTACTGAAAGAATCATACAAGGGGCGACCGCCCTCGGTCGCCCGTCTTTAATTTTTGGTTCGCCCGTCTCTTTTTGTCGGTCGGCCCGTCTTTAATTCCCGATCGCCCGTCTTTAATTTTTGGTCACCCGCCTTTAATTTGTGGTCCGCCCATACCCATAACGTTTGGCGTCCACCAAGAACCGGGCGACCGGGGGCGGTCGCCCCTACAATTCCCGGTTGGTCACCCGTCTTTAATTTGTCGTTCGCCCGTCTCTTTTTGTCGGTCGCCCCCACGAGAGGCGCGCAAATTTTGAGGCGTTCCTGAAGCAACCCTGTAGTTATATTATCAATGTCAACAACTTAAGGACGAGATGTGATTTTCCATACCTGTTGTTTGCGTCATAAACTCTTCGCATATCAAAAATTGCCGTGGCGAAAAAATATGCAAAAAACGCTTAAGTTGTTGACATTGGTTATATTATTCTAAAACAATTTCTTCACCTTTTCGAACAAGCCCTCTTCTTTTGGCTCCACGGTGTCGCCCATTTCCTTGGCAAGGTTCTCGATAATTGTCCTTTGCTTATCGGTCAGTTTGGTTGGGATATTGATCAAGACGTGAGCGTAAAGGTCGCCTCGGCCTCGCGCCCCGCGAAGACGCGGCATACCCTTGCCTTTTACCTTCAAAACCCGCCCATGTTCAGTGCCGGCCGGGACGCCTACTTTTTCGCGCCCGTCTATCAGTGTCTCAATCTCTACCGCAGCGCCCAAAACGGCCTGCGGATAGCTCAAAGTCAGATATGTATGCAAATCTCCGCCGTCACGCTCGAACTTCTCGTGACGTGCGACATCCAAAACCAAGAAGAGGTCTCCTTTTGGGCCGCCGTTTACGCCCAGTTCCCCTTCACCGGTGACGCGAAGGCGCGTACCGGTTTCGACGCCCGCCGGAATTTTAACCTCAACCTTATGGATTTTGCGAACCTTTCCCTGTCCGCCGCACGTCCCGCAGGGCTCCTCTATAACTTTGCCTGTCCCGCCGCACCGAGAGCATGTGTTTAGGCTGACGAACTGTCCAAACGGCGTTCTGGTCATGCTCTCAACCTGTCCTCGCCCCCCGCATGTCTCGCAGACTTTTGGCTTTGTGCCGGGTTTGGCGCCGCTTCCCCCGCATGTCTCGCATTTGTCCTGATTTGGAATTTCAAGGTTGCGCGTCGTGCCGTTCGCGGCCTCTATTAGCGTCACTCTAAGCGACATCTCGAGGTTGGCGCCTCCGCGCGGCGCGTTCGGGTCGGCTCTGCGCCCGAAGCCGCCGCCCATACCGCCCCCTCCGAAAACCTGTTCAAACAAATCTCCGAACAAGTCTCCGAATCCCCCGTTGAAGCCGCCGCCAAACGGGTTCGAGCCGTCCGCGCTTCCGAACTGGTCGTAGCGCGCGCGCTTCTCCGGGTCTCCTATGACGGAGTAGGCCGCGTTTATTTTCTTGAATTTTTCCTCCGCCCCAGCATCGCCCTGATGCGTGTCGGGGTGATATTGACGGACGAGTTGGCGATACGCCTTTTTTATATCGGCCTGCGAAGCGTCCCGTGGGACGCCGAGTATTTGATATAGATCTTCCAAAAAACAACACCTCTGACTCCGAAAATAGGTTCCCAAAAACAGGGTTTTTAAGATTGCTCGATTTTAAAATTGTTCGATCGAAAATCTGACAACCGAGTAATAATACTATGATTTTTTGTCAAAAAATGCAACCTCCCCTTATCGGGTCGGTTGCGGTATATAACGCTAAAGACGCCTCCTGCGCGTCAACCGCGAAGGCTATATCGTAAACTGAGAGAGAAGCTCCTTCAATTTTTCAGAACCCTGCGCGAGATTTTGGGATTCGTTTTCGACGTGTTCGGACGTCGTGAGCGTTTCTTTGGCTGATACGCGTATATTCTCCACTACGCGCTGAACGTCGCCAATCGCGGCAATGGTCGATTTGATACTCTCAGTCATCTCGCTGCTGTTCGCGGCCTGCTCTTCGGACGCCGCCGCCATTCCCTGTATGGCTCCGGCCACTTTATTTATTTCGTCCTGAGCTTGTCCAAGATTGCTTACAGCGCGTTTGGCGTCGTCCTGCACTTTGGCGAGGCCGTCGCGAAGTTCGCTGAACACCGACTGCGACGCTTCGGTTGCTTGCCCCAGAGACGTGACTAAAGTAGCCACTTGCTTCGCCGCGCTGTTAGATTCCTCCGCGAGCTTTCTCACCTCGTCCGCCACCACGGCAAAGCCGCGTCCGGCGTCGCCGGCGCGGGCCGCCTCTATCGCGGCGTTCAGCGCCAACAGGTTTGTCTGCGTCGCTATGCTCGATATCGACGATACGAAGCTGGAAATAGAACTCACGGAAGTCGAGAGTTCTTTTATGTTGTCGTCGCAGACCAACGTATGCTCGCGCAGTCTGTCCATCTCGCTTACGACGTTTTCTACTTCCTTCACGGCGCTATCGCTCAGCGAACTCGTGCGGGAAGCGTTATCAGCCGCGCCCGTGGCCATCTCAGCCGCGCTTGAAGCGGCCGTCGCCACGTCTTGCGCTCCGGTGTTGGTAATCTCCAAGGATTTATTGTTCTGTTCAAGCAGCAACGAGACTTTTTCCACCGCTTCATTTACGGCGTTCGACTCCGCTACCGACTTGGCTGAGGTTGACGCTAAGAGTTCGGACGAGGCGGTGAAGTTGTCGGCCTCTCGCTCTAAGGTTTGCACCATTTCTCTGAGGACGCTTTGAAGTTTGTGTATGACTCTGGTCATTTCCCCGATCTCATCATTGCCTTTTCTGAGGTCTAAAGCGTCCGCAATTTCCCTGAGGTCCAATTCCCCAAATCGGGACAGCCGGTCGCACGTGATATGAATCGGTTTTACGATGCGGCGCACCAAGAGCGTCACCACGACGCCAAGCACGAGAATGCAGACAAGCGCGCCGATTATGATGTGTCGCGTCAGTAATTTAGCAGGCTCGTTGACTATGCTGGTGGGAATCGCTACCGTTAAAGACCACGGGGTTCCCGTATTGGCTAACTGCACGGCTTCGCGGAAGACAATGGCCGGGTCTCCTTCGAGGGTTCTGGACCCGGAGAACGAGGATCTACCGTTTTTTATATCGGACAGGATGGCGTCCGGTCTTGGAAAACCGAGTTCTCTGTAGTTCTTGCCCAAGAACTCTTTTCCAAAGCCGCTCACTATTGTTCCTCCGTTGGATACCAAAGCCGCGCTGGCGCCCTCCGATATATTTAGATTGGACACGGTCTTGTCCATTTCTTCCAAGGACGCGTCGATACAGGCCACTCCTATCGTCTTGCCATCCCTCCTGATAGGATAAGCGTACGTCGTTATGAGAATATTGTCAGCCGCCCTGCCTGTATAGGTGTACAAAAAAGGCTCGAGCACGCACTCCTTTCCGGCAAGCAACGGAATCTGATACCATTCGGAGGCCTTGATGGTCGCCTCGTCGATGCCCTCCGTAGAGCGAACGGCTTTCCCGTTATCCATGCCATATATGACGGCCATCCTTCCGACCTCGTTGAAGCCGTCCGCGTTTGCGTAACGCGCGTCTTTGCCGTCGTAGGCGCCGGGTTCGAATACTATACAAACGCCGGTGAATTTAGGATTGTTTTCGAGGTAGGTTTTTGTTATGTTGACAAGATCATTTCGCGCCGTGTCGTTTTTGTAATCCACCGCGGACACCGAGTCCGCCAGCGCCTTGACCGCCGTTATGCTGCTGATCATATCCCTGGCTATCACGTTTGCCGCCGCCGCCGAGTCGCTTTTTAGGATATTTCTCGCGACCTGCGTGGAAGAAGCCGATACTTGCCATATCACACCGAAAATCATAACGCCGAGAACTACGACTGCCGCGCTTAAAACGCCTAACAGCATTTTAGCCTGTAACTTCACAATAAATCCCCCCGTAAATTTTATTTAACCCAAACTCCGCACCAGCTTTTCATCTCTCGAACCTTGAAAATTCAATAACAAGCAGCAAAACCATGCTAAAAAGCAGCGGCATAAGTTCTCTTTAGGGTAAAGGGGAGGCCCATGCCATGAGAAGCATAACACAGCGAAATCCTTTCCTGCGCGTCAACCGCGAAGGCTATATCGTAAACTGAGAGAGAAGCTCCTTCAATTTTTCAGAACCCTGCGCGAGATTTTGAGATTCGTTTTCGACGTGTTCGGACGTCGTGAGCGTTTCTTTGGCTGATACGCGTATATTCTCCACTACGCGCTGAACGTCGCCAATCGCGGCAATGGTCGATTTGATACTCTCAGTCATCTCGCTGCTGTTCGCGGCCTGCTCTTCGGACGCCGCCGCCATTCCCTGTATGGCTCCGGCCACTTTATTTATTTCGTCCTGAGCTTGTCCAAGATTGCTTACAGCGCGTTTGGCGTCGTCCTGCACTTTGGCGAGGCCGTCGCGAAGTTCGCTGAACACCGACTGCGACGCTTCGGTTGCTTGCCCCAGAGACGTGACCAAAGTAGCCACTTGCTTCGCCGCGCTGTTGGATTCCTCCGCGAGCTTTCTCACCTCGTCCGCCACCACGGCAAAGCCGCGTCCGGCGTCGCCGGCGCGGGCCGCCTCTATCGCGGCGTTCAGCGCCAACAGGTTTGTCTGCGTCGCTATGCTCGATATCGACGATACGAAGCTGGAAATGGAACCCACAGAGGTCGAGAGTTCTTTTATGTTGTCGTCGCAGACCAACGTATGCTCGCGCAGTCTGTCCATCTCGCTTACGACGTTTTCTACTTCCTTAACGGCGCTATCGCTCAGCGAACTCGTGCGGGAAGCGTTATCAGCCGCGCCCGTGGCCATCTCAGCTGCGCTTGAAGCGGCCGTCGCCACGTCTTGCGCTCCGGTGTTGGTAGTCTCCAAGGATTTATTGTTCTGTTCAAGCAGCAGGAACACTTTTTCCACCGCTTCATTCACAACATTTGAAGCCGCCACCGACTCGGCCGAGATTGACGACAGCAGTTCGGACGAGGCGGTGAAGTTATCGGTTTCACTTTCCAGCGTTTGCACCATTTCTCTGAGGACGCTTTGAAGTTTGTGTATGACTCTGGTCATTTCCCCGATCTCATCATTGCCTTTTCTGAGGTCTAAAGCGTCCGCAATCTCACTGAGGTCCAATTCCCCAAATCGCGAGAGGCGGTCGCACGTGATATGAATCGGTTTTACGATGCGGCGCACCAAGAGCGTCACTACGACGCCAAGCACGAGAATACCGACAAGCGCGCCGATTATGATGTGTCGCGTGAGCAGTCTGGCGGGCATGTTGACAATACTGGCGGGTATCGATACCGACAGGGACCAAGGTGTTCCTGTGTTGGCTAACCGCACAGCTTCGCGGAAGACAATGACGTCGTCTTTGGCGCCATGGATTTGGGACGTATAAAACGACGACTTGCCGTTTTTGATGTCAGAGAGAACAGTGTCTGTTTCAGAAAAACCGAGTTCTCTGTAGTTTTTGCCCAAGGACTCTTTCCCAAAGCCGCTCACTATTGTCCCTCCGTTGGACACCAAAGCCGCGCTAGCGCCCTCCGGTATGGTGAGATTGGAGACAATCTTGTCCATTTCTTCCAAGGAAACGTCGATGCCGACCACTCCTATTGTTTTGCCGTCTCTCTTGACAGGAGCGCCGTATGTCGTCATAAGGATATTGTCGGCGGTTTTGCCGGTATAGCTGTACAAAAGAGGCTCGCTCACGCTCTCTTTTCCGGCCGTGAGCGGAATCTGATACCAGTCGGCGGTCTTTAGGGTTTCCTGTTTGAGGACGCTTGTAGAGCGTACCGCCTTTCCGTTCTCCCAACTGTATGTGACGATCATCCTTCCGTCGCCCCGCCGAAACTCATCCGTGTCCGCGTACCGGGCGTCTTCGCCGTCGTAGGCATTGGGTTCGCATATTATCCACACGGCGGCGAATTCGGGGTTGGCTTCGATATAGGTTTTCGCCATATTGACGATATTGTATCGCGCCGAGTCGTCTTTGTAGTCCAACGCCGATACCAAGTCCGCCAGCGCCTTAACCGCCGTTATGTTGCTGATCATATCTTCAGTTATCGCGTTTGCCGCCGCGATCGAGTTGCTTTGCAGGACATCGCGCGCAAATCGCGTGGAAGAAGCGGATACCTGCCATATCACTCCGAAAATCATAAGACCGAAAACCACCACCGCCGCGCCCAAAACACCCAATAGCATTTTAGCCTGTAACTTCACAATAAATCCCCCCCGTAAATTTTATATAAATTAAAAATCCCACCCCAATATGAAACGCAAGGGTGGGATTTAAAAACAAATCAACAGTTTTATTTGCGTACATATTTTTGTCCGCTTCATTTATTAGATCGTTTATTTAGATCGTCAATACCAATGTCTTTTAGGTACCCGGCGGAAAATCCGGCCGTAAAGCTGATTAAATTAGTAAAACCCCGGCTCTGCCGGAGACTCCTAAAGTTTGATAATTTGCCGGAAAACGAAAATGATCCTTAGCCTGAGAACCGCTCAAAGTTTTCAGGAAAGGAGAATTTCCGTGAACGACGAGAAAATTTTAAGCCATAGTACGTAGGATTGCAAGTACCATATAGTGTGAATTCCGAAATATCGCTGTAAGGCATTGTTTGGAGGAAGTATTTAGGCGAAGTGCTCCACGGTCTGGCGGCTCAACGTGAAAGATAGATACTGGAAGCAGGACCGTTTCATAAACCGCGACAAACACCGGCGTAGCCAGAACAATATACCTAACATGGTTACTGTCCAGCGGGAACGCCAGGCGAAATAAGAGAGCGTAGAGAATCCATGAGCCTCTCGCCGCGTTTTTTCGCGGTGTCAAGGAATGAACGCAGATTGCAATAATCCAATATGCCCTGCCATGAACGAAAGCAACCTGATATTTTCTGTTTGGTTTTACAGTGTCTCAAGTCTCGTTCGGCTTGATTGTTGGTGAACGGCGCTGTGTAGACGCGCATAAATAACATATAGTCGTCCTTGTGTTTAGCGAGACGGTTGGTCATACGCATG
>BOCC01000109.1 GCA_026002715.1 Synergistales bacterium
GAGTAAAATATATGAATGTCCAAATTCGATTCTGAGGTGTGATGTACATGGCGCGTAAAACAAATATAAATAAAGGAAACGCCGATAAATGGAGACTGCCTCCCGAAAGTCTTCGCAAGGCCGCCAATCCGAAAAACTGGAACGGCAAATCTTCTGACGAACTCAAGTCCATCAAACGTCTTATAGGTCAAGAACGCGCTGTCGAGTCCATATCTTTCGGCCTTGACGTCCCAAGCAGAGGATACAATATTTTCGTGTCGGGCCGTCCCGGCAGCGGACGAACTAACTATACCCTGAAACGTCTTCGCGAGCGCGCCAAGAATATCCCTGCGCCTTGTGACTGGGTCTACGTCTATAACTTTGACGAGCCCGGCGAGCCTCTCGTCATGTCTTTGCCGGCCGGTCACGGCAAGGGGCTGTGCGAGGCTCTCGACGAGCTTATCAATGAACTCAAGGTAACTATCAGCAAAGCGTTTGAGCAAAGTCAATACGAGGACGCCAAAGCTCAGTATGTCAAGACGTTTCAGGAGAAGGCCGGGGCTATCATGGACGAGCTCAAGGCATGGTCGGCTGAGAAGGGCTTTTCTCTGAAGCGTACGCCGCAGGGGTTTGTGAATATACCCCTGATAGACGCGAAGGACGACGACGGCAAAGATGTGGTGCGCGAAATTCAGCCGGAGGAGTTTGAGGCTTTGGACGACGAAAAGCAAAAATCCTATCAAGCCGCGTCCGAGGAGGTCTCCCAAAAGACTCTCGTCTCACTCAGAAACATCCGCGATATGGAAAAAGACCTCAAAGAGAAGCTTTCCAAGTTAGAGGCCGAAATATGCCGCTCCGCTATAACGCCATGCCTATCCGAAGTGCGCGAAAAATACATATGCCCTAAAGGAAAGGGCAAAAAAGAAGAGTCCAAGGAAGAGACGGAAAACAAAAACCTCTCAAAGTGGTTTGATCGTATGACAGACGACGTCATAGAAAACTTCGGCGTTTTTGTGACATCGGTGCGAGAGGACAGCGCGGAGGTGGATTTCAGCCGCTACACGGCCAACCTCTTTGTCAGCAACGACCCGGCATCTGGCGCGCCTGTCGTTTGGGAGACTAACCCCACATACTACAACCTGTCCGGCAAGGTGGAATACGAGAGCAGGCAGGGTTATCTTTATACGGACTTTCGCCGCATAGTGGCCGGGGCGTTCCATAAAGCGAACGGAGGGTATCTTGTCCTCGACGCCGATAAGGTTTTGATGAATTTTATGTCATGGGAGGCAGTCAAGCGCGTTTTGCGCACCCGGGAATCCAGTATAGAAAACTTAGGCGAGCAATACGGAGCCATTCCCGTATCCTCGCTGCGCCCGATGCCGATACCCATGAACGTCAAAGTAGTGATGGTAGGGACGCCGTATATTTACGAGCTGCTGCAATATTACGACCCGGAGTTTCACAAGATATTCAAAATAAAGGCCAGCTTCGACTTCGACATGCCGAGAAACAAGCGCGCGGAGCAGGAAATGGCCGCGTTTGTAGCGGATGTGACGCGCGAGGAGAAGCTATTGCCGTTTGATACCTCAGCCATAGCCGAGGTGCTCGAATGGGCAAGCCGCGAGGCCGACGACCAGAAATTGTTGTCCATAGAGATAGGCGGCATCAGAGAATTGGTCGTAGAGTCTCACGCCTGGGCTAAAGCCGACAAAAAAGAAGGCGCTCTCAGGGTCAGCCAAAAGCACGTCCAAAAGGCCATAGAGCATAAAAAATACCGCTCAGGGCTTTATCAGGAAAAGCTGCAGCGCGCGCTGGATACCGGCCTCATTCGAGTGGATACCGAGGGTGAAATGGTGGGGCAGATAAACGGGCTTTCGGTCATAGAGCTGTCGGACTCCCGCTTCGGTCACCCTTCTCGCATAACGGCCAACGTCTATATGGGGCAAGAGGGTGTAATCAATATCGAGCGCGAGGTAAAGATGACCGGGCCGATTCACAACAAGGGGCTTATGATTCTCTCGAGCTATCTTGGGCGCAAATACGCTCAGGACATGCCCTTGTCGCTCTCAGCGCGACTCACTTTCGAACAGAACTACGGCGGCGTCGAGGGCGACAGCGCGTCGTCTACCGAGCTGTACTGTCTCTTGTCCGCCCTGTCGGGATTGCCCTTGAAGCAGAGCATAGCAGTCACCGGTTCCGTAGACCAGTTCGGCAACGTACAACCCATAGGCGGGGTAAATGAGAAAATCGAGGGTTTCTTCGAGTGCTGCAGGCGGCGGCGCTTGACGGGCGAACAGGGCGTCGTTATCCCAAAACAGAACGTCACTCACCTTATGTTGAATCATGAGGTGTTGGAGGCTGTCAAAGACGGCAAGTTCTCCATATGGGCTATAGAGACCATAGACGAGGGGATAGAGATTTTGACGGGTGTCAAAGCCGGAAAAGAGAAAAAGAACGGCTCTTTCACGCCCAGCTCCGTACATTTTAAGGTAAAAGCGCGCCTCAGAAAACTTCTCGAGAACGCCGCGAAACTAAACAAAAAGTTGCGTAAAGACTCGAATGACACCTCAGACGAAACCCAAGATTCCGGCGGTGGCGCGGACGAGGACGAATGAAAAAAACCAGAAAACTCAGTTTGTGGATAGCCGATTTTCTTGACCGTATAGAGACGCGCTGGCACAATGAAACATACCCGCCCGCTTTAGCGCACGAGGAGCCTTTAGACGGCCTAATTCTCACGGTGCTGTCGCAGCATACGAATGACAGGAACCGCGATGCGGCGTTTGCGCGCCTTAAAGGGCGATATTCGACTTGGGATGAAGTAGCGGCGGCGGGCGTTGCCGCAGTCGAGGAGGCCGTGCGCCCGGCGGGGCTTGCTCCGACAAAGTCAAGACGCATTCTGGAGATTCTGGCGGCCGTAAAAAAAGACTTTGGCTACTATTCAATTAAATTATTGGCCAAAAAAGGGCGTAGCGGCGCGAAAGAATATCTTCTCTCCTTGCCGGGTGTGGGAGAAAAAACAGCGGCTTGCGTGTTGCTTTTTGATATGCTCTTGCCGGCTTTCCCGGTCGATACTCACGTAGCGCGGGTGTGCCGGAGGGTCGGCTTTGTGAGCGAGAAAACGCCGGCGGAGGAAATATGCGCATGCCTTGAGCGTGAAGTCTCGCCGGAGCGTTATCTTGGCGGACACGTCAATATAATAGAACACGGACGGCATGTTTGCCGCGCTCGGTCGCCTTTATGTTCAGAATGCGCGGCTCGGGAGATTTGTAATACTTTCAATGGACGACCTTGACTTTATGACATTGGCCGTCCTCGAGGCCGAGGCGGCTATGCTTAGAGGAGATGTCCCTGTTGGCGCTGTCTTGGTTAGAGACGGTGAGGTTTTGGCCGCTGGCTCCAACACTAAAACCATCGACCCCACGGCGCACGCTGAGATTCAAGCCATAAGGGCCGGAGCGGAGCGTTTGGGAAACTGGAACCTTCGAGAGTGCGATCTTTATGTTACGCTTGAGCCCTGTCCGATGTGCGCGGGGGCTTGCGTAGCAGCTCGAATACGAACGATAATTTTTGGCTCGTCTGACCCAAGGGCCGGCGCTGTCGGGACTCTTTATGATATTCCCTCAGACAGGCGGCTCAATCACCGTTGCGCTGTTAGAAGCGGAATATTAAAAGAACGATGCGAGGCGTTGTTGAAAGAGTACTTTATAATGAGGAGAAAAACTAAGTCAGGTTGACTTATATAAATTAGATTTACACAGAGGGGACTTATACGTTTTGTTGCCGATATGCCGAGATACAAATTTGAAACTTTACGAAATAGGAGAACTCACGAGAGAGCTTGCGCAAAAACTCTCGTGTTCAGAGTTGACGGCGGCCGTCCTTGAAATGGGGGAGGCTGACCGCCGCTCCGACGCGGAAGCCGCGCGAGCCTGGATGAAGCCGCATTTTGAAACCCTGATGGACGAGATGAACATGGGCTCGTCCGCCGCGAGGGCAGCCGAAAAATGGCGCTCAAAGCCGTCTTTCGGCAATGTGGTGGTCTACGGGGACTATGACGTTGACGGCGTTTCCTCTACCGTTTTGGCTATGGAGATATTTAGGCACAAAGCGCTTGGCGTCAGGTATTTCATCCCTCGTCGCGACTTGCAGGGATACGGTCTGCACGCGCAAGTTTTGGAGCGTCTGACTGAGAGCGGATGTAACACGCTGGTGATTGTCGACTGCGGCACAAACGACGAAGATATGCTGTTCGAGCTCGCTAAGCGCAAAATAGACGTGTTTGTGTTCGACCATCACTCCCTCAGTTTGCCAAGCATAACTTTCCCCTTCACCGTAAACCCCAATATAGACGGCGACGAAACGGCAAAAAAGCTCTGCGCCACGTCCGTCCTCTGGAGTTGGGCTTGGAAAGAAGAGATAATCCCTCGCGCCAACCTGAGCTACGCTCTTGACCTCGCGGCCATGGCCACTGTGTCCGACTGTATGCCGCTTAACGCGCTGAACCGCGCTATGGTTCAAAAGGGGCTTACCATAATGCGCGGCAACCCAAGGCGCGGACTTTCCGTTTTGTTCGAGAAATTGGATATTTCGAGGCAGGCTATATCGGAAGAGCAGCTATCCATGCGCGTAATTCCCTGCCTGAACGCCCCAGGGCGGGTGGGCTGCGCCGATACGGCGGTAAGGGCGCTGCTCGCGTCGGACGTTTCTCCTTGCGTCGACGCCCTGATAAATGCGAACAAAAAACGCCGTGTCATATCGGATAAAATCGTTGACGCCATATGTAAACTTGATGGTGCGGACAGACATGTCATGTTTGATAAAAATTGGCCGGTGGGAGTGCTGAGCGGAGTCGCCAGCAGAATTTGTTCGGAGAGACACAGGGCGGTGGTTTTGGCCGCTCCCATCAGGGACAAGATACGCGGAACCCTGCGCGTGCCGAGGGGCGCAAACGCCGTAGGTATTTTAAGCAGTATTGCGGAACGTCTTGACGCCTGGGGCGGGCATCGCTACGCGGCCGGTTTTTCGGTCGTGTCAGAACATTGGCTTGAGGTCAAAGACAGATTGGAAGAGCTGCTGTCGAAAATTCAAATCGAAGAAGAAACGATTAAGGCCATAGCCATCTCGCCAACCGAAATAACCCTAAAAACCTGGGCGTCCGTATCGGAGCTTGGCCCATTCGGAAACGACAACCCATGTCCGTGTTTTTATAAAGCGAAAGATGATGCCAACGAAATCGTCCCCTTGGGGAAAGACGGCAAACATAGCTCTATCACCGTCGACAATACGAAAATTTTGGCGTTCAACACGGCGCCGGAAGAGCTAAGCGCGCAAATCAAGGGCTGGGTGTATCATCCGCGTATCGACAGCTATCGCGGAAACGAGAGAGTTCAGTTTGTGCTGGACTACGCCGTTGTCGAACAAGGTGAAATGCTATGACCGAACCAGCCGCCACTCCCGCAAAATCTCTGACGCAATCAATAACGTCGTCGATACTGAACAGCGTCCCAAGCCTTGTAGGCAACAACGAGTCTAAAGAGATGGCTCATATGAGGGACGATTTCTACGATAAACTTCCTGAAGGCTGTAAAATGGAGTCTGTCAAGACCGCTTGGCTGAATCTCTGGTCAAAGACTTTCGCGTATCTATCGCCATCGCAGATGAATCAGCTCGGTAAGGCTTTTATATACGCCGCTCAAGGTCATGAACATCAAAAACGCACGTCGGGCGAGCCTTATATTCTGCACACGGTGAGCGTCGCGGGTATTTTGGCCGAAATGCAGTTAGACCTCTCCACACTCAGCGCGGCGCTTCTGCACGATGTGATAGAGGATACCGAAGTGACGGTCGCCGAGCTTTCCGCCATTTTCGGCGAGGAGATAGTGAACCTCGTCGACGGTGTCACAAAGTTGGGCAAAGTCCCCTTCATGTCAGCGGAGGGGTATCAGGCCGAAAACATACGCAAGATGTTTGTCAGCATGGTAAGGGACATCCGCGTGGTGCTGATAAAACTCGCGGACAGGCTCCACAATATGAGAACTTTGGCTGTTCTGAGACGCGACAAACAGGAGCGAATCGCTCGAGAAACGCTCGAGATTTTCGCGCCCATAGCGCACCGTCTGGGGATATATCAGGTTAAAAAAGACCTAGAAGATCTCTCGTTCAAATATCTGCAGCCAGAGATATATAACGACATTCGCCGCAAAGTCCGGCGCAAGCTCCCCGAGCGCGAGGAGATAATACAAAAAGGTATAGCGGCTCTTGAAGAACGTCTCGCGGACGAGCGTATTCCCTGCAAAATCAAAGGCAGAGCCAAACACTTTTACAGCATTTACGAAAAAATGGAAAGAAAAAAGCTTTCTATAGACGAGCTGTACGACCTTTTGGCTATTCGTGTACTCGTAAGCGACGTCACGGCGTGCTATGCCGTTTTGGGTATCGTGCATTCTATGTGGACGCCCGTTCCGCAGCAGTTCGATGACTATATAGCCAACCCCAAAAACAACATGTATCAGTCGTTACACACCACGGTCATGGCCTTCGGGGCTCCAATGGAGGTTCAGATTCGCACCAAAGAGATGAATCAGCTCGCCGAGTACGGCATAGCGGCGCACTGGCGCTACAAATCAGGCGGCGGCGCTACCGACACCTTTGACGCGAAGCTTAACTGGGTGCGTCAGGCCCTCGAGGGAGAACAAGAGGGGCGGGACCCTGAAGAGTTTTTGGAGATGCTGAAAAGCGATATTCTCACCTCCGAGGTTTACTGTTTTACGCCGAAGGGTAAAGCGATAGTGCTGCCAAAGGGAGCTACGACTATAGATTTTGCCTACGCCGTACATACGGAAGTCGGGAACCGCTGCGTAGGCGCCATGATTCAAAACCGCATAGTGCCGCTCAACACAGAGGTGAAAAACGGCGACATCGTTAAGATAATCACGTCGCCGCAGGGCGCGCCCTCGCGC
>BOCC01000110.1 GCA_026002715.1 Synergistales bacterium
ACTTTTGAACCGAAGTTGATTTGAAGAGCCGTATGCGGGAAAACTGCAAGTACGGTTCCGTGAGGGGCAGTAGGCAATCCCTTCCACTCAAGCATTGAGACTGTCTACTGTCTACTCGACAGGACGTAATAAAAGAAAACGTAGACGACGCTATTTCTTTCTTTATGCCAAACCTCGCGGCGAAGCGGGATTATTCTAAGAAACCGGAAGTTGCCGATCCTGAACATTCATCTATCGGAGGCAAATCAAATAAAGGGGGAAGGATTTCGGACATATGTCTGTCTCTTTATTTGACGGACGGCGACGTATCACGCGCTATTTTTCTGATTGAACAGCAGGATAAGAAAAATAAGGACTTGCCCTTGCGTATGTTTCAGTCGTGGTATCGGGCCAGCGACAAGTACAACGTTCCGGTTACGTCGCTTGCCATCTATACGGGGACGACGAAGCCTGCCAATACGTATACTAAAGAATGGCAGGGAACGTCGGTAAACTTTATATATAACGCCTACAGCGTGGCCGAGGCCGATGAAGAAATGTTAGAACGCGACGACCGGCTTTTTGCTCTTCCGGTATTAGCCGCCAAAAGGATGTTGGACGCTAGAGGGAAAGCCGAGAAACGCGAGAGGTATTCTCTTGAGCTTCTCGACCTGATAAAAGCGCGTGAGTTAGAAGCTAAGAAAGCATGGTCGTTTCAGAATTTTGTGTATCGTATACTGCGAATAGGTGAACAAGACATTGACCCAAAGGTCAAGGGGGTATGGAAAATGCGGTTCAGGCCGATAGATGATGTGGTAAAGGATATTTATCTGCGTTACGCAAGAGAAGAAGGCTTGGAAGAAGGCAGAGAAGAAGGCAGAGAAGCAGGCTTGAAAAAAGGCAAATTCGAAGTTGCGCGTTCAATGCTTGCTGAGGGGCTTTCCGCTGATATTATCAAAAAGTGTACCGGGCTAAACAAGGAAGACATACTCGCGCTTGGATAGGGGACAGGAACGACGCGGGGGGTGCGCCCTCGCGCCTAATCTTTCTTTTGCTGCGGATAGGCGAAGAAGACATTGACCCAAAGGTCAAGGGGGTATGGAAAATGCGGTTCAGGCCGATAGACGATGTGGTAAAGGATATTTACATACGCTATGCCAAGGAAGAAGGAGGAGAAGAAAAAGCGTTCGAGGTCGCGGAAAAAACAGCCGGGCGAAACTTCGCCCGGCTGTTCTGTATCGCGCGTCGCGCGTCGCGCTATTTCTCTTTCCGTTTCATGCCCGCGCACGCGAGGGGCAGCAGGGCGAGGGCGAAAACTCCGGCTCCCGCGTCGCAGCCGCCGCCGCCGTTGTTGGGGTTGTTCGGTTTTGGTTTCGTCGACTCGCCCGGCGCGAGCTGCTGCGACGTTCCGTTCACGATGACGTCGATTGGAGCGTTAGTGGCGTTCTTGATCGCCCCCTCGGAGAGCGTTATTGTCCCCGTCAGAGCGGTTATGTCGGTCAGGGTGAGTTCTCCGGAGCCTTTTTTGTCGATATTGCCGCTGCCTGTGATTATCCCGTTGAAGTTGACGTTGTTGCTACCCGTGTCGATATTTACCGTGGTTTGTTCGCTTCCGCCCGGCGTCGTGTCTAATGTGGTTATGTTTGCGTCGCCGGTGTAGCCGAAAACGATGTTTTCAAAATTCCCCGCGCTCCCGACAGCCACCGCGCTGTCTTTGCTGAGTGTGTTGCCGGTGAAGGCGTCCATGCCGGATTCTGGAATGCCGAAGTTATCTCCGACAAAACCGCCGAAAACGGACAGCACGCCGCTCCCGCTCAGGGTGAGATCGTCGCTGATGGTTACGCCGTTGCCCGTCGCCGCGCCCGTTTCACCATACCCGTCGACAAGGCTGTATCCGCCGAATACCATACAGCCGAATCCCGTAATATTTACGTCGCTTAAAACTACGCTGTTGCCGCTGGCGACGCCGGACTTGCCGGAACCATCGGAGTCGGCATAACCTCCGTAGATATAACCTCCGCCTACCGTGCCGCCGGTGACCGTTACTGAATTGTTTAGACTGTTGGCGGAACCGCCGTCGCCGTAACTCCGACCGCCATAAATGCTACCGCCTACCATGCCGCCGGTAATCGTCACTGAATTGTTCAGGCTCTCGGCGGAATCGCCGTCGCCGTAACTCCGACCGCCATAAATGTCATCGCTTGCCGTGCCGCCGTTAATCGTCACAGTGTTTCCGGCTGCGTGAGCCTGCCCATCGCTCAAGCTGTATCCGCCGTATATGACATCACCAACGGAGCCGCTGTCTAAAATAACGCCGTTGTTATCGGCCGACACGGCGCCGCCACTAAGACTTATGTATCCGCCGAGAGCGCCGCCATTCACTTTCCCGCCGTCGATGGTGACGAAGTTGCCGGACGCAATCGCCGAACCTGTCGCGTCGTCAAAAAACGAGCCGTAAACATCGCCATCCACCACGCCTTTGCTCTGTATCTCGACGGTATTTCCGTTGAGGTTTTGCAGAGGGCCCGCTCCGCCGTTCGGTACACTGCCGTCTGGTGAATCCCCGTTTCCGTAGACATCGCCTGTTATGGGTTTGTCAATCGCAATAGTCTGCCCCGCCGCGAACGCGGCGAGGGGCGCGAACACAACTGCCGCGCAGAGCAGCCCGAAAAAAATCCCGCGTTTTGTTCTTGAGTTTTTCATTGTCATAACCTCCGTTTCCTCCTCTAATCCGGGTCAGTGCGGCCCGGCCATGATCTGGTTTCTGCTAAGCAGCAACATACTGTTTTGCGGGGCGTTGCCGAGGTTTTTATAAGTATCCTCCGTCCCGTCCTCCCAAACGACGTGTATATCGAACCCCTCGGAGCGCACGTCGACTTTGACGTCCTCGTTTTTCGACAGAGTGCTGTCGAGCAAGTCGTCTCCCCAGCCGTCCGAATTGGAGTCCGAGACGTACAGTTCGACGATATCCAAATTATCGATGTCGATGTTGGCTATCGTGATAATACGCGCCTCGGCCTCCGCCGCGAACAGCAGAGCCGCCAACATGACGAAACATACCATCCCATGCATTCTTCATTGCCTTCTTCATTGCCTTCTTCATTTTCGCACCTCCACTTTCTAATTCGCGCCGTTCAGCATTTCCTCTACGCCGGGGTTGTCTCCGTCGCCCGTCACGAACACCATCACGTACTTCTCGTCGTCGTCGGCTTCCCCGACGCAAATCAGGGTATCGACCCCGTCGTCCGAGAATATGAACTTGTAAATGTCGTCGTCGAGTTCCGGCTCTCCGCCGTTAAATTCTTTAGACAGATCCCGCGCTATCTGCGCCAAGTCGCGGCCCTCCCTGTCGGCCGTCATGACGCCCACCGACACCGTATTGTCGTCCGCCCCGGCCAAGATTATGTCCTCGCCCTCGTCCAGCACGCTCCAGCCGCGCGGGATAACCAAGGAGTAGTCCCCCACGTTCCGCACTCTTCTCTCGCTTCCCTCGCTTCCCTCTTTTCCCTTGCTTCCCTCTTTTTCCTCGCTTCCCTCGCTTCCCTTTCTTCTCTTTCTTCCCTTTCTTCCCTCGTTTCCCTCGCTTTCCTCCGCCCCCCGGCGGCGGCGCGTGGTTGTGTTTTCGGACGCGCCGGCATTTGCCATTTGCGGTTCCGACGCGAGATTCGGGGTGATGTTGTTGACGATGAGAAAGGACACTATCTCGCTGGCGAGCTGCGCCCCGTTCAGGAACGCGCCCTGTTTTTCCTCCTTATAGCCCCAGGTGTTCATCCCCACGACCTCGCCTCTGCTGTTGACGAGGGGCCCTCCGCTGTTGCCGCCGGATATGGCGGCCGAGTGCAGGATGGCGACGCCCGCCCTGTTGTCCACGATGGTGTTGACCGTCCCTTCCGTGTAGACTAAGGGGGCCGGTTCCAGCGCGTTGAAATCTCTATAGTCGAGACGCTCGACGCTGGCGTCGAACTTCGTTGCCATAGTAGGGTAGCCCCACGCGCTGACGCGATCCATCCTTTGGACGTCAAAACTGAACGACAGCACGGGCAGCTCCACGCCCCCCGGCGGGTCGAAGCGCAAAAGGGCGAAGTCGCGGCCGTTGTCGAAGCGATCGTAAAGCATGTCGACTAACTCCGCCTCACACGCCGGAATGTGCTCGTTCAGCACGCGGATGACTTCTCCACCTTTTAATCCGTCAACCACGTGAGCGTTAGTCACGATGAAGCCATCCGCCACGATGAAGCCGCTGCCCGTGGACCAGCTGTTGCTCTTCTCGATCACGATCCACACCGTGGCCGCCTCCATGTTGGCGGCCACGGCCCTGCGGCGCTCCTCAAAATCTGCCATGGGGCTATCGGCCCCGGACGCGGCGGAGGCCCAGACAAGCGCCAGAAAAAAGACCGCCGAGCGAATCGAGCGAGTTGAAATAAAGAGCCCAAAGTTAAAATATTTAAAACTAATGTTTTTAATCATTTAAATCAGCACCCTCCCAACTCTATTTTTGCGGCAGCAAACTCTTGACCCATCCGACGATATCCAACCGTCCATGCCTTCTTCATTTTCGCACCCTCACTCTCTATTTCACGCCGCTCAGCATTTCCTCTACGCCGGGGTTGTCTCCGTCGCCCGACACGAACACCATCACGTACTTATCTTTGTCGTCGGTTTTCCTGACGCTAACCATGGTATCGACCCCGTCGTCCGAGTACTTGAACCTGTAAACGCCGCCGTCGAGCTCCGGCTTGCCGCCGTTAAATTCTTTAGACAGATCCTGCGCTATCTGCGCCAAGTCGAGGCCGTCCATGTCGGCTATAATGACGCCCACCGCCACCGTATCGTCGTCCGACCCGGCCAAGATCATGTTCTCGCCCTCGTCCGCCACGTTCCAGCCGCGCGGGATAACCAAGGAGTAGTTCCCTACGCGCACTCTTCCCTCGCTTCCCTCGCTTCCCTCGCTTCCCTCGCTTTTCTCGCTTCCCGCGCTTCCCGCGCTTTTCTCGCTTCCTTCGCTTCCCTCGCTTCCTTCGCTTCCCGCGCTTTTCTCGCTTCCCTCACTTCCCGCGCTTCCCTCTTCTTCTTCTGGTTTTTCTTTTTCCTCGCTTTCCTCCGCCCCCCGGCGGCGGCGCACGGCTGTGTTTTCTAACGCGCCGGCCCTTCCGTCGCGAGTCACCACTTGCCGGCCCGGCGCGAGACTCGGGGTGACGCCGTTTATCCCCACGACCTCGCCCCTGCTGTTGATGCGGCGCTCCTCGAAATCGGCCCCGCTCTCGGCTCTGGAAGCCCCGGACGCGGCGGAGGCGAATGCCCAGACAAGCGCCAGAAAAAAGACCGCCGAACGAATCGAGCGAATTGAAATAAACGGCCCAAAGTTAAAATATTTACAACCGGTGTTTTTAATCATTTGAATCAGCACCCTCCCAACTCTATTTTTGCGGTAGCACACTCTTAACTCACTCGCCGAAACCGCCCATACCTTCTTCGCTTTCTTCATTTTTCACACCTTGCTTTCAGTTTACGCTGTTCAGCATTGCCTGAACGCCGGGGTCGTCTCCGTCGCCGGACACGAACACCATCACGTACTTATCGTCGTCGTCGGCTTCCCCGACGCAAACTAAAGTGTCGACCCCGTCGTCCGAGAACGCGAACATGTAAACGTCGTCGTCGAGCTCCGGCTCTCCGCCGTCAAATTCTTTAGACAGATCCCGCGCTATCCGCGCTAAGCTGCGGCCGTCCCTGTCGGCTGTCATGATGCCCACCACCGCCGCGTTGTCGTCCGACCCGGCCAAAATCATGTTCTCGCCCTCGTCCAGCACGCTCCAGCCGCGCGGGATAACCACGGAGTAGTCCCCTAATTTCCGCTCTCTTCCCTCCCCCTCCTTCTCCTGACGGCGCGCGGCAAATGCGCTTCCGATCTCGCCGGTTCTTTCGGTGCGGGCCGCCATTTGCTGCCCTGGCGCGAGACGCGGGGTAACGCCGTTGTCGATGAGGAAAAACGCCAGTTCGCTGGCGGTCTGCGCCCCGTTCAGGAACGCGCCCTCGTCTTCCTCCTTATAGCCCCAGGTGTTCATCCCCACGACCTCGCCTCTGTTGTTGACGAGAGGCCCTCCGCTGTTGCCGCCGGCTATGGAGGCCGAGTGCAGGATGGAGGCGCCAGCTTTGTCGCGCACGATGGTGTTTACCGTCCCTTCCGTGTAGACTACGGGGGCCGGTTTCAGATTTCTCGTATCTCCCTCCCGGAGACGCTCGGTGCTGGCGTCGAACTGCGTCACCATAGCAGGATAGCCCCACGCGCTGACGCGATCCATCTTTTGGACGTCAAAATTGAACAACAGCACGGACAGCTCAGCGCCCTCCGGCGGGTCGAAGCGCAAAAGGGCGAAGTCGCGGCCGCTTATCGCTTCGCTTTTGTCCTCGTGGATAAAGTTGACTATCTTCGCCTTGCGCATCGGAATGCGCTCGTTCAGCACGTAGATGACTCCATCCTCGCCTAATTCGTCAACCACGTGAGCGTTGGTCGCGATGAAGCCATCCGCCACGATGAAGCCGCTGCCCGTGGTCAATTCGTCGTCGTCCTCAGCCACGATCCACACCGTGGCCGCCTCCATGCTGGCGGCCACGGCCCTGCGGCGCTCCTTGAACTCTGCCCTGGGGCTCTCGGCCCCGGACGCGGCGGAGGCAAAGGCCCAGACAAGCGCCAGAAAAAAGACCGCCGAGCGAATTGAGCGAATTGAAACAAAGGGCCTAAAGTTAAAATAATTAAAACCCGTGTTTTTAATCATTTAAACAGAGCCGATCCTTTTAGCGTACTAATTCATACCAACAACTTATGAATCTTCCGCATGGTATAACCCAAGCCTCATATGAGGCAGGGTAAAGCTGAATCTCGCAAAGCTCGCAGAAGTATCCCACGAGCGCCGTTGTAGTCCC
>BOCC01000111.1 GCA_026002715.1 Synergistales bacterium
CGTCCCCTATCTCAGCTTCGATATGATAAGCGTATACACCGCCTATGATAATGATGGTGTCTGATTGGAGGCGACGTAACTTTTTCGATACGGTTTCAGTGTTGGGATAATCAACAGTGCTGTCTAAGGGGTGATTTGTGCCAAACAGACCGTTGATGAATTGAATGACTGCTGCGCTTGATAATCGTATCAACTGCTTCAAGATCAAGTCAAAGATCTGCGCCGTATCGCGTTCTTGCTTTTTGTCTAACTTTTTCGTCACTGTACGACATCCTCCCGCTTTATCTAATCATGCCGCTATTCTACAGCAAAAAGCAAAACACCTCAACTCAGATTGGTGTTTTACGTTATATCTATGGTCATGTTAGGTATATTGTTCTGGCAACGTTGGTGTTCACGCGGTTTATGAAACGGCCGCAGGCGAATAGTAGCCGTAAAATTCCCCACTGTGGGATATACGATGCGAAAACCAAGCTCAAAACCCTCTGGGCAGTCTCCGTGAAGCATAAGCAGACAACCGGCGACATAGGAGCCGTGTTGGTCGCTTAGTTTCAGTATCAGAAACCCGCCTGTGGTACATAGACCATCGTGTTACCGACAGGAATCCCCTCACTTCAGGGAGGGGAAGATGTCAAATGCCAATATCATTTCTTTGGTTGCGTCCTCCAACATAAGACGGCATTCTTCCAACGTAGCTCCCTCGGTAATGACAGCCGGCCACTCTACGAGTTGCCCGACGTAACCGGACGGAATACTATCATATCGGGCTGTATAGGTTCTGCTCATTTTTTCTCGCTCTCCTTCACCACAAACTTCTACATCAATACTCTACTACAAATAGACGCAAAATTTTGCGTCTCTCCTCCACCACAAACATCCGCATCGACTTCAGCATATCCGAGGGTATCTCGGTCAGCTTCCTTGCGCCAATTTAGAAAGAAATCTGTTTCATCACATTCCCAATCCCTGTACGATTATTATAATATGACCATAGGGTTTACTCAGGACGTAATTCAATCTTAGGGGCGGTCGCCCCTTGCGCGCGCGGGTATGCAACGGAAAGAGAAATAGCGCGACGCGCGATACAGAACAGCCGGGCGAAACTTCGCCCGGCTGTTCTTTCGATAATAACATGTCGTTATGGCCATTTAATACTTGAGCAAGAAGAGCGTGTCTATTGGATTGAGAGTATATCCTGCTCGTTCAGTCCGGTAATATCAATAATATCGCTGACGGACATTTTGCGGGCAAGCATTTTTCGCGCGACCTCGAATGCTTTTTCTTCCCTAGCATAGCGTATGTAATTATCCTTAACCACATCGTCTATCGGCCTGAACCGCATTCTCCATACCTCCTCAACCTTTGGGTCAATGTCTTGTTCGCCTATTCGCAATACAAAGAAAGATTGTGAGCACATCGATCACAAAATAAGCGCGAGGGCGCACCCCCCACGTTGTTAAATCCCCTATCCAAGCGCGAGTATGTCTTCCTTGTCCAGTCCGGTACACTTTTTGATGATATCAGCGGAAAGCCCCTCAGCAAGCATTTTTCGCGCGACCTCGAATGCTTTTTCTTCCCTGGCATAGCGTATGTAATTATCCTTAACCACATCGTCTATCGGCCTGAACCGCATTTTCCATACCTCCTCGACCTTTGGGTCAATGTCTTTTTCGCCTATTCGCAGTATACGATACACAAAATTCTGAAACGACCATGCTTTCTTAGCTTCTAACTCACGCGCTTTTATCAGGTCGAGAAGCTCATTTGTTATAAATTTGCACGAATATATTCTAATTAAGCGATTGACTTCTTATTTTTTACTGCTTATAATTCAATAAAAGTTGCATAAAATTATTTTTTCAAAATATTTGAGGGGGGTTCACCATGTCATTACATGAAGAAAGTCTGAAGACGCAATCACCGAAAATGCGGGATATTTTTGGGTCCTTGGTTTTTGACCGAAAGGCTATGAAAGAAAAGCTAAACCCGGACGCTTACGAGAAGCTCATAGCGATTATTGAGGGGCGTCAGAAGTTGGACGCGGCGCTCGCCGACACGGTCGCTATGGCGATGAAAGACTGGGCTTTGGCCAACGGCGCTACGTACTGGGCGCACTGGTTTCATCCTCTGACCGAACTGACGGCCGAGAAGCATTTGGCTTTCACCATTCCCTCTTCCGATGGTTCTCCCATAGACGTATTCAGGGGCAAGGACTTGGTTCAGGGCGAACCCGACGCTTCGTCGTTCCCCTCGGGCGGCAGGCGCTCCACATTTGAGGCGCGGGGCTACAGCGCGTGGGATCCGAGCAGCCCGGCTTTCATAGTCAAGACCGAAAAGGGCGGCACGCTCTGCATCCCTACCGTATTTCTTTCTTATGACGGCACTCCTCTCGATCTAAAAACACCTCTCCTGCGCTCTCTTGACGCGCTCGAGGTTCGATCTTTAAAATTACTCAAACTGTTTGGTCAGCGAGGTGTGCGCAGCGTAAAGATGACCGTCGGGGCGGAGCAGGAGTACTTCCTTCTCGACCGCCCGCGCGCTCAGCAGAGGCCGGACATACGCTACTGCGGGCGCACTCTGATAGGCGCTCAGCCGGCCAAAGACCAAAAGCTCGACCATCACTACATGGGGGCCGTACCCTCGCGCGTCTTGGCCTACATGGACGAGGTCGCCACAGAGCTGGCCAAATTAGGCGTGCCTGTGGTGACGCGGCACAACGAGGTCGCGAGATGCCAGTTCGAGTTCGCGCCGCTTTTCTCTGAGGCCAATACAGCCTGTGACCAAAATCAGCTTATGATGGAGACCATGCGTAAATTCGCCCGCGGACACGACCTGCGCCTTCTGTTCCACGAGAAGCCATTTGCCGACATGAACGGCAGCGGCAAGCATATCAACATCTCCCTAATGGACAACGAGGGACGCAACCTCTTGAAGGCCACAAGCAACCATCGCCGCAACGTTATATTCCTTACGTTCCTCTCCGCTCTCGTGCTGGGCATTTCGGAGTATCACAGCCTGCTTCAAGCGGGCGTGGCGATCGCCGGCAACATGGTCCGCTTGGGCGGGCATGAGGCGCCCCCCAGCATTATGAGCATCTACCTCGGACAGACTCTGACAGAGCTTCTGAAGCGGCTCGACAAGGCCGACCTCAAGATCCCGGACCAAGACCAGTTGGACATAGGGCTTTCTAAGCTGCCGACGCTCACGCCATACGACTGCGACCGCAACCGCACGTCGCCAATAGCCTTCACCGGCGACAAGTTCGAGTTCCGCGCGCCCGGCTCCTCTCAGTCCATAGCCCTGCCCGTCACGCTCTTCGCGTCCATCTGGGCATGGGGCATCGAGCAATTGACCGACATGGTAGAGACGCGCGCCGCCAAGGGCGCCGAGCCGATAGACGTGGCTCTCGACGCCGTGAAGGAGGCCATAAAGAAAGGTTCATTCGTGCTGTTCGAGGGAGACGCCTACACCAAGGAATGGGCCGACGAGGCGAAGAAGCGCGGGCTCGTAGAGGCCGTCACTATGCCTGAGAAGATAGATTTGTTCCTCAAGCCCAAAAACAAGAAGATGCTGGCCGAGCTTGGGGTTTTCAAAAGCGAGGAGGTCGATATGCTGCACGAGATTCGCATGGACTCCTTCGAGCGGGCTTTGGAGATAGAGGTTTCAATAATGTACGACATGCTTTGGGAGGGCGTGCTGCCGGCTATCTCGAAACAGCTTGTCTTAGAGAAAAGCTCCATATCCGCGCTTGACGGCGTGGACTTCCCCGAGGGCGCGCCCTGGAAGAAGTATATCAAGGACCTCGGCGTCCTGAAGGCCGGGCTTATCGCCGACGCGGAGAAATTAGCCGCCCTCAAAGACGAGATAGGCAAGCTCGACGCCCGACATAAGGCCGACGCGCTCGTAAACGACGCCGTGCCGCTGATGAAAGCCATCCGAGCTAAATGTGACGCCGCGGAGCTCGTCATATCCGCCGACATCTGGCCTTATCCTATATACCGCAACTTGTTGTCGTTGTCGGCTTGATTGCGGTTCATCAAACCGTTAGACAGCCCGTTATATTTGGGGGAGTTTGAGGATGACGCGGACGGAAAAGGCATTGATTGAGAAGATGGCTTGGGGAATTCGCCGGCGGGCGCTGGCTCATACTTTGGCGCGCGGCGGCGGCTACCTCAGTCAGGCCTGTTCGTCCGCTGAGATATTCGCCGCGCTGTATGGCTGCGTGCTTAGGCTGAAAAAACTCGACTCCCCCATCTCGGCGGGACGTTTCATGGGGACTCCCGGGCCAGGGCGTCCGGTCGTTACGGGCGCGAATTTCAACGGTTCCGGCGACGCGTCATGCGACAACTTCATCCTTTCACCGGCGCAATACGCTCTCGCGCTGTACGCGGCTCTTATCGAAGCCGGGCGGATGGACGAAAAAAGCATGGATGCATACGACATCGACGGCAGCGCGGTGGAGATTATCGGCGCCGAACATTCTCCGGGCATGGAAGTGACGACGGGCTCGTTGGGGCAGGGTATCAGCCAGGCGTCGGGAATCGCCATGGCTCGCAAGATCAAGGGAGAAACGGGCCGCGTGGTGCTGATGATGAGCGACGGAGAATGCCAGAGCGGCGAGTTTTGGGAGGCGGTTCAAGCCGCGTGCTATCACAAATTGGGGAATATGATAGCTTACGTGGACGTGAACGGCTACCAGTGCGACGGCAAAATGACCTCCGTCATGAATATCGAGCCTTTCGATAAACGGCTGAAAGCTTTTGGCGCGCGAGTTCACCGTATAGACGGACATAATATCGACAGTTTGGCGCGTCTTGGCAGAGCGCCCCGCGCCGACGTTTATACTCTGCGACACCGACCCCTGCAAAGACATGGATATTTTAAAAGATCGCCGTCCTAAGTTCCACTACGTCCGGTTTACGTCTCCTGAAGAAAAAGCCGGCTATCAAAAATTTTATGATTTAATGTCCCAAAGGTCTCAAAGAGGTCTATAGACGATGGAGATATTGACTAAGGTACACGCAAAACATCTTGTCGACTGGGGCCGGGAACATCCGGAGGCTTACGTGCTTTCGGCGGACTTGACCGGTTCCTGCGAGGCTGACGGGTGGCGCGATAGGTATCCGGATCGTTTTCTGTCCCTTGGCATCGCGGAACAGAATATGCTCGCCTTCGCCGGAGGTATGGCTCGTCAAGGTTTTATCCCATTAGTACACACCTTCGCGGTGTTCATCTATCGCCGCGCCCTCGACCAAATAGCTATGTCGGTGGCATACCCAAATCTGCCGGTCAAGATGTTCGGTTTTCTGCCGGGTATACTGACGCCGGGCGGCGCGACGCATCAGGCCATCGAAGATATAGCGGTGATGCGCGCTCTGCCTAATATTACTGTGATCGAGCCGGGCGACGCCACGGAGGTCGAGTCCGCGTTGGACGCGGCTTTCGACACGCCCGGCCCGGTGTATGTGCGCCAACTGCGCGGAGAGGTCCCGCGCCTGTTCGATAAAAATGAACCCTTGACGCTTGGCGTGCCGCGTAAACTTTCGTACGGAAAAGATATCGTAATCGTCACGAGCGGCATCTGCACAGAGGAGGGTATGCGCGCGGCTGCCGCGCTGCGCGGTAAGGGATTGGAGATCACCCATTATCATGTCTCCACCCTCAAGCCCTTCCGCTATCCTGAGATCGTGGAAGATATAGCGATCAGCCGCTATGGCGCTGTCACGCTCGAAAACCATAGCGTGGTAGGCGGTCTGGGTTCGGCCTTGGCTGAGTGTATGGCGGAGTATGGCGCGGGGAAACCGTTGCGCCGCCTTGGTCTGCAAGATACATTCGCGCACGGCGCAAGCCGCCGGTACCTTATGCGCGAGTACGGACTTGACGCGATGGCGCTTATAGCCGCCGCGGAGAACATCACGGGAGAACGTTTTGCCATAGACGAGGCGAGCTTGACCGAGACCTACACCCCGGCCGCGCACAGCGGCGCCAAGCCCGAGGCTCTTTAAGAATGTTCTTCTCCGGCTACGACGACGACAGGACGCGAGCCCTCATAAGCGGAGGCCGTTTTTCCGCGGCGTACCGCCTGTACGGAGACGAGCAAACAGCCAGAGGCATGGCGGCGGACATCTGCGCGGAGCAGACTGTGGAGTTCCCGGTTCGCCTTTTACCCCCCGGAGCTATCCGTCAGGAAGTGATGGGGCGCGTCGAAAGTTTCGAGAAGGAGAACGACGGACAGTACCTCGCCGCTATCAGCTTCGCGGATGAAACGGCGGCCGGGGAGTTTACCCAATTTCTCAACGTAATTTTCGGCAACATCAGTATCAAGCGGGAAATCCAAGTGGCGCGCGTAACTCCAAGCCAAGGGATATACTCCTTCCTGCCCGGCCCCCGCTTTGGAGTTTCGGGCATTCGGGAGATTGTCGGGATATTCGACCGTCCGCTGCTTTTTACGGCCTTGAAGCCCATGGGTCTCGCGGCTGCCGATATGGCGGCTCTGGCAAAGCGGTTCGCGGAGGGCGGCGCGGACATAATCAAGGACGATCACGGTCTCACGAACCAAACGTTCGCCCCTTTTGAGGAGCGCGTGGCCTGTTGCGCGGAAGCGGTGCGAGAGGCCAACATAAGGACCGCCCGCAAGTCTATCTACGTCCCAAACGTCACGGCCCCCGCAGACCAAATAGCCGAACGCGCGCTAAGAGCCAAAGAGCTTGGCGCCGGCGGATTGTTGGTGACGCCGGGCTTAGCGGGTATGGACGCGATACGGATGCTTTCTGATTTGGAGATAGGGCTTCCCGTTTTCGCGCATCCGGCTTTTATAGGAAGCTATGCCTTGGGAAAAGAGGGCATCGCCTGCGATGTGCTGTTTGGGGCCCTCATGCGTATTGCCGGAGC
>BOCC01000112.1 GCA_026002715.1 Synergistales bacterium
CCCTTTGTGTACATATAGACCATGCCGGAGGCTATGATGCCCGAAGCCAAAGTGGTGATAAGGGAGGAAATGCCTATCTTAGTGACCAAAAGCCCGGCAAACAGCCCAAACGCGACGCCCACGCCGAGGCTTATAAAGACGGCCGCCGCTGGGCTCGTCCCTCCGAATATGAGCCCAGCCACCAAAGCCCCGGACAAGCTCGCCACACTCGGAAACGACAGGTCGAGTTCGTTCACGATCAGGCACATCGTAAACCCCTCGCTTATCACGGTCAACAGCGCTATTTGCGAGAAAATATTCGTGATATTGCGAAAGCCCGAAAACCCCGGGACAAAAAGCGCGAACGCCCCGGCCAAAACGACAAGCGCGAAAATAGTTCCGTAACGTGACATGACTCCCTGAACGCTTTCTTTTTTTGTTCTCATATTCCCCTATCCCCGCATCATGCTGTCGAGTATTTTTTCTCTTTTGTAGGGAGGGGAATACTCGGCGACGATTCTCCCGTCCCTCATGACGTACAAGCGGTCCGAAACCGCCGTCAACTCCCGAAGCTCGGAGCTTATGAACCACACGCCCGCGCCCAGAGCCGCCATACGGCCCATAATGGAGTATATTTCGGTTTTGGCGTCCACGTCTATGCCCCGCGTCGGTTCGTCGAATATCCAAAGTTTGGCCTTGCTCAAGCCCCACTTTCCCACGGAAACTTTTTGCTGGTTCCCGCCCGACAGAGTCTTGACGATCTGACTGGGGCCGAACGCCCTTATATTATATCTTTCGGTTATATCCTTTACGGCGGCGTTCGCCTTTTTGGCGTTTATGAAGCCGAGCGCGGCGTACGGCTTCAGGTTCGGGAAAATAAGATTGGAGGCGACGTCCATGTCGGCTATCACGCCTTCCTCGCGGCGGTTTTCCGGGATCATAACGACGCCGCGCTCTATGGCGTCGCGCGGACTTTTGGCGCGAAACGCCTCACCACTCAAAAACAGCGCGCCGGACGTCCCGCCTAAGCTCCCGAAGACGCCTTTGGCGAGCTCCGTGCGTCCCGCGCCGACAAGCCCAGCGAAGCCGACGATCTCGCCCGTCCTGATAGAAAACGTGGCGTCCTTTACGCTCTTGCCCGTTCTCTTGGGCACGCTGTAGTTCTCGGCCCGGAAAATTTCGCCCCCCACTATCGTCCTGACCTTGGGATACTGGTTGTCTAAATCTTTGGCTATCATAAGGTGAATAAGCGTGTCCTCGCTGATATTTTTATTGGGGAGAGTGTCTATCTTGCTCCCGTTGCGCATGACGGTGACCCTGTCCGCTATCCGCAGAACCTCCGACAGCTGGTGCGAGATATAAAGTATGGCGCGTCCGTCCTCTTTGAGGTCTTGTATGAGGGAGAACAAAATTTCACACTCCGCGACGGAGAGCGGCGCGGTCGGCTCGTCGAAGATGACTACGCGCGGATCGCGGAACAGGACCTTTAAAATCGAAAGCATCTCCTGCTGTCCGCTGGATAACAAGAGCGCCGGGACGGAGAGGTCGACGTTCATCTTATAGCGCTCCAAAAACTCCTGAGCCCGTTTTTCCATCTCCCGTTTTTTCAAAAAGCCCAAGCGCGTGAACTCAAGCCCCAAAAACAAGTTTTCGCAGCCCGTAAAATGAGGGACAAGCTCGCGCTCCTGATGCACGACGCCTACGCGGGACACGGCGGCGCGCGGAGCGCGAAACTTTATGGGCCTGCCCTCCCAGAGCAATTTCCCGGACGTGGGCGCGTAGAGGCCGGACAGTATCTTGACGAGCGTGGACTTGCCCGCGCCGTTTTCGCCGACGAGGGCGTGAACCTCTCCGGCGTCGAAGGCTATATTGAAGCGGTCGAGGGCTAAAACGCCGGGAAAACGCTTACTGATTTCCGACGTCTCAAGGAGCGCCATATCAGACCTTCCCGCCCGGATTTTCTGACTTTATGTATTTACGGACTTCGTTGGCCTTTTTGATAAAAGCGGCTGCCGTCTTAGGGTCTACGGGCGCGAACGTGTCGCCGCCTACTTTTATGCTTGTGCCTATTATGACGGCGTCGCTTAGGCGAAACATCGTTTCGGCGTTTGCGATGTTTACGCCCGTGCCCGCTATGACGGGGACGCCGAAAGAGCCGGCGCGCGCCGCCTTCAGGTCTTCTTCCGAGACGGGGCTTCCGGCGGTCGTCCCCGCGAGGCAGAGAGCGTCCGCGAGGGCGAACTTGACCGCGCCGCTCGCTATATCTTTGAGGCTTCGCCCGCCCAAAGGCTCAGTGTGGCCCGATATATTGGCGAATATCTTTGTTTTGGAAGCTCCGAAGTTTTTATGAAAGCGCTGCAGCGCTCCGGCGCATGGGTCTACCATGCCCCAGTCCGAGACAAAGACCCAGGACAAAAACGTGCGGACGTAGTTGGCCTCCGTGGCCGCGCCTATGGCGATGGCGGCTTCCGGGTCGGCCAAAACCGATAACCCGAACGGCAGCTTGAAACGGGACGAAATTTCCGAAATGAGAGCGGACATCACCGCGACTGTCGTTTTGTCCACGTTTGAGAGGTAGGGGCGGTCGCCCTCGTTGCTGAACGACAATCCGTCGAACCCCGCGTCGGCAAGGGCCTGAGCGTCGCGCGTCGCGGCGTCCATGATTTTCCTTACACCACCGGCCTCATCGTAGAGCGGACTTCCGGGAAGCGGCAGGAAATGAACCATACCGAGAACCGGATGCTCGACGCCGAACATCTCTTTCATAAGTCCCATAAACATCATAACCCCTTTCGGAATTTATAACGCCGTTATGCCTAACGAAAGTATAATGTCAGCGCGATAAATATTCAAGTAGGGGCAATATACCCCCAGGGCCGTTTCATAAACTTTCACTTTCCAAACGGCACTCGTCTTTTCGAGTAACACTGCATCAAGAACACATCGTTAAAAATGTCTTGTTGAGGTGTTTCGCTTTTCGCTGTAAAATAGCGGCATGGCTAAGTGAAGCGGTTTGGTAAAGCGGGAGGACAATCGTACAGTGACGAAAGAGTTAGGCAAAAAACAAGAGCGCGATACGGCGCAGATCTTTGACTTGATCTTGAAGCAGTTGATACGATTGTCAAGCGCAGCGGTCATTCAATTCATCAACGGTCTGTTTGGCACAAATCACCCGTTAGATAGCACTGTTGATTATCCCAACACGGAGACTGTTTCGCGGAAACTGCGCAAGCTCCACTCAGACACCATCATTATCATAGGTGGAACATACGCTTATCATATCGAAGCCGAAATAGGGTACGACGAGAGCATTGTCGTTCGGGTCTTTGAGTATGGCTTGGCTGAGGCCCTGCGTACAAAAACGCTATCGGAGGACGGGAGTAAAATATCGATAAAATTCCCTAACGCAAGGATCATCTATTGGGAAACTACGAAAAAAACGCCGGATGAAGTAACGCTTTCTTTAGAGTTTTCCGAAGGTGAACAATATAATTACAAAGTAAAGTCGTTCAAATTTCTTGAGCATGACATAAAAGAGCTTGAGGAACGTAAACTCGCTATTCTATTGCCGTTCTATGTGCTAAAATTACGGAAGCAAGCAGTGTCTGCTAAGACATCCAAGCGCCGCGCGGAATTGGCCATAGAGATGAAAGAAATTGTGGACGAACTTGTGATGATGGCGGACCGCGCCGAGGCGTCCGGCTTAGTGAGTGAAGCTGACAAGCGTATAGTGCTGGAGCATATGGAGCGGTTGTACAGAGAACTGTTTGCTCAATACACTGAGTTCAAGGAGGGGGATGTGATGTTGCAGGATAGAATTTTGACCTATTCAGAAGAAGCGGAACTAAAAGGCATTAAGAAGGGCATCAAGGAAGGCATCAAGGAAGGCATCAAGGAAGGCATTGAGAAGGGCATTAAGAAAGGCAAAGCTGAAGGTAAAGCCGAAGGCAAAGCTGAAGGCAAAGCCGAAAAGGCTTTTGATATGGCGCGAAAAATGCTGGCGCGCGGCATGACGTTGCTGGAAGTTGCCGAGATTGCTGAATTGCCGATAGATAAACTCCAAACATTGGTTCCTCGATAGTAAACAAGACAGATAGACAGCCTAAGGCATTGCAAAACAGCAAAAAGGGAAGCCGCGAGTTCGCGAGATGCGGGAGGCTTCCCTTTTGTACATTCTTCTTAAGCCTGAAATTTTTTATGAAACGGCTCTGTTGAACACCCACAACAGCGGTTTACTTTTCAGGGTTGCTTCCTTATAATAAGTACAATATTGTTTGCCTTATTCTGGCAAATAAATACATCTTGGAAAGGAAGTCTGTCGAGTAATGAGAAATTTGAAGTTTTGCGTTTTGGCGGTTCTGGTCGTGTTGTTTGCCGTGAGCGGCGCTTTTGCCGCGCCCTTCACCTCCGAGAAGGGCGGCTTTTCCATCGAGATTCCCAAGGGCTGGGATCCCATGCCAAAAGAGCAGCTCGACGCCATGGCCGCCGGCGGCACGTACCTCGTGGCGATGGATCAGGCCGCGCTGCAGACCGGCAAGGTGCTTTCGCTGACCGTTCTCAAAATGCCCTCGCCCGACGCGGCCCTGACGACGCAGGGCGTCACATCCTTTCAGACCGGTCAGCTGAAGGCGATTCCCGGAGTCAAGGACTTAAAGGCCGAACTGAAAAACGTCGGCGGCGCGGAGTGGGCGACCCTCTCCTACGCGCTCGAGGCCAACGGAATGACCACGGCGTTTGTGCAGTACAGCGCCGTCAAGGACGGAACGCTGACATCCCTCTTGTTCAGCTTCGACAAGCCGTCGGGCTACGAGTCTCTGATCGAGGGCGCAGTGGCGTCCTACAAGGCGAAGTAAAAAATCCCTATTTTCACAACGCAAAGACGGCGGGGCCTCGTGCCCCGCCGTCTTATTCCTACCCCTACTCCTGCCCCCGTCCCCCTAGGTGTCCCGTCAAATCCAGCACCGCCGACGCGCACCATACGTTTTCTTCAATGTCAAATTTCAGCAGGCCGTTGTAATTGTTGCAGATTTCCCGAACGGACGATATGCCGACGCCAAGCTGAGACGTCCGCGCGTTCGTCCCCGGCCCAAAGACGCCGCGGCGTTTCATCGACAGGTAAGAATCCCCGCTCTTTTGCCACAAGCCGTCAAAGCTGTTTTCGACCACCAGAGCCAGAGTGTCGTTTTGCGCGCGGCCAAGAAAGCGTATGAACCCCGGGGACTCAGCCGGGAGCGGCGCGCCGGCGATGGCTTCGGGGGCGGCGCCTCCGGCGCGGAGGCAGGCTTCCACGGCGTTTTCTAACAAGTTGCCCACTATTACGCACAGATCAAGGTCGTTGACGCGCCCGGCGGTCTGGGGGACGTCGAGCCTCACTTCGAGGGAGACCCCGTTCTCGCGCGCCGCCGAGAGGTAGTGTCCGGCCACCGCGCTCACGGCAAAATTTTCGCAAAGGGGCGACGGGATTGGCTTGATGTTTTCGGCTATTTTGTCGATAAAGGCGTTCAGCCCGTACCAGTCGCCGGCGTCGCCGTAGCCTCTTATGACCGCGAGCTGGTGGCGGAGGTCGTGGCGCGCCGCCACGGTCTGTCTGGAGCTCTCCATAAGGCGCGCGTACTGTTCGCGCCTGGCGTCGAGCATCTTGGACATGAAGCCCATCTCGGTCTCCAACCTGTCCTTCTCCCGCGCCGTGGCGATGTACTCCTTGATCCACCGTCCGCTTATCAGGCCAAGGTCGAAAAGGAACAGCAGCAGCCCGGTATTGAAAAGCAGCCCGAGCAGTTTGACGAACCTCGTTCGGTAGTTGAAAATCTCAAGCAGCGTAAAAATTATCAAAATAAGCGTGGAGGCGGCAAATCTTGCCGCGTATCTCGTCTTGTGCCTTTGATGTTCCAAAAGCATCACGACGAGCGACGCCATAAAGGAAAATAAAATCAGGTAATGAAATTGCGTCAAAAAGGCCGAGAGGTCCGCCTTCCCCGCCGCCTGAAGCGCCAGAACGACTATGAGACAGGCGACGTCGACGGCGAGCGTGACGCGAAGGGGCCATTTGATGACGGGCCTCACCATCGACGTCACGTACATGATGAGGGGAACGGGAAGGAAGTACAGCCCGCAAAACGCCATAAGATACAGAAGCGTCGGATACGGAATCAGGAACAGCGTGAAGTCGCACTCGCCGATTCCCCACGCGGCGCTCGACAGGCAAAGCAGGCCTAGCCAGAGTATGCTGCGCGCCTCCCTCAGCCCCCTCATCAGAAAAAACGTCAAAAGGACGACAAACGCGCCGAAAAATGACAGCAGCAGCGAAAACACGAAAGTTATAAAATCGGTTCTGAACTGCCTCGAATAGAGGGCTAAGTCGTTGCCGACGAAAATGGGCTGCGCCTCTAACCTGCCGCGCTGGGTCGGCGACAGGTACTCTAACCGGAGATGGCGCGTTTTTTCCGGGAGAGAGACCATCGTGAGCTCGGTCGGGGGGTCGCTCAAAAACGCGGGATAGCTTCCCTCCTCCCCGCGCTCGAAGAGAAGGTCGCCGTCCGCGTAAACGCGAAGCGGGGAGTAGAACGTCTTTATAAACAGGTTGTCGCCGGGCCGGAATTCGAAACTTATCCAAAGCTCGACCTTCGCGCGGGGCGGCAGGTCTCTGAAAGTATGGGGCAGCGCCACGGTCCCCGACCTGCCGTCCTCCATCCGGTAGAGCGCCCATGACAGCGTCCTGACGTTTCCCGTGGGCGCGGCGGGCAAAAATCTGTGGCTCAGCGAACCAAAGACGAGCGACGCCGTAAGTGACGCCATAATCAATCCGGCCAAGAT
>BOCC01000113.1 GCA_026002715.1 Synergistales bacterium
CGGCGCGCGTATCGAAGAATACTACAAATTCAAGAAACAGAGCTTCGGGTTTGAGAAGTTTCTTGTGCGCTCATTGAAATCCATCAGGAACCTTGATTTACTGCTATCAATCGCTATCGGATATATAGGCGTATTGAGTGAAAAAATAGATGAGAGCGCTGAGGTTACTGAGGTTATTGAAATCTCAAAACGCCTGTACGGTTTGTCTAAATTTACGTTCTACGCAATCGCCGCCGGCTTAGCTGAAATATTTGGTAAGCTGTACACTGGAGTTTCATCGTTCTTTAAGAGGCCAATACCTTCAAATCAGCTTCTTCTTTGGAGGTGCGCTTGAAAAAATGGGGAAACTCAAAATTTTGCAGATTCCATTAAAGAAACGCCAACATCCTGTCGTACAACACCTCACCCCGGAGCAAATGCGAATATTACTCTCTTTACCGGAGACTTCGACCCAAAATGGCCGCAGGGATATGACACTGCTTTGCGTCTTGTACGACACTGGCGCTCGAGTTCAGGAATTAGTGGATCTACGCGCCCGTGACATTCAAGTTAGATCATCCGGCGATAGTCACATTGACTGGAAAAGGCTGAAAAATCCGCCATGTACCGCTTTTGGAGAATACGGTAACATTGTTGAGATCCTACACGCAGGAAAACGGCCTGGATCAAATTGGGAGACTGGATTCACCCCTCTTCTGCAACCAGCGGCACTTAAAAATGACACGTTGGGGAGTTGGTCATATTGTACAGAAGTACGCAACAATAGCCACATTAACTCATGCTGATATGCACCCAAAAGTGACACCCCACATATTATGTCATTCGAAAGCCATGCACCTATACCAGTCTGGGGTGAATCTCGTATACATTCGCGATATTCTGGGGCATGTAGACATCGCAACAACTGACATCTACGCCCGAGCAGACACGGAATCCAAACGCAAGGCACTGGAAAGCGCATACCGCAACATCACGCCCGATGAACTTCCTGACTGGAATCACGATGACAACCTGCTCAATTTCCTGAACAATCTCTGAACAACAGATTTATTATGTGGAGTCTTTTCGCCGTACGGATCGATACCGTGCGGTTTGACACTCTTCACTTCACATAATCATTCACTCTACATAAGGCGGTCTGATTTCGCCGGTACTTGCCAATGTATACCTTCACTACGCGCTATATTTATGGGTAGAGAAAGTTCTGAAAGCGAAACTGAAGGGTGAAGTACACTATGTGCGTTACGCTGATGATTTCATATTGATGTTCTAATATGAAAACGAAGCGAGAACTGTTATGGAACCAATGTCAACAACTTAAGCGTTTTTTGCATATTTTTTCGCCGCGGCAATTTTTGATATGCGAAGAGTTTATGACGCAAACAACAGGTATGGAAAATCACATCTCGTCCTTAAGTTGTTGACATTGATTCTAAAAGTGGAACCGTTACTATGGACGTTTACGAACACACCGGACGTAGAGCCGACAAATAACGCGGCAGAACAGGCCATCCGTCCTGCGGTGGTGTGGAAGAAGCGTTCGTTTGGCGTAGAAAGTGACCGAGGAGCTCGATATGTTGAATCCATGTTGAGTATATGGGCGACATGCCGCCGCAATGGCGTCAATGTGACAAGTTTTTTGAAGCAATTAATCGCCTCTCACCGCGCAAACACAACAACGCCGAGTATTTTTAACTTTCAAACCTCTCAGGGAGCTTGAACGGTTACAAAAAGTCTTTGTTTGATCTATCCATACAAGTAGTATACGCTTTTTATGAAATTTTGTGAGACTTTATTATATACCCCCCCTGCTGAATAGTAACGCTCAAGCAGTGCCGCCGTATAGCTACACGTTATGAAAAATTGGCTTCCACATACCTCTCAATGATATTGATTGGATGTTGTTTAATTTGGCTCAGGTAATTTCTCGATTTCACGTAGTAAAGTAATTTTAAACAGGCCCTAAGATACTTCTTGACGACTATAACCGGCGCGTGAAGTACGGTTTCGATATGATTATCAACGAGGCGTTCAACTTCTCCCCTGAACAGGCGGCTGAGCGCGCGCGTCTGTCTCGGGCTACCGGGTTTCCTTATTCTATGATGGAAAACCCGGTTGTCTTAACAGAAGCTCAAAAGCGTTATAACGCCATGAAGTTGTCATGGGAGCTCGATGACGCGCCTGAGTCTGTCGTCGAGTGGCTGAAAAGGCCTGAAAATTATTCCCTTGTCAGCGACGACGTTCTCAGTTTCAAGGACATAGCCCGCGCCATGGAAGAGTACGCCTACGCTCTGTCGCCCTCTCATTACGAGACCCTGAAGGACAGCTGGAAGTCCGGCTGGGCTCAGGTGGCCGAGGGGATATCAACTAAGCGTCTCATGTCCGCGCGGATGTACGACGAGATGAGAGGCGCCCCTGACGCTGAGGTTTCAGCTTCGAGCGGGGTGATGGGGCTTGGCGGCTCGTTTTTAAAGAGCCTGCCTAAGAGCGTCAGGGAGCCATACGCGGCCGCTCAGCGCGACAGGCAGCTTATGAACGCGGAATGGTGGAGCGATGTCGCCGAGGGCTGGACGCCGCCTATTGGACTGAGACCGGAGAGTGCCTTTATGCGTATGATACACGACACCGTGAGGGCGATGCCCTACACTCTGACCGGTATGCCCCTGAGCGCCGCTTTGACTATCGGAGGCTCAGCGATTGGCGGGCCTATTGGCGGTTTGGCCGGTAACGTTGCGGCTACGTTTTTCTCCGCCACAAGCGAGGCGGGGCTTGAGCAGGCCATGGTGTTTAAAGAATTGACAGCCGGCGGAATGAGCGCGCGCGAGGCCTACGACAAGAGCTTCCGCGAGGTGTATCTGCCTAACCTCGGCATACTCTTTACGTCGGACTTTTTGCAGAACTACCTGACCTTTGGAACAGGCGCGAAGTTCTTCTCGCCCGCTAACCTCGGCAACATAGCCACGAGCGGGGTGTTTGAGGGGCTTGAGGAGGGGTTTCAGCGCATAGCGTCCGACAAGTCGCTTGGACAGTTTAAGCCGGGCGATATAGCTTATACGAACGAGCTTGCCTACGAGATGCTTATAGGCTTTAACATGGGCTTGCTGTTTGGCGTGGGCGGAGGTTCTCTCAGGGCCGCCGCCGATAACGTGAAAGCCCGGTACGGCGAAAGACGCGCGGCGAGAGATACTCTGAACGCGGCGTCTTTGCTTGACAGAGCCGTCGAGTTAGCGGCCGCTACGAACACCATAAACCGTACACCCGATACTTTAGAGGACTTTGCCGAGCAGGTGACTCAGGGGAAGATAGAGGATATTTCTATCAGCGGCGCGGTGCTTTTGCAGACCTTTGGGGACGAAGCCTCGACTGTGGCCGAGAGCCTTGGGATAGACGCCGCCGATAGTGAGAATTCTGAATTAAACTCAGCGGCGGATCTGACTATCCGCGCTTCAAAGCTGCTTAGCCACCCTGAGATATACGCGCAAATCAAAGACGACATCAGGATTGGCGAGGGCGGCATGAGCCGCAACGAGGCGCTTGAGATACAGAAGAACATAGACGAGCGAATTGAACATGAAGTAACCGAGATGGCGGGCGCTATTAACGACGTCGAGCGTGCCGGGGAATCGGCGCTGGCCGTCAAGAGCGACATAAAGAACCAGCTTGCCGCTCTTGGCCACAAAGAGATAGATAAAAATTATGCCGAGAGGTTCAGCGTTATCTACACCGCCGGGATTGCTAACAACGCGCGGCTGCTTGGGATGGACCCGAAGGCTTATCATGACGGCTGGGGGCTTAGGCTTGTTTATGACAAAGACGGGAACGTTGTTGGGATGGGGAGAACGGAACGAATTGACTCCGCTTCTGAGCCGTATATTTACGAGCAGCGCGTTTTGCAAGCAATATCTTCTGCTGATACCTCTATTCGCCAAGTGGCCGCTGCTTTTAAAAAAATTAACTGGACTCTCGGAACAGTTAATTTAGACATTGGGGGCGGACGATTTAACGAAGGAACTGATTATTTATCCTCACGCGGCGTTGAGAACTTGGTGTTTGACCCATTTAACCGAGATGAAAAACACAATAGAACCGTTATTGACCGGTTACGTGAAAGCAAGGTGGACAGCGCTACCGCGACTAATGTTCTAAATGTCATACGAGAAGACGCGATTCGTGATGTTATTATCCATCAAGCCGCAAGAGCCATAAAGCCGGATGGCGTGGTGTACTTTCAGATTTATGAAGGTGACAGAAAAGGCGTTGGCAAGCAAACTTCCAAGGGCTGGCAAAATAACGCAAAGACCGACTCATATTCTGACGCGATACGGAGATATTTTGGCGACGTTGTAATTAGAGGAAACATTATCGAAGCGCGAAACCCAAATACTGTAACTCCTGCCATATGGAGTTTTAATGGCAATGAGGTGTTGTTTCAGCGCGGCTACCACGGCGGCCCGCACAGGGGTATAGACAGATTCTCGCTCGACAGGATAGGAACCGGCGAAGGGGCGCAGGCGTATGGGTGGGGGCTGTACTTCGCGGAGAACAGGGAAGTAGGCGAGAATTACCGGGTAGGTCTGTCTGGCGCTTCGTACTATGACGGCGGCAGACTCCTAAGTAAGGAAGAAAGCCAGGCCGCTGAGCAGGTTCTGCAGGAGATGAAATACGGCCTGACCCAAGCTGAGGCCGTCGCTAAGGTCAAGAATGATATGGCCTTAGTTTCTATGCCTGAAAATATAAAAACACGGTGGCTTGAAGCAATCGACGGTTTTACTGGAGAACTCAGAACTGCTAACGACCAGGGCCAGCTCTACGGCGTCGAACTGCCTGAGTCGGATGTATTGTTAGATTGGGATAAGCCGCTTAGCGAACAACCTGACGCGGTGAAAGAGATATTGGAAAAGGCCGGAGTTCAAGGCGTAGATTACACGGAAGAAACATTTCCCGATAGCTTGAAGGTCTCAGGCGGAACAATTATAAAAGAGGCCGTAAACGAAAGCTATAAATTTTATCTGACGCCTGATAATTCAACCGCTAAATTCGGGTTATCTTGGGGAGATGTCCTTAACCTTGTGGGGCGTTCTGAGACAGGGGCGAATATCTATCAGGCTCTTTCGCAAAAATTAGGTTCTGACCGCGCCGCTTCCGAGTATTTAGACTCTCTTGGCATACCGGGCCATCAGTACCTTGACCAAGGAAGCCGCGACAATGGCGAAGGCACGCATAACTTTGTCATCTGGAACGAGCCCGCCGTTGATGTGGCGGAGACGTATTATCAGGGTGGCTTGACAGAAGACGCCTCCGCGGGGGAAAATAGCCGCGAGGTGAGCGCGGTGGAAGATGACAATTTAATTGGCAAGGCTTGGCCTAAGAAGTTCCAAAGTGTCGCGCAGATAGCAACTATAGACAAAATGAAAAGCCACAGGGATTATGATGCCGCTAAAGCCGGAGACCTTAGCGCTGCCGGGCGCATGGTTCTTGACCTTGCCGCTGACATAAATTTGCAAAAAGAGATTCTTTTTCTCGCTAAAGCGTATCCTGACGCCATTGTCGCGTCCGCGTATGCTGAAGAACAGTCAGGAGAAAACGCTATACCACGCGCGTTAACTGAATATATAGGTGAACTTACCGGTCTTGAAGTATCTGACGGTATTGTTCAAACCGTAAAAGTTGGGCGTACAGGCTCCAGTTCGTGGTACCGCATGGCGAACCGCCCCAAGTTTGACGGACAGGTTCAGGCCGGCCGAAAGTATATCATTGTTGACGATGTTGTGACTCAAGGTGGAACCCTGAGCGAACTGCGCCGCTACATAGAAGCGAACGGCGGCACGGTTGTGCGCATGGTGAGCATAGGCGCCGCCGAAAATAGCGCTATTATAGCTTTGAGCGAGAAAACGAGACTTGAACTTGAGCGCCGTTTTGGTGTAAAATTGTTGCGGGACTTTTTGAAGGAGGTTGGTTTATATGGTGGAGAACACAGAGCGCTCACAGAGTCTGAAGCAAAAACGCTCTTGGGAGCCGGGACCCTTAACAGAGCAAGAAATAGAATCGCTAAAGCAAAAATCAAAGGAAGCGAGCAAGTTTTTCAAGGAGTTCTTCAGGGAACACAGACTGAATCAGGTAGCGAAATAAGCACCGAGGGCCGTCCCGATAGGGGCGGCCCTGCTGTATCCGAACGCGGCAACCCCAAGGGCAAGATAGAGTTTCGCGAAGCAAACGAGCTTCGCGAGGCCGAGACGATAATCTCTATCTATAAAAACGGCGACAAATCGACGTTTTTGCATGAGCTTGGCCACATGTTCTTGGAGTCGAGGCGGCGGATGTTTACGGAGATGACGCAGACCTCTCCGGAACAGATACGCGCTGACTGGACGAAGACGCTGGAATGGCTTGGCGTGGCGGATATAGATTTCACGCGGGAGCTGAGCGCGGACGACCAAAAGCTGTGGGAGACCGCGCAGGAGAAGTTCGCGGCTGCGTTTGAGAAGTATCTGTATGAAGGGGTGGCGCCTGTCGCTGGGCTTCAGGGCGTGTTCAGAGACTTTAAGAAATGGGTTCCTTCGCATTTGCTGTGGGAACAAGAATATACAGAAAAGCGTATACAAAAAGAGAGGGGGAGAGTTTATACTGAAGCCCAGCTTTTAGAGATTGGGGAGAAAGAGAATGAGAAGTCCTTACAAAACGAGCAGCCGAGAATATCGTATCTTTGAAGCCGCGTTAGACATCCATGAACCTTGGGAAATCAAAG
>BOCC01000114.1 GCA_026002715.1 Synergistales bacterium
AGTTTATAGTAAAAAATATACTATAAACCCCAGGCAGTCGTAATAGTGATTTTGATAAACCCTTATTTTGCAATGCTTCACGAGGCCAAAGTGGAGTTTCTAGTATAAAATAATGAAAAACTCACGAATACAAGCCCCCGGCTCTGCCGGGGGTACGGTGACTACGGGGCTGAATCGCTTCACGCTTTCGCATTGCGGCTCTCATACTCCCACGCCTACGCTTAAACTTCACCTCGCGGCTTCGGCTCCAAGGCTTGGTACTGACTGCTTGCTAAGCTTTGTCAGGTCGGGACTCTCACCCGACTATATTACGCACACCGAACTGGCGCACCCCCTTAACTTTTTTGACCGATTGTACCATGTTTATGCCGGTTGTAAAAGATATTGAACAGGTTCTAAGTCCTGTTAATATAAGGATTTAAGTGTGATTGCATTTTTGATTTTGGGGAAACTCAAATGATTTTGTGTCTTGACAGTTTTAATTACAAAGATGTAGAATAACGCAGTAAAATTAAAAGTGGGTCAATTTTGCTCAGGTAGTTGGGTTGTTGTTTTTAAGAATACGCGCTTGTAGCTCAGCTGGATAGAGCAACGGCCTTCTAAGCCGTAGGTCGCGGGTTCGAATCCTGCCGGGCGCGCCAGTATTTGTTAAACTTGGTGGGCGTAGCTCAACTGGTTAGAGTTCCGGGTTGTGGTCCCGGCGGTTGGGAGTTCGAGTCTCCTCGCTCACCCCATTTTTTGACAATTTAACAATACGCGCTCGTAGCTCAGTTGGATAGAGCGACGGACTTCGGATCCGTAGGCCGCGGGTTCGAATCCTGCCGGGCGCGCCAGTGAAAGTCGTTCTAAATATGGATTGTTAGCTCAGTCGGTAGAGCAGCTGACTCTTAATCAGCGGGTCGTGGGTTCGAGTCCCTCACAATCCACCATTTTTAAAAATAAACAAGTAAAACACAGTCTAAAAAGCCCGCTCACAAGCGGGCTTTTCTTTTATCCTATCATAAATATTCAGTGTTTAAGCCTATTTATAAAATACAAATCAATAAATATCTATCACAAGCTATGTTATAAATTTCACTTGTCAATTAAAATCTAATGAAATATACTGTCAGCGAAGAATATTTTGTACCTTGATTTGTACGCAATGGCAAAATCAAAAAACTTGTGTACAAAAAATAAAAACTCAGTAATGGCAAGGTTTTTCAAAAACTCAATGTGAATCCTCAAAAATCGTGGGGTTTGAATCCCTTTTATTTTGTGCTCAAAAAAACTATTGAGTACAAAAAATATCGAGTACAAATGAGTACAAAGTACAAAAGCGAGGTGTGTACAAAAAATGTTATCAGATGTGGCGATTAGAGCACTAAAGCCAAAAGACAAGCGCTACATGGAACGCGTTGATAATGGGCTTTATATCCAAGTCGAGACAACGGGCGCTAAGTTTTGGTATTATCGCGGTATGAAAGATGGTAATGTGATTAAAAAAAGCATAGGCGAGTATCCACATGTTTCATTGTCAGAAGCAAGGCAACAGCGCGACACATTTAAGGCCGAGCTTGCCAAAGGCGTCAATCCTGTTGAGCGTGAAAAGGCCGAGCAAGAGGCCGCAAAACTTGAGGAAGAGCGCAAGTCGTTGACTTTCGAGGTTGTAGCGCTTGAGTGGTATAACGAGCAAGTGAAAGGTTGGGTTCCTACTCATGCCGAAACGGTTATTTATCGCATGAAACATTTTATCTTTCCGAAAATAGGCGACAAGCCTATATCCGAGTTAAAAACACCGGAAATTTTAGCACTACTTAAAACTATTGAGATAACTGGCAAACTTGATACCACTAAAAAGGTTAAAAATATTATCGGACAAGTTTTAAGGTATGGTATTGCTAAAGGCATATGCGCGATAGATTTCACAGCGGGTTTGCGAGGACAGCTTGTTGCGCCAAGCCGGACAAAGCATTACAGCGCGATAACCAAGTCATCAGAAATTGCGGAACTAATGCGGCGCATACGTGGCTATAATTCTTTTGTGGTACAGAGAGCCATGTTTTTTTCTGCATACACGTTTCAACATCCGGGCGAGATACGACACGCCGAATGGAAAGAGATAGATTTCGACGCGGCATTGTGGCGCATACCAGCGGCAAAAATGAAGATGAAGCGCGACCACCTTGTACCATTGGCGCGGCAGTCTATAGAGCTTTTGAGAGAGATACAAGAGCTTACGGGCGACAGACAATATATCTTTCCGAGCGCGCGGAACGATGGCAGACCGATGAGTGAGAATACAATCAGAATTGCATTGCGCTCTATGGGATACGGCAATGATGAGATGACAGCTCACGGTTTTCGCGGCATGGTTTCGACACAGTTAAATGAGCAAGGATACAACGCTGATGTCATAGAATTATGCCTTGCTCACGCCGAGAGCAACAGCGTTAGAGCGGCTTATAACCACGCTGAGAGGTTAGATGAGCGCCGGACTATGTATCAAGAATGGGCAGACTGGTTGGACGGATTGAACGCTGATTGAAACAGAATGACAGGCCAAGGGCGTGATTCCTTGGACTGTGTATGTTAATATATAGTGCGAGGGGTGATAGGCTATGACGACAGCTACAGCGGAACGCGAAACATTACACCAGACCATAGATACGCTATCGGATGAGGCGATAATAAATCTTGTGCCATACGTCACATTTTTGAAACAGGCGAAGTTATACGATGAGGACAAACCGAACGCCGAAACAATAGCGGCGATGATGGACGCTGAGGCCGGTATAGGCACGGAAACGACGATTGAAGAAATAAGGGCGCGATGTAATGCGCTCTGTTAAGGAAACCAACACATACAAAAAAGATTTTAAGCGCGAAGAAAAAGGACTTATCGCGGAGTGATGGCAGAAGAATTAACAGACATTATTATTTTGCTTGCCGATGATTTGCCATTGCCGGATAAGTACAACGACCACGCGCTAACAGGCAAATGGATAAATCACAGAGATTGTCACATCAGGCCGGATTTCCTTTTGATATATTTCAAGCGCGGTGATAACGAGCTTTTTCTTGCGAGACTTGGAAGTCATTCTGAGTTATTTTGAAGTCGATATACCGAATTTTTTGATACTCATCCTGATATTGGGGTGAGTATTTTTTTGTGACAAGAATCGAACTGACTTTATAGGCTATTGGTATAACTGTATTTATTGTGCAGACTTTTAAGCAGTAGTCCCTTGGCGTCAACATCGAGGCGCGAATAGACGGGCGCGGTAGGTAGGGGGTATAGTCACGTTGGTACCATACGCGCGTTCGTGACTCCCAAGGGAACCCAAGTTCGTGTAGATGAACCTCGCTATTGATACCAAGTTGCATTCAATAAAGATTTAATATATGATACTCCCTGAAAGGGGAGATGATCATGCGTACACCAACACCAATACCGGAAAGCCGCATTTTGGAACTAGAGAACTTCAGAAAAGACAAATGGCCGGGATTTGAATTTCAGCGTTTCTTGTGCGTCTGGCTACGCGTAAATCAAGATATGTCCACATTTGATATAGCAAAGACCATAGGTTGGAATGTGAATACCGTGCGCTTAACGCAAAAAGATTTTATTGACCGTGGCGTTGACGCTCTAACGGAGTCAAAACGCGGCGGACGTCACCATGAATATATGTCAATAGAAGAAGAAAAAGAGTTTCTCTCTTCTTTTGAAAAAGAATCGGCCGACGGTCATATCCTTGTGGTCAATGAAATCAAAGACGAGCTTGAGCAGCGTGTAAGGCATAAGGTTCACAAAACAACGGTCTACAGAATCTTGGATCGTAACGACTGGCGCAAGATAACCCCGCGTCCCAAACATCCTAAACGCGACAAAGAGGCCGGCGAGGTCTTCAAAAAGGGGGCTTCGTGGAAAAGGTAGCCAATGCTGAAACTAAAGACCGTCCGCTTAGGGTTATGTTTCAAGATGAAGCCAGGTTTGGACGGATAAGTGATCTTAAGAGGTGCTGGGCAAAGAAAGGTGTGCGCCCTGAAGTTGTCAGTGCGATGGTGCGCGAGTACATATATGTTTTCGACCGCCGTGAGCCCAAAGGATGGATGTCATGACAGCTTGGTTCTACCGTACGCAAACACAGATACTATGTCTATATTCCTGGAGGAGGTAGGGCACAGACATCCTGACGAGCATATTTTGATGTTCATGGATCAGGCCGGCTGGCATAAAACCAAAGGCTTAAAGATACCGGACAATATGGAAATAGCGTATTTGCCGCCATATTCACCGGATCTGAATCCTCAAGAACAAATATGGGACGAACTGAGGGAAAAGTTTTTCGGCAACAAATTGTTTAAGTCAATTCAAGCCGTGATAGACAACGCTGTTAAGGGTCTACAGTCTCTTGAGAGCTCATGGGAAAAAGTGAAAAGCATAGCACACAGAGACTGGATATTAAATTCTGTTTGAATGCAACTTGGTATGAGTATTCTTGCGAGGTCGTCCGCGTTTTAAAAGTTCAGGACTATCGGAGGGATTGCCTCTTTTTTTTCTCTGACCGATTCGATATTGTTCAACTTTGCGCTTCTCTCTGCAATCATCGCAGTAACGCCATGTTTTACGGTGGTTGTCAAGGTCTACCCATTTCCCGCATGTTTCGCATTGACCGAAATGCCACTTGATGGGCTTCGCGCAAATATTATTACCCTAAAATCCCGCTAAATATTTTACCTACATAGGCGTTTTGACACCAAACGCTTCATAAATTAACTTCTGTTCCTTCGTGGCTGGGAAGATTATCTTGGTTTCGTTAACTTCCTGCACACGCTGTTTTGAAATCGCTCTGACTAAGGGCTCGTCGCAAAACAACTTCCGTATTATCGTCAATAAAACCAATATATACCAATGGTTAGGTATCAAAAATACGGAAGTTATAGAGGTACGAGCCCTAAATGCTTCATCGTCATCTTTTTGTACAGTTCTTTGTCTGACATTACTGAATGAAGCTCTGACAGCATTATCAAGGCTATAAAACCTACGAATACCTTATTCTGCATGTTCTCCTGACTGTGCGCTCGCAGCCGCCCTAAATCAAGACTGCGTTTTAATCTCAGAAAGCCTTTTTCTACAACGTCTTTAGCGCGGTATATACGCATTGTGTCTTTTGCGTTTCCTGCTTTATTGCTGATGATAACAACCCAACCCGCCGTTTTAAGGGCGTCGTCAATAACTTCTTCACGCACGTTCACGGTATAGCCTGTTTTACTATTTTCGGCCCTACGGATAATCAGGTACTTTGTATGCTCGTCATCTTTAATCCATTTCTGAGGCTCGGCCTCCGCTTCATCTCTCAGAATTGCCGCGTGCGAATACAAATCTTCACGTCTATGCAACGCTTTTAACGCGCTGTAGTAGATATGCGTAAAAACCTTATGACCATTACTCCAGGCTCGCTCTTTCGTTACCGCGCGCATCGATTCACCGCCAACAACAATGGTGTTCTGTATACTGTCGATGTCCTTGCGTTCACCGTCCACCTGTTTTATAGCAAACGACGACGTGAACGGAACCGGTATGATGAACTTCTTGATTCGCTCATCGCAAAGCATGGCGTCAACGTTCTTCTTGCTGTAAAACCCCTTGTCCATCACTACCTGTACCGGCTTGCCGGAAGTCAGACTGTCAAATATGGAAAGAGTGGTCTTCAGTGTGCTCACATCCTTGAGGCTCCCGCTGTATACTGTTTGATACACAGGCAAATGAGATGTCTCACCCATCAGCATACAGATGTTTAAGTTCTCATTGTCACGGTTATAACCCCATTCTACATCATCTACTAACTCAGAATACGATGAAGCTGACGTAATGTCGAGCGCCAAGTATTCCTCTTCACATCGGTGGGCGCACCATGCTTGATAAAAACCTTCTCTGTCGCCATGGCTTATAGCGGACAAAAGTTCACTTATACGCTGTGACGACATATTTCCGACAGGCAGAGATTCCGTGTTCGAGATCCATTCTTCGCAATACGAAAACGGGTCACCGGATGAAACAAGGTAACAAGCCAACATAAATACCTCTTGCCAATATTTCGGCAGAGCTGAAGCTAACGATTCCGTAAGACCTAATCTTGTCGCTATAGTGCATAACAGATAGTGCATACCATATTCTCTAATGTACGAGTTCTTAATGTCATACGCCGAAAAAGCCTTCTGTGCCGATGCTATCTCTACCGGCGTTCCCGCTAAGCGCATTCGTTCAATGTAGTCCGACTTGTATATATGGGCGCCTGTCACAGGATCGACTTTGCCTATAGGAATTTTCTTGTTGTCAGGTTTGCCGCTCGCATTTCTGAAAGCGGTACACTCCATCAAATATGTATATTTACCAGATCTTTGTTTGATTATATAGCTCACGCGTTCTTCCTCCATTTTAAGTAGGTAAAATATTATTACCTACTTAAAATGGATTTGTCAAGTTATTTTTGATAAATTTACCAATAAAGTTCAGTAAAGAAGATACTTATTAGATTTTACACATGTATAGTCGTTTAATTTAACTAAATCCAAAGCAATGCCGACAATATAAGTATGACATACGATAAAAAATTTCGAGAACGAGCTATAGCGTATAAAGACGGCGGACACACATTCGAAGAACTCAATGA
>BOCC01000115.1 GCA_026002715.1 Synergistales bacterium
GCGTTTTTGTACGCAGGGCCTCAGCCAAGCCATACTCAAAGACCCGAATGACAATGTTCTCGTCGTCCCCTATTTCGGCTTCGATATGATAAGCGTATACACCGCCTATGATAATGATGGTGTCTGAGTGGAGGCGACGCAGCTTTTTCGATACGGTTTCAGTGTTGGGATAATCAACAGTGCTGTCTAACGGGTGATCTGTGCCAAACAGACCGTTGATGAATTGAATGACCGCTGCGCTTGATAATCGTATCAACTGCTTCAAGATTAAGTCGAAGATCTGCGCCGTGTCGCGTTCTTGTTTTTTGCCTAACTCTTTCGTCACTGTACGACATCCTTTCGCTTCACTTAGTCATGCCGCTATTTTACAGCGAAAAGCGAAACACCTCAACAAGATATTTTATAACGATGCGTTCTTGATATAGTGTTGTTTGAAAAGGCGAGTGCCATTTGGAAAGTGAAAGTTTATGAAACGGCCCTGCTTTTGAGTTTCCCCATTTTTTCAAGCGCACCTCCAAAGGAGAAGCTGATTTGAGCGTGGCGGCTTGTCAAAGAACGACGAGATCCCGGTGTACAGCTCGCCAAATATTTCAGCTAAGCCGTCGGTTATTGCGTAAAATGTGAATTTAGACAAGCCGTACAGGTGTTTCGAGACCTCAATAACTTCGAGAACCTCAATGCTCTCATCTATTTTTTCACTCAGTACGCCGATATATCCTATGGCGACAGTCAGTAGTAAATCAAGGTTTCTGATGGATTTTAACGAGCGCACAAGAAACTTCTCAAACCCGAAGCTCTGCTTCTTGAATTTGTAGTATTTGAGTTTCCCTATTTTTTATGAAGATATATTTTCCGCTGCGAAAAAGGCTTAATAAAAGCGCGTTTACGATCCGATGGCTGTGATAAAACGCAAAATTTTGTTTTCAACTTTGAAAACACTAAAAACATAGTAATATCAAGCACTTTAAGAGATATAGAAATGAAAATTGAGAAACTCAAATACTCATATATCGACTACTTTATTGTGATGTGATAAAATTTTATTGAAACATTAGGACACCTCTTATCTTAGACTTTTTTTTATGGCTAAAAATCTATAAATTTAGCTATAGTCGGAATAAGTTGGAAAATCATTTTAAACATAGTCCAGTGTTTAATTGGGGGATAAATATTTGGAAGATAAACTTCCGTTCATATTCTGAGAAAAGAGGGGAATTATTTATGAAACGTTTGGCTTTATCGTGGTTAATGGTAATGTTTTTGGCGTGCGCTTCTATGGCTGCGGATACTTTCGATCCTTTGGAGAGCGCCTTCAAGGAGCCGGTGCCGACAACCAGGGCGACTGGAGCGTTTACTCTTGATGGGACTAACAGGGCAGTTCAATACTATGCCGCGAACGATGACGCGATTCCTAATCTGTTTTTCCACAGACCTCTTTGGGCGCTCTACCTCAACAAGACAGAGGGACGCGGACTTCCCGCAGCAGTGTTGAGCAGCCGACTAATTAACGGAAACCAAGTGGTCGGATTTAAAGTTGCACTCTCCACTCCGCAATTGAGGGATTATATCCAGGAACATATCGTTCAGCGCGGATACAAGGGACTGCCAACAAACTTAGACATCAGACCCTGGCCTATTTACTACGCGACTGTCACTGTTCGTGATCGCTCGACACATGAAATACTTGCTCAGAAAAAGTTGGGCAATCTTTTTCAGATATCTGGCGACTATGAATTCTTTTTGACATTTGACGACAGCACTAAATACAAAGACTTTATCGACCTGTTATATCAAGATTTAGTAGAATTTTCCTTCCGCTACCACTTCACAGGTCAGCTGAATACTATCACAGCGGAGTATACTTATAAAATCGATGTTGACAGAGAGCAAGTTTTTTCTACTCTTTTGGACGCCAACCAAAGGGAGCGCAGGGCTCCGATTTTTCAGGACACCGTGAATAAAGCAAGCACTCTGTTACATGCAAACATCACGAGCACCATAGTGGGCGATCCGGATATCCTTAGCGCAACACCACCCACCATAGAGCAGATTATCTCGAAGTTGTTTGAGATGGACAAGGAAATTCTTTTTGACGCGGCGAGCCAGAATGCGCTTTTAGATAGCTATTTACAGCCCATTCGAGCTCATCTGGAAGAGGTTTCGGGTAGAACCGAGGAAGAACTTCTGAAGAAATTGCAAGAGCGGGTCGTAGATACCACAACAGGAGGCGGCGCTAAAGGTTCCTTCAGCCTTGATTTTAAACTATTTAAATTCAGCTTTGGCGGTAATGCCGACGTGACGAGGCGCATCACAACAAGAGATTTGGAGGAAAGTGAGAAGAAATACGGGCTTACTTTTCAGAAGAAAGAAGATACGGAATACTATGAGCCGTATTCCATAAAATCCTACCGCTATGTGGACGCTGCCGGGAAAACCGACATTACTTTCAGTACAACTCGAATAAATAAAGAAAACGCTGGCGGCGTTGAAGACGCCCCGATTGTCCCAAGCCAGTTTAACACGGACAAACTTACCGCGGCATTGGAGAATATACGGGTAAAGTTTATCGCTTGGAGCGCTCCCGTTGGAGCGGTTGAGGCGTATCTCGGCATGGACGCCCCTGAGGGTTGGCTGCTGTGCGATGGCAGAGAAATTCCGAAGGGCGCCGTTTATGACACGTTGCGTAAGATGGTAGGTAATAACGTCCCCGACCTGCGCGCTCAATTCCTCCGAGGATTAGACAATGGCGCTGGCATAGATCCTGACCCCAGAGTATTGGGGAAGCCGCAAATGGATAGTTTGCAGAATATTACAGGAGGAATTGATATTGCGTCGACAGCTCAATTTGAAGTAAAAGCAACTGGGCCGTCTGATAAGAATGCTTTATATCCTTCTGATAGCGGTTCTAGATATAACTATATGGGTCACACCAACTGGCATGGTGACAATTCTGTTAGAATACTTTTCGACGCTTCAAGAGTAGCCAGAACTTCGACAGAAACGCGACCGAAGAATGTCGCGGTCAATTACATCATCAAATATTGATTATATAATACTCCCCATAAGCACTAATGAAAAAGTTACACAGAGCATTATCACACCCCTGTGATAATGCTCTGTGTAAACCGTTTGGCATGAATTAATCTCAAACTTATTTATAGATTTCGGAAATGCTATGCGTCAGTTCAAAGCATTGCAGCGGTTAAGTGTTGCTAAAACACGAAAATAAGCAACGTAAAACCTATAATTAAAAGAATATTTTTAGAAGAGACAAGAATAACCCTTCTCGGCGGGTCTGTTGGGCATTTTTGGGTGGCAGCCTGCGGATTTGGGGTTGTATAAATAGGTTTAAAAAATAGTTTTGTCTGTGGTACAATAAAGCCGCTTGGGATAAGCAGTGAACCGGCGAAGAATGAGCCGTGTGAGTCGCTTAGTTGCTCCACCACAAGCCCCGCGCGGCGGGCTGCGGCTTGGGCGGTGGCTGTTTAAACTCGTCGCCGCTAAGATTCATATGTTGCTTTGTAATTCGATATTCGTCAGAACAAGTCGGAATGTGAGCCGGTTTGCGTAAGCACAAGAACTAATCGGTCATTGTCGAGCGCGTAAATCAACAGCCAATCATTTTGAATGTGACACTCTCTAAAACCCTCATGGTTACTAATCAAGGCGTGATCTTTGAACTTGGAGTCGAGCGTTTTTCCCTCTATAAGCTGTTGAATCACGTCATCCAACAAATCCATATCAAGCCCGCGTTTTTTTGCCCGTTTACGGTCTTTTCGATACTGTGAAGTTGTGTGAAGTTCAAACACTCTGTTCAATTCTCCGACAGCATTTCTCTGTCAAGTTCCTCTGACAATTCGCGCGCGCTGTGATATGCCTTTGTCTTGATCTGTCCGGCTATAATCCCGCGAGCTTCCTGAAGAGCCGCCTCTGTCTCCGTTTTGTAGCGAGGCTGTTTAAGTTCAAAAGGCAGACCACCGACCATCAAGGACTGGCGGAGAAACATATTTACCGCGTCCGTAACTGTGATACCGAATTGTGAAAAAAGTTTCTCGGCGCCGGATTTTGTTTCAGGATCAATTCTGATGTTCAGGCTTGCGGTTTTAGCCATTTCATATCACCTCGCCATGATTGTATCACATTGCACACTCAACAACCACGCAACGCGAAGCAAAAAAGACAAATCACCAACAAGGCGGCGACATCGCGCGCACCGCCCGCTCACCGCTAACGAAGGTAAAAGAAAAAGAATAAAAAAGACCGCCCAAAAGGGCGGCCTTTTCGCCTGTGATGTGCGTCGGTCACTTCCGTTGTCGCCCTTCTTTTTGTCGATTTGCCGAACAAGTGATTAGGGCACGGCGAAATCGTTATCGCTTGATGGTGACTTCTGAAGCCTCCTGAAGCTGTTTGAAAGCCGCCGTGCCTGTCAATTTTTCGTTCCCTCCGGCGTAGTCTCTGGCGTAGTCTATCGCCATTCTTCCGGCGTAGTCTATCGCCTGTGCGTCCGCGCCATTCTTTAGCAGGGCAGCGACAACTTTCGGGTTGGGATTATTCGCGGCGGCAAGCATCAAAGCTGTCCAGCCGATGATGTTTTTCGCGTTTACATCTGCGCCCCGTTCGAGCAGGAGAGCGATAACTTCCGGGTTGGGATTATTTTGGGCGGCAAACATCAAAGCTGTCCAGCCGTCGGAGTTTTTCGCGTTTACATCCGCGCCGTTCTTTAGTAGAGTAGCGATAACTTCCGGGTTGGGATTATTTTGGGCGGCAACCATCAAAGCTGTCCAGCCATCGGAGTTTTTCGCGTTTACATCCGCGCCGCCATTGATTGCGGCTTTAACTTTGTCGGGCGTGCCTTTCTTGCACAGGTCGGCAAACTCTTGCGTGCTTATCGCGGCGCCGCCAATCCCCGCGCTCATAAAAAGAACCGACAGCGCGAAAACAGCCGAAATTATCTTTTTCATGTAAAATTCTCCCCTATTGATGTGTTGTGTGTTACGCGCGGTATTCTAACAGATTAGCCTGGCATTTTCCACAATCCCCGCGCGGCTTATGCCGGCAAAGCATAATAATTATTTCAAGCCCTCTGACCTATGTTTAAGGTTCGGAGGGCTTATTTTTTGCCCGGATTTTCGAATTGACATGTACGCCCAAGAAGCGGTATATTAAAGCTGAAAGAGAATCCCATTCACTATTTTGGAGGTGTGCTATGGATATAATGAATAATACTGCGGACCGCACGGGCGATACTATGACAAAAGAGCAATTTGCCGTCAGTTTTATCAACGCGTTGAAACACGGCACACGAATTGCCACAGGCAAAGAAAAGACAACGGGCGCTGCAAGGGATTTCATCAAAAAAGTCCGCGCCGAAATTGAAGAGGATAAACGTGAGAGACGTTAAAATCTTCCAACGTAAATATCGGCGGTGATTTCCCAAAACAATTTCGCCGCCTTACTCGTAAAAAGAAGTTTTATTCTTTGCCCGACCAAAGTGACACGGTAATTGAGAACTTTGAAAAGGGTGATTTCGATGGTGATGAAATACTGCGTGTCGAATCGCCTATTCCTTACAGCGTTTATAAGCTGCGTTTGCCAAATCTCGACACAAATGCAGGTAAATCTAACGGTTATCGTCTGATTTACCTTATGGTCAGCAAAGACAATCTCGTTGTTTTACTTGCCATTTACTACAAGAAAGAGATAGAAGATGTTACCGACAATTATGTAAAGGATTTAGCTGACGGATATTTCCTTGCTCTATTGCCGGAAACAGATGATACGGAGGGTGACTGTTATGGCGAGGCGAAATCGTTACCGCTTGATTTTGACTTTTGAAGCCTCCTGAAGCTGTTTGAAAACCGCCGTGCCTCTCAATTTTTCGTTCCTTCCGGCGTGGTCTATCGCCCTTTTCCCATCACTGTCTCTCACGTTCGGATTCGCGCCGTTCTTGAGCAAGAGCGCAATGACTTCCGGGTTAGAATTATTGTAGGCGGCAAGCATTAAAGCAGTCAAGCCGTCTGCATCTTCTGCGTTTATATCCACACCATTCTCAAGCAGGAGCGCAGTGACTTCCGGGTTGGAATTATACGTAGCGGCACGCATCAAAGGTGTTATATCATCGTATCTCGCGTTCACATCCGCGCCATCCCTAATCGCGGCTTCAACTTCATTGGGCGTACCCATCTCGCACAATTTACAAAACTCTTCCACGCTCATCGCGGCCTCGCCAATCCCCGCAAAAACGAAAATCCCCGTCAACAAAAGAACAACCAAAATTGCTTTTTTCATGTGAAAAACTCTCCTTTCGATAGTGTGTGTCATATGGCAAACTTTCCCGCTTAGGCGGATATCCCGCGCTTCAGGTCGTAGATAATGTGTCCCACGGTCATTACGCCGCAAAAGTATAAGACGCACATCCTGTATTTGAATACATTATTTTCAAGAAATAAACATATACGCGCGCCCCTGCTCAAATTATGCGCGTGTAAGAACCTGTTCAATATCTTTTCAACAACAACGAAACAAAGGCAAGCAAGATCATTTGTAAAGTTGTGGGGATTTTACGCTCACAATTTTTCCATAGACGGCGGCATTTGTCGAGCCAAGCGAAAG
>BOCC01000116.1 GCA_026002715.1 Synergistales bacterium
ACATGCCGCCGCAATGGCGTCAATGTGACAAGTTTTTTGAAGCAATTAATCGCCTCTCACCGCGCAAACACAACAACGCCGAGTATTTTTAACTTTCAAACCTCTCAGGGAGCTTGAACGGTTACAATTTCTCCAACGCTCGGATTTCGATTCTTGTACGCACGATACGCCAAGATAATTATATTGACTTGATCCTGATGTTTTTTATCTTCGCCGATATATTTATCTCCGAATGTCTTGAACAACTCATCTTTACTGGCAAAGTCGTCATGAGGGCTATTGATTATCCTCTGTTGTTCTTGCGTCCTTTTTTGCGCCTTTTCCGCATCTTCTTTGTTCACCGCCGCGCCGGTTGGGCTTGTGGCGGCGGAAACATCTGATACACAGAAGAACACCGCGACAACCAATAAAAACGCACAAACTGTTTTTCTCAACAATTTAGACCTCTCCTTTCAAAATGAAGCTCCGGGGCAGATTTTGTGACTATCCCAGAAACTTTGAGTCGCTATTATTTGGGGGCGGACGCAAATTCAGGCCACCCCCAAAAATTCAAAACCTAACGCTTGACGCTTTTCTTCAACAAAACTATCGCGCAGAGAGCAAAGACACCTAACCCGACAACGGAACAACCACCTCCGCCACCGGATTTCTTGGTGGTTTCGGGATTATTCTCAGGTGTCACGGTATCAACATTCCCCGTTCCTTTAATAGGCACGGAAGAAAGGTACTCTTCATCATCGGCAAACAATGTTACGTTATTACTGTTAATGATGATACTTCCACTACGAGCGTGCAGCGCATATCCTTCGCCCGTCCTCTTTGCGCGGACAACTGCGTTGGAATCTATAGTTATATCGCCGTTTTGTGTGAGAATGCCTTCGCTATTTGGCCCCGTCCCTTCAATGGTCACGATGGCGCTGTCATCTATCTTTACATTTCCATAAGCATAGATGCCCCTGCCTTTATTGCCGTCGACTGTGAAAGTCACATTGGCTGTACCTTTGATTATCACGTTGCCATACTCAGAAACAATCGCTCTGTTGAGCTCGTCGTAGGCGGTGACTATCACGGTTCCGCCGGAAATTATCAGGTCTTGAGCGGCTCGTATAGTGGGGATACTGTACTCTGTGCCTATTTCAGAGGGCAAAAGGGTGAGTGTTCCGGTTCCGTAGATATTGAGAGAACCGGTTGACACAATTGCCGAGCCGTAAGTCCCGTTAGATACTGTCACTGCGCCGTTGACCTCAAGATTTATCACATCGGCGCTATTGCAACTAATATTAATATTATGAACATACGCACCATCAATAGCCAATTTATTGCCCGCCGCGCTCCATGACCACCCAGCGCCGCTGTTATCGGTGGTCAAATCATAGGGAGAATCGTACTCCACACCGCCTATCCAGGCATATCCCGTCGCGGCGTCAGCCGCACTTGTCATAACTACACGTAGAGCTATCGCCAAAAACGCAAGAAACAGAACATTACGCTTGAATATCATTGTCATCATCCTTTCTAAAAAATCAAATCCGCTAAAATATACTTTGCGCTATTTCGAAACTAACAGAGCACCTTCCGATGAGCCTGCGCCTATTTCCTGTACGCTATTATCAAGGACGCTTAAAGACGACGATTGCGCGGAACTCTTTTGAAAAGTCACGACAATGTTCGAATACTTTTTTGGAAATATATGCTCGACCAATAATTCCAACGTATTTTGGTCTTTCTGTGTCAATGTATAACGCGCGTGAAGTGTTACTGGACGATAGCCCGCTGAACTATAATATATATGTTCCGTATTAACTCCGTCCCATTTCTGAAGCGGATTACCAGAAGGGGTATTGCCAACCTTCTCTTTCTTGTAAACCATGTCTTTGTTAATACTCAACCACGCCCCACTTTTGAAATTGATGCGTCCGTTGGTGTTAAGATGAAGCCAGTCCTTACCAACGGCAGAGTCTCTCGCGTCAATAGTCAAACTACCGTTCTCCAATGGAGAGTTTGTTTGACTTTCTATACTATCGTAATGGCCACCTGTGGCAACGTAATTTCCGCCTAATAAAACAGATCCTTGATTCACATCACTACGATAGTTAGGATGAGAATTATTTCCGAACCATACATCCGTTTTTGTGTTCTTGTATTTTCCTAAAACCGCATCATCTCCTTTGTAGTGACTATTTACACCACCATCATCTTTGTAAGTAATCTTATTCTCACGGAATACGTCGCTAAGAAGCCAAGGAGAAAAACTATACATGTCTTTATCGTAGACCGCAAAATGTAAATGAACCGGTACAGACCCCGAACCTGTTACATTAGATATTTTTCCAAGGATAGTATCAGTTGTTACAGTCTGACCTCTTCCAACGGATATATTCCTCATGTGCATATAGCCGCTATACCATTCTTGCCCCTCTACATGAGCATTTATAAAATCTGAGCTTGTTTTAATTGGAGTAGGCGCAAGAGGCGGCGTATTATGCTTAATAACTACAAGTCCGTAATTTTCCTGTACCCATTCAACTACGCCTAAGGCAATGGGTCTAACGTCGGTACCATTACCACCACTTAAATCCAAAGCATAAAGATCACTGAAGCGATGCCCAAAATGTCTTGCAATATCTGAGTTAATCCCCCATACGTTAAAGGTATGCCCACGTGATCCTTCGAGATGAGTCCATTTCCCGTCGCTATTGACCGGAAAAACTACATTATTCTCACTCGCGTTACTCACTCCGCTTAAAATTAAGACCAGTACACACATCAACAACAGCGCCAACGAACTCCAACTCTTCCTCACCTAAAATGCCTCCTCAAAAATAATTTAGAAACCGCGTTCTGCTAAATACTCAACTTCTCGCGGCGTTAAATCTCGCTTGGGACTCCACTCAACATGTCTGGCATACTGCGTAGAATCCCCATACACTTGTTGTTCAGCGCGATTTACGCTTTGAGATCAGCGCGAAACCAGAAACTACGAGAACGAACAAGCCATAACTTACATTACAACCACCACCGCCACCGCCGGAACCTCCTCTTCCACTACCGTCCGACCCCAGCTTGACGATCCAGTAGTCTTCGCCGCCATGATTACCCGACACGTCGTCTTCGTTACCGGATGAGTATCCCGCGATGATATAGCCACCGTCGGATGTCTGCTGAACGGAATAGGCACGACTATCAGCGCCGCCGCCGCAGCCGAGGGACTTCTGCCATACGATGCTCCCGGTGGCATTCAGCTTGACGATCCAGTAGTCAAGCGCGCCATGATTGCCCGACACGTCGCCGTCATTCAAATAGCTGCTAGAAGTCCCCGCTACTATATAACCACCGTCAGATGTTTGTTGAATAGAATGGGCTTCTTCTATACCAGACCCGCCGAGCGACTTTTGCCATACGATGTCGCCGGTAGCATTCAATTTGACTACCCAGTAGTCAAAATTGGCAACCACGTCACCATAGATATATTCACCACCATGATTCCCTGACACATCGCCGTCATTGCTGGCGGAAATCCCCGCTACGATATAGCCACCATCAGATGTTTGTTGAATGGAAGCGGCGGCATCCAAAGCGGACCCACCGAGCGACTTTTGCCAGACGACATTCCCGGTGGCATTCAGTTTGATGATCAAGTAATTACCGCCGTTGTCAATAGAAGCGCTCGCTACGATATAGCCGCCGTCGCTTGTCTGTTGAATGGAACGATCGCCTCCAATGAGTACGCCTAAATCGTATGACGTCTGCCATGTAATGTTTCCGTCGGCATTCAGCTTAATGATGCCAGAATCTCCCGCGACGATATAGCCGCCGTCGGTTGTTTGTTGAATGGAATAGGCTGCACCGCTGTTGAGCGACTTTTGCCATACGATGCCCCCGGTGGAATTTAGTTTGACAACCCAGTAGTCGCGGTAGCTCTGATGATCGGACACGTCGCCGTCGTCGGATTCAGAAAATCCCGCGACGATGTAGCCGCCGTCGGCTGTTTGTTGAATGGAGTGGGCTTCATCCCAATCAGAACCGCCGAGGGACTTCTGCCATACGATGTTTCCGGTGGCATTCAGTTTGACGATCCAGTAGTCACGGCTCAAGTAGCCGCCATAACCATGATGATCGGACACGTCGCCGTCCTTGGATTCGGAAAATCCCGCGACGATATAACCGCCGTCGGTTGTTTGTTGAATGGAATAGGCTTCATCATGACCAGAACCGCCGAGGGACTTCTGCCACTCTATACTTGGGGCCGCGGCTGCGGCGCCGCAGACATTGCCGATGAATCCCAATCCTAAAAGCAACAACAACGCCCAAGAACTCCAACTCTTTTTCACCTAAAACGCCTCCCTATAAAAATAATTTTCGGAACCAATTGATCCTTCTTTAATTTCCCCTGACTTGATCTTGTCAACGACCCTTAACAGAACCTCCGTTCCTCCTTTAATAACAATCTCATTCGCGTATGACGCATTTGGAGTGAATAACATCACGAATAACAAGACCAAAGCCGTTTTCTTCATATTAAAATCCTCCTGTCCTTTCTAAAAGCAACAACAGCGCCTACGAACTCCAAACTATTCTTCACCCAAAACGCCCCCCTCACAAAATGATTCAGAAGCCAAAAAATTCAAACACAAAAAAGCCCCTCTCTGCCCCATCGCCCCGTCTTCGAGTCTTCAACACGATTTTTATCTCGTCCGCAAGGCAAAAAATATAATGCAGCCTTGGCCTGAGAAAATAAGTTATAATACAATGCAAGCACGCACAAAATGCCTACCCATCATCAACATAATTATGGGGAGGCTTTTGTTGGTTGTTTTATTGTGCTGTGTCGTGCTGTGCTGTATTTAATTATTAAATTCTTAACCGTCAATCGTAATACCGATATATCTCGTGTTGATGATACTAATACGAGATATATCTCAAGTCAAGTCAATTAAAAATTTAAAGCAAAATTTTCAAACGGGAGAGTTTTCCATGAACCTTGGGCAACGTCTACAGCAAATCAGGAAAGAAAAACACTTGACGCAAAAACAAGTGGCTCTCGGAGTGGGAAAATCTGAAAGGCACTATCAAGCCATCGAACACGACAGGGTCAGCCCCAGCGTTGATTTTTTCGTTGCCGTGGCCGATTATCTGAATATGGGGCTCGACGAGATTATCGGTCGTCTGCCCGTCAAGACTGAAAATGACAAAGATAAAATCGTCCTTGTCGAAAAACGCCACATCGTCTACGTGAGCGCGCTCACCAATGACTTAGACACAAGAAACGAAATAATGAAATCTCTCCTCGAAATAGACTGCATCCCTGCCGGGATGTTTCATTCAAACAATATCGGCAATGATTGGCCGTCCGTCCGGCGCGAAATTGACGATTGCGATTATTATCTATTGATAGTAGGCCCCGACCACAGCATAGACCGCAAATCACCATTGACGCAAGACGAGCTCAATTCCGCCGTTGAATTAAATAAACCCCGCGCGGCGTTTATCCATATTTCCTTTGCGAAAGATAACTATATGGCAATCAATGAACTCTTTATGAATGGAATAGAGCTTTTCAAGGCATGGGCGACAGCCGACGAACTGGGGAGCGCAATTTGCCGCGTTATCAGCAAACTAAAAAAACAACATCCCTCGCGCGGCTGGATGCACGGAGACGAGATAACAAAAGAACAGCTTTTGATTGAGCGGGAATTAAGAACAAGGATAGATATATTAGAAGGGCGTTTGATAATCTCAAGCGATAAAGCGATATAAAATTAACCGTTTTATGCCGGTCTGACAATTTCCCCTCGCTTAACTATATCGCGCATTAGAATTATATGTCCCTGTCTCGTGAGGAGTTTTTGCATAGGCAGCGCAAAAACTTTACATTATCGTCCAGTTGTGGCACAATATCCGGAATTTTCTGAATCAGTGTTCGAGATAAGCGGCTATACGACTGTTTTGCCGACAGTCCAAAATATAATCAACATACACAACATCGGCTGTTATCTCGTAAGCGTTTTTCATAAATAAAATGGATTACTATCCTATTTCCCCGCCCAGTATACCTATGTCTCAATAGAAACTCCAAACGCCTTCATAATATCTCGTTGAAGAGGGTCTATTTCTGTCACGATTTTCCCGTACTTACCGGAGTATATTATCTCCGTCACTGTTTCCATTGCCTCCATTATCTCACGAATGGTTTTATGCTTCAACGCTTCGTTTTTCTTTGCTATATTTCTTATTTGACTGAGCAGAATAAGCGCAATGAACTGTATAAACAACCTTGAATCCATAGCGGCTGATGACTGTATCCTGAGCCTCTTCATATCGAGTTGATTTTTCAGGTCATCGAAAGAGTTCTCTACAGCTTCTTTC
>BOCC01000117.1 GCA_026002715.1 Synergistales bacterium
AATCAGTTATAAGAAACTTAAACTGATTGAGAAAAGAAAGACCATTTTAGTAGAACAAGAAAGGAGAAAGGCTCATTCCTCCCCGGCATAAAATGCCGAGGTCTCTTGAGCCTAAAAACAGGATGAACGATTTGACAAAAATTCGCCATCTCCCCCCATTTGAGCGATTTTTAAGGTGCGGGGGGCGGCAACTATTGAAAACGGGGTTAGGCATGGGAAATTGCTGTGATTACTAAAATCTTCTTGACAATTGGATTAGTTACGTTTATACTTGTTGGCACTGCTAAGGCCGAGACTAAATTACGACTTAACCATGAAGCTGTAAAAGTTCGGATGAGCGCGGAGAGGCAAATTGAGGTAATAGAAACACTTCAGGAGCGACTCAGGCTCTTTAATATGTTGTTTCCCATACAAATAGAAGCAGTCAATAAACATAACGATAACCTCAAAGCGATAGACACGGAAAGAATATATAAAAGAATGCTGACTATGACCTCTTCCAAAGAAATTTTCGCATGGTTGTTGGATTTTCTTTCAGAAAATGAGATTTTACGGGAAATAATTCAAAATACGTTCATACAATCGGAAGAGTACGGGGACAACAACGGGCTGTTTCATTCAGGCGGCACAAGGTTTTATGTGCGTTGGATTTGGTTATATCCGTCCAAAAACGGGCTGTTATTTGTGGCTCAGGACGATATGACTCAAGAAATCGCGAACGAGATATGGGACACGCAAATTTTATATCCTGTCTATGAACTACATTTTCCTATTATGTCCGGAATTACGCAGAATCCATTTTGGGAGAAGGGGGTGACAAAAATCCGCAAGGCGTTCCCAAACGTACAGGTCAGGGAAAATCCGTATGAGCTGGTTTATACGATTTTTCCGGGGAGCTCCGGGATTCCGAATATTATTCGACGGAGCATAATGTTAATTGAATAGAAAGGGTTGAGAAATATGGAAAAGGTTGGAATAACGAAGAAGGTTGTGCTTTCGGTCGTTCTGTTGTTTGCCGTTTTGCTCTGCGGCGGGAAGGTCTCCGATGCCGCTCCTGTCTCGCAGTATAACGAGTACACAAGGACAGGTGTCGATAACGTTGCGCTGCAAGACCAGATGGCGAGGTTTGAGGCCGAGAGGTTCAGTCAGATCAAAAACGCTTTACTGACTGATTTTTGGACGCAGTACAGGTTGTATATTCAGGCGTTGGCCACAGGGACTGCTCCCGATCCGGCGGTAACAAATGCTCTATATCCCAAGTGGCCGCTCAGTTCTACACCTAACAACGGACAGGCAAACTTTCAGTACCTTGCCGACAAGTACTTACCAGATTTAAAAAGTCAGTTGGAGTCGTTGTCCAGAACCACAGGGATTCCGGTAACTGATTATTACGAGATTGAATACGTCGCGCCTGTGGCAGGCGAACCGCTGCCGGCTCCGGGACATGTCGTCATCCACAGAAAACACGCCGAGGTGTCCACGCAGGGGCGCATCCGCGCACTATTGGGCAGCGTCTCAATTGACGGCGGAATAGGAGAAAACGGCGTCATCTCAATGAAGGTCGATCCTCCGTCCGCGTTTATGGGGTCTGACGCGCTTAATGTTTCGCTCGTAAGAAATAACGGTTTGACTCTTGACCCGGATATCGCAAAGGCATTGAACAGCGAGACAGGCGGCCCCGATATTACGTTTGTTCCCGGTTCTTGGGTGACTTTCGCGAAGAAGGGCACGAATGCGGGAACCGCTCAGGCGAAAGGTGAGAGCGACGCCACAGTCTTTACACCGACCTTGAATTTCAAAGGAAAAGACGGACAGATTATCGGCGTCAATCTGCAAGAAATGAACAGCGGAATCGGTGATCCGGTTGCGAGACTATTGTTTAAAAACGCGGCAGGATCTCTGCCTGACGGCGCCATGAGTGCGAACTACATACGGTTCGAGGATAACAAGGGGCAGATCATGGGACTTCAGAACATCTACCGCAGGGACGCCGCGAACGGGATGGACGGCAACAACCTCGCACTGGCTATTTGGGCGGATGCTTCGATCGGTGGAAATCTGACATTGTTAAAGAATGGCGAGTCTATAAACGGCACTACCGCAACTAAAGAAGGTAAGATCAACTTCGGTCTGGGCGGAACCGCGAGCATTTACCTGAACGGGGACGGGAACCTTAGAATTGTGGCCAATAACAACATCACGCTCAAGGCCCCGAAGATAGTTCTGGACGGAGAAGTGGATCTAAATAACGTCAGTAACTTGCATGTGACGGGCACATCCGCGCTTGACGGAGCCGTTGCTATGAAGAACGGCCTCAACATGAGCAACACCAATATCACCAACGTAGGGAACCTTACCGCGAACAGCGCTACTCTGAACTCTATGACGCTCGGCGGAAGGACGGGGGCATCGTCGGCTCAGGCATATAACGTGTGGGTGACGAATTCCAACAACTCATCGTTGCTGGGAGGAAAGAGCGAGGAGAATCTCCGGGTGGCTTACGCGGATAAGGCGGGGACTTCGGAGTTTGCCAACCAACCTGGGCCTGACTTTAAATTTCCGATTCAAACTCCGGATTTATCAAATGTTGATGCTGTTAAGTTCGAGCACTGGACAGCAGACCAGTGGAAGGAATGGGTGTTGGAACAAATAGGGTCGAAGGATGTAGGTGGTGGAGATTCGGATCAGTGCAACATGTCTTACGGTCACGATTGCGAGCCTTATTGTAGATGTACACCCATTTGTTATGCTAGGATTAATGGAGGTTGCGTTAGAGATACTGACGTTAAATAAAATTGCGTATCCCTGTTGGGATAGGGTTTGGTATGAATTAAGCAACAAAGAAAGGAATAAAATCATGATGAAAAGAATCAATATACCAAAAACAATGCTATTAGTTCTTTTGTTGTTTGTTTTCGTCTCGACGAGCAGCAAAGTCTCCGTTGCGGCTTCAGGCGATAACGAGCATAGTACCGCCGATAACATTGTAAGCCTCGAACTTGAATGTTTCGATCAAATCCGAGATGCTCTTATAGCAGATTTTTGGACTCAATACGGAATTTACCTTCGGGTATTAGCGACAGGGCATTCCGTTGCAACCGCAAACGCTATATATCCTAAATGGTTGATTGCCGGCGACGGACATGACGGAAAGGCAAATTTTCAGTATCTTATGAATAAATATCTGCCGAATTTTCCGACAGGAGACTTTTACGAAATTGAATACGTAGCGCCGGGATGCTGCGGATCGGAATTTGTTTCGGGACATGTGATTATTCACAAAAAGTATGCTGATATCTCCACACAGGAGCGTTTCCGCGTGTTAGCACAAAAGATACCATCTGTGTCAATTGAAAATTTAGGGGTAAACGGTGTTATATCAATAAAAGTTTCACCTCCGTCTACGTTTCATAAAATCAGTAATCTTCAGATAAATAAAGAAAAAGATAATAGCGTGATTGAAAAAAGTTTGGAGGAAGACTGTTGCTCAGAAGAAAACAATGATATTTCAGAAAAAATTACAAACGAGTCCGTAGATTCATGTTGTGAATAGTTATTCAGTCACATTACCTCAACTCCCAAACTTTTTAACCTATGCCTCGCAAAATTGCAATATGTCTGTAATAACAACAAATGAACAGGAGGGTGGCCGTTATTTGGCCACCCTCCTGTTCGATTGACATAAGCAAAAAAGTAACATACTCCCGCCGCCTAAGAGTCGGGGGACTTCCTGAGAACTCTCGTGTTTTTAAAAAAAGGGCACGATAATATATCCGTAGCTATATACATATGATGGTGTTTCAAGAGAGCTGAATAGATCTACATAAACATAATGACTCTCATTATCAATAAAAGTGCCATAATAGACATCCAAGGGGCTTTCCTTGGTACCGCTGTCATTATACTTTCCCTCAATACGTCTTGGCGCCATCATTTTTCCACTAAAATTAAAAATAGTCCTTCTTTTGTTTTTTGGGTCTGGGGCGATACTAGTTAAATTATAAGGTACTAAAACAGTAAGACCTGTATCACCGGAAGAAGATGAAAAGTTTGAATCATATTTTATAACACATGCTTTTTCCCTCCATTCGCCGCCTTCCGCTTCCGGATACTCCACCATAGCCAAAATTTCCTCTATGGTTTTCCCTTGGAGTTTAACAGCATCAACATTTGTGAAGCAACAAAAAATTTCAAGAGTGTTTTGGCGGCGGCAAGAACCGTGTTTCTGCCGAGGATTCAAAGGAAGTTGTGCATGGATGACAGCTTCCTTAACGACGCAGTTTTTGGAAAGGAAAAAATACACTTTTACAAATTTAATCCTAAATAAGCGTTATTGAGTTCTTCCTGCGCTATCCCTATATATCGCAGTGTTTCGATGCTCGAAGAATGGTTCAGTAATTTCTGAACAAGGGCAAGGTTTCTTTCAGATTTCACAAATACATGATATCCGAATGTTTTTCTCAATGTGTGGGTTCCAATATGCTTCAAACCTATTTTTGTAGCGGCCTTATTGAGAATTTGCCAGAAGCGGACGCGGGACATATTTTTCTTGCTTCGGGATGGGAATAATGGTTCGTCATTCACTACATTACGGGTATCAAGATAGATTTTTAATGTTTTGCGAACAGATTCATTCAGCGGAAAAACTTTGCGTTTTCCTGTTTTTCGTTCTTTTAAAACGACCGACTCTCGGTAAATCATGCCGTCCAGTACGTCATCTGTTACCATCGTGACAATATCGGAGATGCGCAGTCCGGTGTTTATCCCCATCACAAACATCGCTTCATCGCGTAGTCCGGTGTTGGGGTTTATGCGAAGGGCTTCTTTCATATCCGCTATTTTTTGAATGTCTTTTATTGGTTCAACAAGTTCCATTTTCGCGCCTTCTTTTGTTAAAATTAAATAAAACTACATCAGAGTAGAATATCAACAATATTTTGCTTTACATCAAGTAAATCGCTTAATTTTGTCGCAGATTCACGCTTTTTAATTGACAAAGAAAAAGATTTTAATATAATAATATATATAATCTACAAAGTACATTGACAATCGAACGCAACAGAGGCGAGCAGAAAAAGTCCTCACCCCTCCGAATAGCGGACAGAGCGCCCGACGCGATGACATCCTGCCATGACAGCGGAGAGGACAAAAGAAAAAGCAAAATCAACAGTAGTGAATTTGATATAATACGAGAAATGGAAGGGGCGGGTTACCATTCTTATGAATCTTTGGCGTTGCCGTAATTGGTGTTGGAAATGAACAAGCGTCCGCACAAATGGCGAGACACCGCGTGGAAGCATGCGATAGTTGACGGCGCAAGGGACGCTATCGGTTATTTTATGCCTGACTTAGCCTCTGATATGGACACGTCAAGGGAAGTTACTGGCATAACGGGCATGGAGCTACCAAGAGCGGGTTCGGACTCCGATAAAGGCATGTTGGTCTCTGACGTTTTTCTGAACGTCCCCGTGATCGGCGGAAAAGACTGGAGCGTCGCTTGCTTGGTCGAGCAACAGGACGAGCACGAAGAAAACTTTGCCTCACGGATATTCGATTCTTGGGTTCGCCTGAGAGCGCAAAGACAGACCGGCAGAACTACGGGATTTGCTATATACACGGGAGACGCCAAGAATGTGAACTCTTATAGCGAATCATGCTATGGTTTTGAGGCGTCTATTAAATTCAGGACGTTTCACGTCCCAAGTTACAAAGTGGAAGAACTGAGGGGAGACAAGCGTCCTTTCGCGCGGATTATGTACGCGTCGCGTCTATCGCTTGAAAGCGGAGATGACGCGCTTCTGCGCGAGAAATACGCGTGGGAACTTCTGAACGTGACTAACGAACAGGAATATGATAAAAGGCAAAAGAAATTTATCCTTGAGTTTGCGGATAGGGTATTCTGGGTGAAAGGTTCCGGCATAAGCGGGGAGTTGAAGGAGGCGTACAAGATGCAGACAATATCGCTGGAAGATTATTCAAAGCAACTTGCAAAAGAAGAAGGTGTAATGGAAGGCATGGAGAAAGGCATGGAGAAAGGCATGGAGAAAGGCATGGAGAAAGGCATGGAGAAAGGCGAAGAAAACGCCATGTTTAAGGTCGCGCGGAAAATGTTGGCCCGAAATGTGTCTGTTAGTGACATTATCGACTTTACAGGTCTCGGCGAGAATGACATTCTGGCTTTAGGATAAAATGACAGCAAGTCAGAATTGGTATTTGATATGAACAAGCGCCCGCACAAATGGCGAGACGTCGCGTGGAAACAGGCAATAGTTGACGGCGCAAGGGATGCTATCGCATATTTTATGCCTGACCTTGCCTCTGATATGGACACTTCAAGGGAAGTTA
>BOCC01000118.1 GCA_026002715.1 Synergistales bacterium
GCGGGGCAATCTGCCGCATACAGGCTTATAGAATTATCAGAGCCGCCGCTGAGGCTTTGAAGTTCTGTTTTCGCGTTTCCTGTCATTCACTGCGCAAGACGTTCGGCTACTTCGCTTGGAAGTCAGGCATATCGCCCGCCGTGATTATGGAGATATATAACCATTCGTCATTCACCGTAACGAAACGATACCTCGGCGTGACGCAGGAAGACAAGAACGAGGTATATAGGGAGCTTGCTATAATAGTATAGTGATTTTAGTATGATACTGTACTATATCTGACTACCAATTGCAATCGGTATTTATTTGGTTTTGCCAAACGAAAATACTATCGCGGACTGCGTAGGCTCAGGCAAACCGTACTTGGCCGGTCGTGCTTTTTTGTGCGTTTGCCATGGTTGTTTTTGCCGAGAATTTGATAGGGCTCAAAATTCGTGATACTATAAAATTATATTTTTTTAATATTTTAAATTTTTTGTATGGAGGTCTGCTTTATGAAAACTTTAAACCGAAAGATATGCGTGTCCGCGTTTTGCGCCGCTTTGCTTTTATTGTCCTGCTCAATGCGAGCTTACGCTTGGAGCGGGGTTTTGGGGTGGATTTACGAGGCTGGCGTAAGCATAACCAGCTCAGTCATCTCGGATGGCAGCTTGGTTTTTGCCGGCGACATCAACGGCAAGCTACACGCCGTTTACGTATCGTCAGGCAAGGCGGCTTGGGTGTACGACGGAGTAAGCTCTATTATCGGCGCTCCGGCCGTTTCGGGTAGCAGTGTCGTCATCGTTCAGGCCGACGGAACGGTGACGGCCCTGCGGACGACGGACGGCGCTACGCTCTGGAAACATTTGCCCGCGAACGACAGTGGGTCCGAAACCACAAGCGACGGAGCGGCCATAGGCGGCGGCAAAGTTTTTTACGTGCGCGGGGACGGTAAACTGCTTGCGTTGTCTCTTGAAAACGGAAAAGAAATTTGGTCATACAACTCCGAGGGGGATTTGCGCTCCGCGCCTCTTTTCGCGGACGGTCTGGTCTGGCTCGGCGAACAGAACGGAAAATTCAGCGTCATAGACCCCAACTCCGGCAAGCGTCTCTGGGGCGGCGGGGCGGGCGGGGCTATCAACACGCCTTCCGTCAGCGAGGGCGAAGTTTACTACTCAAGCTGGGACGGCTCCGTTCAGCGCGTCCAAATCAAGGGCGTGATTCCCAAGTGGAGGGCCAACATCGGAGAGCCGGCGACCACCGCGCCGTCCGTGTATGGCGATACTATAATAGTAGGCTCCGCTAACGGTAAAGCCGTGGCGTTCAAAAAGGCCGACGGCTCGGTCAAGTGGAGCTTCGACACAAAGGGCGGAGCCGTTTCGGGCGCGCCGATCATAGCCGACGGACTTGTGTTTGTCGGCGGCGGAAACGGAACGCTTTCCATTCTTGACGCTGCAAGCGGCGCTCTCAAATCGACGTTCCAGACGGGCGGCGAAATTCGCGCGCGCGGCACGTTCGCCGGCGGCATCCTATTTCTTGGCAGCGCCGACGGCAACGTGTACGCAATTAGGTAGGTATTACAAGGCGGCGGCGAAAACTTTCTCGACGGCCTCTTTTGTCGGGACGCCCTCGTGGAGCTTTTCGCCTCCCACATAAAACGTCGGGACGTAATAATAATCAAACGTAGCCGCGTAATCCGGCTCTTTTGTCTCGTCGGTCTTCTTTAGCGGGACGCTCTTATACTCAGGGTGTTCCGCGAATATTTCCTCCATCAGCGCGGCCGCCTTTTTGCAGTGCGGGCAAGTCTCCATCATAAACATATGAACTTCTTTCATGTTTTAAACCTCCATAAGAATCATAATCTATACTTCTTTTATTTTAACGCCCCAAGTCTTTCCCCGCAACCAATAGTGTAGTAACATAAGCAGAAGACATTGCGTGATTTCTCTATAGGATATAAAAATGGAGGGCTTGCGCTCTCTGACGGGGGTGTCCTGAATGAGCGAAGATTTTTTGAGTTACAGAGCGGAAGATTATTATAAACAGCGCGGTTGGCTGTTGGGCGAGGGGCGGTGCGGCGGAAAGTCGAAGGGCTTGGCCTACGCCCATACGGTTTTATTGGCGTCCGATTTGAAGGACAAGGTTGAGCTTCCTTTTTTGAGCCACGTCGTGTCCACGGAGGTTTTTGAGGATTTTCTGCACACAAACGGCCTTGACGACCTCTACGACGAGGACAACTGGGAGTCTGTGCAGAAGCGTTTGGCTAACGGGTCTTTTTCGGACGGATTGAAGCGCGACCTCGAGCGCATACTGGGCGAGTTTGAGAAAATCGGAAACCCGCCGCTCGTCGTGCGTTCGAGCTCGCTTATGGAGGACGCGGTGGATTTGGCGTTCGCCGGCAAGTACGATTCCTTTTTCTCGGCCAACATCCGCGACCTGTCTTGGCGCATGGCTAAGTTGGAGGAGTGCATAAGGGGCGTGTGGGTATCAATGTTCAACCCCTCCGCCCGAAAATACCGCACAAAGCACGGCAAAGCCCACCATGACGAGTCGATGGCCGTCATAATTCAGTCTATGGTGGGCAAGGACAGGCACCATATTTACTACCCGAAACTTGCCGGAACTATCTTCTCGCGTATTTTCCGCCGTCCCTCCCCGCGCATCCAAAAAGAGGACGGCCTTATGTGCATATGCTTCGGCATAGGCACTCGAGCCGTGGACAGAGGCGCGGCGCGGAGCTTCTACCTCACGAACCCGTCCCTTCGCCCCTCCGGAAACTCCCCGGAGCGCATAGCGGGATCCAGCCAGGAGTTTTTCGACTACATCGACAGAAACGAGGGCGAGATACGCACGGGCTTTGTGCGGGACTGGCTGCAAGTCCTCGAGGAAAACCACAAAGACCTCGACGAGTATATAGAGTTTTACGACGAGGACAGCAATATGCTGACGCCTTACAGCTTTTTCAGCGCCATGGCAAGCACGAGGCCGCTTGTGTCCTTTCCCGATTTTCATAAGCGCCAGACCTATCTTTTCGACCTCGCGCACGACCTCATCCGCCTGATGGAGTCTCAGCTTCGGCTGCCCGTCGATATGGAGTTCACATACGACACCACGAGCAAAGATTTTAGGCTCGTACAGCTTCGCCCCCTGACGCACTTCAAGGAGATGACGCGCGTGGAGATTCCCGTTGTCATGAAGGAGCAGGAGATATTCAGGGGAGACCGCATGGTGAGCAACGGTAGGCTTAGGCACGTGCCGTACTTGGTCTACGTCGAGCCGCTGCAGTATCTCAGCGAGTGGGACCCCGCCGGGGCGGCGCGCGCCGTGGGGATACTGAACGACAAGCTCAAGGGGACGCACTACATATTGGCGGGCCCGGGGCGGTGGGGGAGCCGAAACCCGGCCATAGGCGTGCCTATACAATACGGCGACATATATAATTGCGGCTGTCTCGTGGAGCTTTCCGCGCCGCAGTTCAACTTCAACCCCGAGCTATCCTACGGCTCCCATTTCTTCCTCGACATGGACTCCGACAATATTTTGTATCTGCCGGTCTTCGCGGGGCAAAGCAACAACGTCTACGCCTCGGACTGGCTCGACAAAACGCCTTACGAAATTGGGGCGCACCCCTCGGTTCGCGTATACAAAGGCGACTTCTTCGTCTATTTGGACGGGGAAAGCGAAGAGGGCTTGGTGTGTTTCGACAAACCGGGCGATTGGGGGATGGCGTAAATGCTTCTCGTTATGGACGCGGGGAACACGACAACGGTCGTGGGGGTATTCGACGGGGAGAAGCTCCTGAGTCACTGGCGGCTTTCCTCTATTTTACGCACGTCGGACGAGTTTGGGGTGTACCTCTTGTTTTTGCTTTCAACTATTTCACTCAAGCCGGGAGACATAGACGGGGCGATGCTATCTAGCGTCGTGCCGCCTCTTGACCTTCCGATACGCGATGCGATAAAGGCTTATTTCGGCGTCGAGTGTCTGAGCGTCAACGCCTTTATCAATACGGGGTTAGAGATACGCTACGCCGCGCCGCACGAGGTGGGGGCCGACCGCATAGTCAACGCCGTGGCGGGGCGCGCGAAGTACGGCTCCCCCGTCATAGTGGCCGACTACGGCACGGCGATAACGCTTGACGTAGTGTCCCCGGACGGGGCGTACTTAGGCGGCGTCATAGCGCCCGGGATAGTCACGGGAATAACCGCGCTCTTCGGGCGCACCGCCAAGCTGCCGCAGGTGGGCATAGAGCTCCCGCCGTCCGTTATTGGGCGCAACACAACGGAGTCAGTGCAGGCCGGTATGCTCTACGGCTACGCGGGGCTGACCGACGCGCTTGTAGAACGCATCAGCGAAGAACTTAAAATAAAGCCCCCCGTGGTGGCGACGGGCGGACACGCCGAGCTGATGGCCTCAATAACCAAGAGCATAGACCACGTAGACCAGTGGCTGACGCTGGACGGGCTTCGCTTGCTTTATGAGCTTAACCGTAAATAATGAAATAAACAGGGGCGACTGTGTTGAAATGAACACGGGCGACCAAAAATTAAAGACGGGCGACCAGAGAGGCGGCGCGCCCCTACATGTTCGAAATCCGCTTTGGCTCGCGCCTTTGGCGGGCGTGACGTTGCCGCCTGTACGGAGGTTTTTTTCGCGCTTAGGCGCGGGGCTGACTCACACCGAGATGATAAGCTGTATGGGCATTACTCACGGCAACCGCAAGACCGCCGGGATGCTCAGGATTTTAGAAGGCGAGGGGCCTGTTGTTTTGCAGCTCTTCGCGCCCGACGTGAGCTCGCTCGTCGGCGGAGCGGGGACGGCGCTTAGAATAAGCTCCGAGATAAACGCAGTTCAATTTGCCGCGCTTGGCATCAACATGGCCTGCCCCATGCCCAAAGTCACGAAGCGCGGAGCCGGCGCGGCATTGATGAACGCGCCCGACACGGCATTTGAAATGACGCGAGGGCTGAAAAAGCTGGGGTTGCCTGTCTGGATAAAAACGAGGCGCGGCGAGGGCGAGAGGCCGGAAAGCCTTAGCCGGACGCTGCGCTTTGTAGAGGGATTGGTGAACGCGGGGGCGGACAACGTATGCGTACACGGACGCACGCCCGCGCAGAGGTACGAGGGAAGGGCGGACAAGGAGATTGTCGGGGAGGCGGCCGCGAAGTTTCCCGGAAAAATCAGCGCGTCGGGCGACGTGTACGCGCCGGAGGACGTGTTGGATTATATAGGCATGGGCTGCGTCGGGGTGATGCTGGCCAGAGGTGCCGTCGCTAACCCGTTTTTGTTTCGGAAAAGCCTCTTGGCTTTGGGGTTTCCGGTGTCGCGAGAGTGCGATGACACGTTTAATGAGCGTATCGGCATATTGTTGAAGCTGTCAGAAGAATTGAAGGCGGAGTGCGGGGATAGATTGGCCGTCGTGCTGCTGAAGCGCTTTTTGGGCGGTGTTCTCAGAGGCTTTCCAATGTCGGCTGAGGCGCGGCGGGCGGTTGGCGTAGTGACGGATTTTTATGAGATGACGCGAGTATTGCGGTCTTTTGCCGGCTGAAAAAACGCTGAATATGTGACGTTTTTTTCAAGGGTATTGGGACAAGGAGAAAAAAGCTCCGCGCAACAAACAGGTTTGTCTTGGGCGCATAGATGACAAGACAGGCGAAGTAATCCCGTCAAACAGAAAAGAGCGCACAGCAAAGCGCGCTGCGGTAGCTCCTGAAGTCACAGCAAGGTCTACTGTAATCGGTCCTTCTCTTTTGCTCGATAAGGTTGCCGGTGACACAGGCCTTTTGGCGGCTCTGAAGAAAAGCTTACCGGGACAGTTTCTTAGGATTATCGCGCTTGCTTACTTTCTTGTTCAAAAAGGATTGCCCTTGTCACGATGTGATATATGGAGCGCGTCAAATAGACACCCCTATGTTGAAACAATAACTTCACAAAGCGTATCGGAATTACTCAGGAGTGTAACGGAAAGCGAGCGACAGATGTTTTTTAAGACATGGATGGCGCGTATACCTGAGAGTGAGAATATCTTCTATGACATAACAAGTATTTCATCGTATTCAGAGTTAAACGAATATATTAAGTGTCTACACAACAGAGACGATGAGAAAATGCCGGCTGTTTTCTATTCCCCAGTGAGCGCGAATAGCATTTCCAATCTGCTCCGCTCTGGCAGGTAGACTGCTCAGGTAAAACCGCCGTTCTATCGTTGGTTCTTTCCCTGTAATTTGGCGTGTTGATAC
>BOCC01000119.1 GCA_026002715.1 Synergistales bacterium
ATGAACAGCCGCTGCTCAAACGAAGCTCAATCGTGTTTCTTTCCTCCGGTGTGAGATGCTTTTGATTAGTCATAACTAATCTTCCTCCTGACTTACTTTCAGGGCGTCAGTAGGAGGTTTTCTTCTTCAAGATAATTTTAGATGAAACATAGTTTGAGCGAAAGATATATTTTTTCCGGCACAAGAAAAGGACTTGAGAGTTCAAAGTTCTTAACGCAGGAGGTAAGAAACACACAGCCCTCAAATTGATTTTGGTATAACCCGAGTTTTACAGTTAATGTCCAAAAATATGCCGATAAAGTCGGTATTTTCAAGGAGTTATGGCATTTAAGAATTATATAAAAACTTAGATATATAAAAATGCCGTATTTCATTGGTATTACATAGTTTTGATTGATTTCTATGTATCTATGATTTTATATTGAACATGTCGCCTATATTTTTAGTGTTTGCAAGGTTTAATGTGTGGCTTTTTTGAATTTTGCTGTAAAACTCGGGAAATAAAAAACCGCAAACCGCTCCGTCTGGGCGACGAATTTTTGTTTTCATATATATCAAAGGCAACGCGCTTGTGGCATAATATATTCAAAATAAATCGACCAAGAACGAGGCGCCGCAAAAGGCGGACATTGGAGGGGAGACAACATTAATACGGACGAGCTTGAATTCGCGGTGTTTTGTATAGAGTGCGTCGCCGAAAAACTCAACACAACGGGCGGACACGTGTATAAAATGATGACGGACGAGAGCGACACGCTGGATAATTACATCATTCCATGCTATGAGGCGCTCCACACTCAGGGCGAGGAGTACATAGTCCGCGACGTGTTGGGTTACATGGAAGCCCGGAGGGCAAGGCCATGATACTGTACCACGGCTCGTACTTGGCAATAGAAAAGCCGAACTTGTCGTTTTCGCGAAGACGGACGGATTTCGGGAAAGGTTTTTATCTCACGCCCATAAAAGAACAAGCGGCTAATTGGTCAAGGCGTTTTCTCAAAGAGCGGGGACGCGCGGTTACATCTTTATATAGCTTTTTGCAAAGGGCAGCCGTGGAGAAATTGCCCGAAGATTTGAAAATCCTTGAATTTGATACGCACAGCTCAGAATGGCTGAATTTTATAACCGCTTGCAGGTTGGGGCAAGAGACCAACGGAGAATGGGATTTGGTTATCGGGGGCGTCGCGAACGACAAAGTATTCGACACAATTCAACTTTACTTTGACGGGCTGATAGGCGCGCAGGAGGCGATAGGGCGCTTACGATACAATAAACCCAATTTCCAGTATTGTTTTAAAAATCAAAAACTTATTGACAGTTATTTGCGATATTTGTCCTGCGAGGTGATAAAAATATGATTGCCAACAGATACATCCTGATTCACAAGTTGTACGACGTTATAAAAGAATACGCAAGCGTTCAAAATGTTCCCCTGCGCGCGGCGCTTGATGTGTTTTACAAATCAAATTTATACACCGAAATACGCACGGGAATTTCCGACATGCATTGCCGCAGCGACGGCTATCTCGCTGAGGAATTAATCCGTGAAATGGAACAGTCAATAGAGACAGATAATCCTCAGTGTCAATTTAACGCAGCCGAACGAGATATAAACGGTTTTAGCGTTGTAGTCCACAATTAAGAATGCTATAATTCCAAATCATGCGTAAAAAACGAAAGCCCATAATCAGAATAGACCTGTTATGGAAAGAGCTTCTAGAGTCTTTTCTCTATTCCGCGTTAGAGATATTTTATCCTGAACTTTACAAGCTGACGGATACGACAAAAGAACCTGTATTCTTAAATAAAGAACTTCGTATCCCCGGCTCTCGCAGAGGACAGAAGATAGTAGACTTACTCGTCGATATTCATCTTAAAACAGGGGAGATAAAATGCCTCCTGCTTCATATAGAAGTGCAAGGAACGATTAGGGGAGAGCCTTTTAACGTGCGCATGTATAAGTACTCTTGCCTTATATCGCTGCGCTTGCCCCGCCCTTTTGTGGCTTTAGCCATACGCACGACACCTAAAGGAGCCACTGAAGAAACATGTTACGAAACAAAGTTCTTGGACTCTGAAACCGTATATAAATACCACACCGTTTTTATAGACAAGCTGAACGAAGAATATCTTTTGAAAATGAAACACAACCCCTTGGCCATATCCACCCTTGCCGCCGTCAAAATAGCCAAAGCCGGCAAAAGCGAGGCAAAGCGTTTTGAACAGGCTAAAGAGATGATAAGGTTATTAAAAATGTATGGGTTTCCGTTAGACGTGAGGATGAAAGTAGGATTTTTTATCGAAGGCGTATTGAACCTCAGTCTTGAAAATCTCTTGAAAGATTTCGACGAAGAATTTGACGTTTTGTGCGAGGAAAGGAATGAGGACATGTATATACCACCGATAGCGAAGAGAGTTTTGACGAGAAAGGCCCGCGAATGGGTAAGGGATGAAGGCAAAATTGAAGGCAAACTTGAAGGCAAAATTGAAGGCGCTTACGAAAAAGCGCTTGACGTAGCGCGCTCTATGCTCGCTGACGCTATGTCCGCTGACCTTGTTTCCAAGTTCACCGGCCTTTCCGTTGAAGAACTGAACCGGTTACGCACGCAGTAGATAGAGTTACGCTTTCCGACAGAAAAGATTTACTCATGGATACCATTCACGTAGTTTTAGCGGTTTACGACCCGAAAGGAGACATATTCGAGGCACGCTGGCGTCGTGATGACCTCCGGTTTTCCGCCACTGCTATCGGGGAAAAACTTATGGGCTGTGATCCGAATCACTATATCAATTCCGGTGTTTTGATGATGAACTTTTCGTGGATCTGGTGGTCGTATTCGACGAAGACACCCCCACCGAGCTGTTGTCCGAGCTGAGGCCCCACGTTCTTGGCCAAGGGGGGGGCGACTACAGAGCTAAAGAGCTGTCCGGGTGTGAATTTGTCGAAGAGGTCATCATCCTCCCCTTGGCGAAGGGGCTTTCCGCAACGGAAACGATCCGCTACGTGGAGAAAACGGAACGTCTTGCTCGCGGCCTATGAACAGTCGATGTGAGGAGTTGTGTGTTCATGTCTCAAGTTGATGATATTGCGCCTATCGCTTTGGCCGTCGTGATCCTGACGTTCAATGAAGAGAAACATATAGCCGCCGCCATAGAAAGTGCTTTGCAGGTGACGGATGCAATTGTCGTTATCGATTCAGGTAGTACGGACAAAACTATTGAGATCGCTGAAAAATACGGCGCTAAAATTTTTTATCGCGCTTGGGATAACGATTTCGCCGCTCAGAGAAATTTTGCCTCGGACAAAACCGAGGCGCGTTGGTTGTTGCATCTGGACGCTGACGAAAGAATAAGCGCGGCGTTGGCTGTCAGTATAAAAAAAGCGTTGGCTGATGATGGCGAGGGAAAGAATATCTATACTTTTCAGCGCCTCAACGCGGTTTTCGGACAAAAAATCCGTTTTGGCGCCTATCGTCCCAAAAAAATCAAGAGACTTTACCCAAGAAGAAAAGCATTTTGGCGGGGGAAGGTACACGAAAAATTAGAGAGCGAATTGCCCAAAAAATTTCTGCCCGGCGAACTGACCCATTATGCCCTCGATGATTGGGAGGAGCATGCCCGTAAAAGCGAAAGCTACAGTAGCCTATGGGCTAAAGAAGCCAGAGACAGAGGGAAAAAAATCTCACTTTTTGGCGCGTTGCTGTACGCTTTTTTTTCTTTTGCCGGGTCGGCGATATTGCGCGGGGGTTTTTTGGATGGCTCGATGGGGCTGGCTTTGTGTCATCTCTCGTCTGCGCATACGCTGACAAAGTATCTTAAACTGTGGCAAATGCAGAAACAAAACATATCTCAACCCCAGCCCGGAGACAGAGTTTTGTGGATGTGTTTCGGGGCTTTTGGGGACATCATCGAAAACATGGCCAACGCTCAGGTTTTTAAGCGGCGTTTTCCTGAAACGCACCTCGCTTTCCTGTCGATTCCCGAAGTAACGCCACTCCTTCGCAGACAGCCTTACTTGGACGAGGTTGTCGAAGGGGGGAGGAGACCCGTCGGGGTCTTGTGGCGAACACTGCACAAAATAAAGGCAGGTTCTTATCAGTGGCTCATCAACAACTGGCATCGAGGACTGCACCCTTACCTTTTGAACCGGTTCAGCGGGATTCCTCATAAAATTGGGGAATCTCCCTTCGCGTTTTTGAACGGAACATACGAGCTTTTACCTGAGGAGTGTTTTCGGGCGTGGAACCTGGACATTGCTGAGCGGACAACACCGGCCCTTTTTGTGGAGCACTCCGACAAGGAAGAGGCCAAGTCTATTTTGAGAGATTTGCCGGAGCGGCGGGTCTTCGTGCTGATAGGCTCAAGCCGTCTTAAAAAAATGTGGCCCGCGCAGCGGTGGGTAGAATTTCTCGGCGCGTTGCTGCGGGAGGGATGGGGCGTTGTTCTGAACGGTCATGGGCCCGTGGAAAACGAGATGGGCCGGACAATCGAGGCAACGCTGAGACATCCACACCTTTTGAATTTAGTGGACAGGCTTGATTTTTGTCAAATGGCGGCGATTTCTCAGGCCTGCGCGGTCACAATCGGCAACGACACCGGCCCGTTGCATATGGCGGCCGTGGGTGGCGTTCCGTCCATAGGATTGTTCGCGTCTTCGACCTCGCGGGACGTGGGGCTGCGCATGTCGTGGTTTTTGGAGGTTTGCGCCGACACATGGGCGAAATCCCGAGGGCAAGAAATCTCGCCGACAAACCCCTTCGCCCTTCTTTCTCTCATGCCCGCGGAGTACGTTTTGAAGCAGTTTCACTCTTTCATACGGAATCAGAAAGGACAGTAACATGGACAGCGCACAAGACGTTATTCACGTAATTGTGTCAATTCACGATCCCAAGGGAACTTATTCGAGGCACGCGGGCGTTGTGATGGCCTCTATTTTCGAGAACACGAAAAGCCCGGTATGTATCCATATTTTACACGACCGAACCTTGACGGAACACAATCGTTGCCTTCTGAACGAAACAGCGGAGCCGTATGGCCAAGGGGTCGAATTTCACGACGTGTCGGCGCTTATGGAACAAGTGAGCGACGGCGCCCTCCAACAGGCGCGAAAGGGGGGACACTCGATCGGAGCGCTGTTTCGTTTGTTGATTCCAGAAGCGCTGCCCATCGACAAGGTGATTTACCTGGACAGCGATATCGTGGTCAACCTGGATATTCAGGAACTGTGGGAGGTTTCTTTGGAAGGACGCTCTCTTGCCGGCGTGCTGGACGAACGGCCACGACGCAGTCGATTGTCCGCCGCCGCCTTCAGTAGAAAGCTTATGGGATGTGACCGCAAGTGTTACATCAATTCGGGCGTACTGGTAATGGATATCTCTCGTATCAGGGCAAAGTACGACCTGGTTCGGCAAAGCGATCAATGGTACAAACAGTATCGACATTATTCGCAACTTGTGGATCAAGACTTCATCAATTCGTGTTTTCGCGGAGACATAAAATTTATCGACGGCCGCTTCAATAATGGAAACGCTCGTGGCGATAACGGCGATAACTCGATTTTGCACGCTATGGGTGTCGCGAAACCATGGAATGCGCTCGTGGGGTCCACTATAGATCACTATTACTGGAAAATGTGGCTCAAAACGCCCTGGGGACACCTCGAACCAGACGAAATTGTCGGTTTGATGCTCGACGTGGCAAAAAATTCTTCATATACGCATCGACACACGTCTCAATGTTACAAGAAAGTGTTGTCTCGATTGTGGAAAGAGATTTTTTGCAACGATGTTGTGAGATTGGTTGGACTTTGTTTCAAATATCTATACCTCAAACTTCGCACATGAAAAAACGAGCACGAACCTTGAAAAGACAATAAACATCAAGCCTAAACAGCCATATTTTATGCGCGTTGGAGCAGGCTGTTTCTCAGAGGTGCGGAAAGAGCGGAGATAAAAGTTTCGTAACCGTTCAAGCCCTTGCTTCTGGACAAATACATAAAAAATGCTAAAGTAAACATATGAAAGAGAATATACTGTTGACAAACTACAAAGGCCTCACACAGGAAGAGTTAGAGAAACTGCCTGTAA
>BOCC01000120.1 GCA_026002715.1 Synergistales bacterium
AGAAAACGGCGACGCGACCCCGGAGCAGATAGAAGGCGCGCTCAAGATACAGATCAACCCTGATCTCGGCAGCGAGCCGTCGGAGGCGCGGGCGTCTTCCGCCGCCGAGCAGATCCCAGCGCCTGTCGCTGACGTCAAGGACGAGCCGCTGGCGATGCCGGCTCCTTCGGTTGAGCAAGCGCCCGCGCCTGTCCCTGACGCTAAGGTCAAGATTAAAAAGGGAAAGCCGTCGGCGGCGTCCGTTTCTGATTCTGAGAATGAGCCGCTGGCGATGCCCGCTCCTTCAGCCGCTCAAGCGCCGGCCCCTGTTGCTGATTATGGAAATGAGGACGAGCCGTCGGCGGCGCTGGTTCCTTCCGACGATCAGGCCCCTGCCAGAACCCGGGTTTCGTCGCTTTCGGAGTTGATGAAGTCTCAGCCCAAATTGGGCGACGTTTTGATACAGGCCAAAGCTATAACCCAAGAGCAGCTGAAGCAGGCTCTGTTGAAACAAAAAGGCACGGGACAGAAACTCGGCGACATTCTGATCAATGAAGGCATGCTCACGGAAACACGCCTCGCTGACGCGCTGTCCGTTCAGCTTCGCATACCGCTTTTCACGCTCACCCGCTACCGCCCCATGCAGGAGGCCATACGGTCGGTACCGCGAAGCGTCTCTGAGCGCCTTCAGTTAATCCCGCTCTCTATAACCGAGGACGGCATTTTGATGGTAGCGATGTCCAACCCGTTAGACCTCCTGGCACAGGACGAAGTTCGTATGCTCACGGGGCGCGAAATCAAAATCGGGGTCACGACATCCACCGAGATCAGGAGCAACTTAGACAGGCTTTACAACCTTCAGAGCAACCTCGAGGAAGCCGTGGTCGAGGTTGTGGGCGATATAGAGCTTCCGCAGGATGGCTTCGCCGAGGCAAACCCGGACGACGCGCCCGTCATACAGTTAGTCAGCAACGTCTTGGAGCAGGCGGTCAGAGAAAACGCTTCGGACGTCCACGTAGAGCCATACGAAAAAATGGCTCGCGTTCGCTATCGCGTGGACGGCGCGCTATACACGGCGTTTGACTATCCCGTACCGCTGCACCCGGCGGTTTCGGCTCGTATAAAGATAATGGCCAACATGGACATAACAGAAAGAAGAAAGCCGCAGGACGGACGAATCCTTATAAAGGTCGCCGGACGGAGAATCGACCTTCGCGTGAGTTCCCTCCCCACTCTGCACGGCGAAAAGATGGTCCTGCGTATACTCGACCAGGAAAGCACCGCTGTCGGGCTTGACCGCCTCGGCTTCGAGAGGGACGACTTAGAGAAAATCGAGATTTTTTGCGGCATACCCTGGGGGATAATATTAGTCACGGGCCCCACCGGAAGCGGCAAATCCACCACCCTTTATTCTATGCTGGAAAAGCTGAATCAGCCGGACGTCAATATCATCACGGTCGAAGACCCTGTCGAGTACACAATCCCAGGTATAAACCAGGTTCACGTAAATGAAAAAGCCGGCCTCACGTTCGAGTCGTCGCTGCGCTCGATTCTGCGGCAGGACCCCGATAAGATAATGGTCGGAGAGATACGAGACCACGACACGGCGCAGATAGCCATAAGGGCGGCCTTGACGGGGCACGTCGTGCTTTCCACGCTCCACACGAACGACGCTCCCTCAGCCGCCACGCGTATAATAGACATGGGGGTCGCGCCGTTTTTGGTATCGGCGTCTTTGTCTGGCGTCATAGCTCAGAGGCTTGTGCGTAAACTTTGTCCGTTCTGCCGGGAGGAGTACGAAATGCCGGAATCGCTCTGCAAGTCGCTGAACTTGCCGTTCGGCACAAAGGCGTGGAGAGCCCTCGGATGCAGCGAGTGTCGTCAGGGATACAAAGGGCGCAAGGGCATATACGAGATAATGATGATAGACGATGACATGAGCAAGCTGATTCTTGACGGAGTGAGCAACCTCGTGCTTCGCGACGCCGCCATAGAGAAAGGCATGAAAACGCTTCGTCACTCAGGAATCAACAACGCCCTTGCCGGGCTGACAAGCATAGAAGAAGTGCTTACAACGACGCTTTGAGCTTAGTTTTGTATTCGTTTTATATTCGTTCGGGAGGGGTATGAATTGCCTGGAGATTTGAAAAAGCTATTGGGTGAAGTCATTAAAAAGAACGCCAGCGACCTGCATATAAGCGTTGGAGTGCCGGCGGCTTTGCGTATCGACGGCGAGCTGAACTACGTCACGGAAGACGGGGCTCTGAGCGCCGTCGATGTCGAGAATGCCCTGACCGGCATCCTGACCGCGGAACAGATGAAAAAGTACAGGGCTGAAAACGAGCTGGATTTCAGCTTTACGTATAAGGGCGCGGATGGCTTGGAGGCGCGTTTCAGAGGCAACGTCTTCTTCGAGTCCCGCAGCATGGCGGCGGCCTTCCGTCTTATCCCCATCAACATACGTTCCATAGACGACCTGCACTTGCCCGACGTCCTGAAGGAGATAAGCAAAAAGAGGCGCGGTCTCTTCTTGGTCACGGGACCGACAGGACATGGAAAAAGCACGACCCTGGCCTCTATAATCAACGAGGTCAACAAGACGCGCTACGACCACATCATCACCATCGAAGACCCGGTCGAGTATATCTATAAATCAAACAAGTGCATGGTACATCAAAGGGAGATAGGCGCCGATACAAGCTCTTTCGCGGAAGGACTCAGGCGGGCTCTGCGGCAGGACCCGGACGTGCTGCTCATAGGAGAGATGAGAGACCTCGAAACCATCACGGCGGCGGTGACGGCGGCTGAGACGGGGCACCTTGTCTTCGGCACGCTCCACACCCAGGACGCCGCTCAGTCCATAGACCGCGTTATCGACGTCTTTCCCCCGCACCAGCAGACGCAGATTCGTGTGCAGCTGGCCACCGTTCTGGTCGGAATATGCTCTCAGCAGCTCATCCCCAAAGAGGGCGGCGGGCGCGTCTGCTCGACGGAGATTCTGATAGCCAACCCGGCCGTGCGAAACTGTATCCGCGAGGGCAAGACCAATCAAATTAAGACGCTCATTCAGACCGGCGTGAGTGTGGGCATGCGCACAATGGAACAGAGCCTCGCCGGATTCGTCAAAAACGGAGACCTGTCTTTGGAGACCGCGCTGGCGTTCGCTTACGACCCCAAAGACCTTCAGCGCGTTCTTCAGAGTTGACGGGCGTTGATAAACGTCAATAGCGCGTATTCTGTTTATGTTCGGGAGTTATTTTTAGGAGGGAAATCATGAATTTTCACTATCGCGCTCGGTTGTCCGACGGAAAAGTCGTGGAGGCCAATATCGAGGCCGAAAATCAAGGAAAAGCCATAGAGTCGCTCAAGACGCAGGGAATGCTGCCCCTCTCCGTAAACCTCGCAGGCAAGGATGGCGGCAAGCCCGCGGCAGCCAAGAGCAACATGACGTTTTTCGACAAGCTGCAGCGTATCGGCACCATACCGGCCAAAGCCAAAATGATATTCTTTCGTCAGATGGCCACGATGGTTCAGGCCGGGCTCAGTTTGACTATGGCTCTCAATATCGTCGTGGAACAGGAGAAAAGCCTTATTTTTCGCGACGCCATAGCGTCGGTCAGGGGCAGCATCGACCAAGGTATCACCTTCAGCAATGCCATGAAACAACACCCCGGCGTATTTGACATACTTATGCTATCCCTCGTGCAAGCGGGCGAGGAGGGCGGAATGCTGGACAGCACCCTCAACCGCATAGCCAATCTCTTGGAAAAACAGCAGATACTGAAAGGCAAAATCAAGTCCGCGATGTTTTATCCTATGTTTATCCTATGTTTCGCCGCCGGCGTTGTTGTGGTTTACATAGGCTTCATTCTGCCGCAGTTCAAGCAAGTTTTTGAGAGCATGGGCATAAACCTGCCGTTCTTGACGCAGTTTATGTTCGACCTTGGCGACTACTGCCAAGAAAACTCCACGATGATACTCATAACTATCGGAATCATTATCGCCGCCCTTGTTTTCCTGTTCACGAACAGGACCGTGAAGCCCATGATGGATAAATTCAAACTGAAATGCCCGGTCTTTGGCCCTCTCGTGATGAAGTCCGCGCTCTCGCGCTCCACGCAGACCTTGGCGTCGCTCGTCAAAGCGGGCGTCCCCATATTGCGCGGGCTTGAGATGTCAAGCGACGTCGCGGACAACGTGGTCATATCGGGCGGCTTCGCCAACCTTATCGACGCGACAAAGCGCGGTGCCAGTCTGGGCGACTCGGCGCGCCAAGCCGGAGTCTTTCCGCTCCTTGTGTGCCAGATGCTCCGCATAGGAGAGGAGACCGGTCACCTTGACGACATGTTGGACAAGGTGGCAAGCTGGTACGAGCAGGAGTTGGACGAGCAGGTAAAAGCCATGACGGCGATGCTCGAACCCGTCATGATAGTGATAATCGGGGGCCTTGTGGCTATTATCGCCATCTCGATATTCGGACCTATAACATCGGCTATGGAGCAGCTCTCGTAAGGCGCCATCCTTTAGCCATATTTCTAAATAATCAAAGGCCGCCCTGATTTTGCCGGGCGGCCTTTTTTATACAAAATTCAGAAGCTCAGATTAAAGCCTAAGCTCAGATTAAAGCCTAATTCTCAGATTAAAGCCTAATTCATAGTGAGGAGCGTGAGCATGACGCCCGCCGCGACTGCCGTGCCTATGACGCCGGCCACGTTCGGGCCCATAGCGTGCATGAGGAGGTAGTTTCCGGGGTTCTCGGACTGAGACACGCGCTGGACTACGCGGGCTGCCATCGGGACGGCGGAGACGCCGGCTGAGCCTATCATCGGGTTTATCTTCCCGCCGCTCAAGACCTTCATAATCTGACCGAATATGACGCCGCCGGCCGTGCTGAACATGAAAGCGACAAGCCCAAGGACTATTATTTTGACCGTCCCCTCCTGAAGGAACCTGTCGGCGCCCATGGTGCTTCCAACGGCAAGGCCCAAAAACACGGTCGTTATGTTCAGTATCTCGTTCTGCGCCGCCTGGCTGAGCCTATCGGTCTGTCCGCACTCGCGCAAAAGGTTGCCGAACATCAGTACGCCGATCAAGGGCGCACAGGCCGGCAGGATAAGGCCCGAAACTATCGTACAGATTATTGGGAAAAGAACACGCTCCTGCCGAGAGACGGGGCGAAGCTGATCCATCTTTATGGCCCTGTCGGCTTTGGTCGTAAGGAGTTTGATTATGGGCGGCTGAATAAGGGGCACGAGGGACATATAGCTGTAGGCCGCCACGGCTATGGCCGGCAAAATCTGCGCTTGACCCAATTTCATGGTCAAATAAATGCTCGTAGGGCCGTCGGCGCCGCCTATTATGCCGATACAGGCGGCTTCTTTGACGTTGAAGCCCCAGTAGTTGGCCGCGATAAAGGCCGCGAAAACCCCGAACTGCGCGGCCGCGCCAAGCAGGAATGTGATGGGGTTGGCCAACAGAGGTCCAAAATCCGTCAGCGCGCCTATGCCCAAAAATATGATTATCGGGTAAATCTCATGCTCCGCGCCGAAGTAGACATATCTCAAAAAGCCGGTCGATTCCGCTCCGCCCACGCCGGCTATGTCCACGATGCCCGACAGCGGCAAGTTGACGAGCAGAGCCCCGAAGGCTATCGGCACCAAAAGCAAGGGCTCGAAGCCCTTGCCTATGGCCAAGTAGAGTAGAATAAGGGACACGCAAATCATCACAAAATAACCGGGCAGAGGAAGACCGAAAAGCTGGGAGTTTATCTTGAACAACTCCGAAAATCCGGACGCGTTAGCTAAGTCGTTTATCGACTTCAAATACATCTCCATTTAGAATAATCTCCAGCTTTATTCTAAAAAAGACTATCCGAGGACGACAAGAACGTCTCCGGTGTTGACGGAGTCCCCGCTCTTCACGCGAACCTCTTTTACCGTCCCGGCGGCAGCTGCGAAAATCTCGTTCTCCATCTTCATGGCCTCAAGCATCAGGACAAGGTCGCCGGCCTTAACCGACGCGCCGACCGCCACTTTGACGTCCAAAACCTTACCGGGCATTGGAGCCTCTACCACCGACGCGCCGGCCGCGACA
>BOCC01000121.1 GCA_026002715.1 Synergistales bacterium
CGAGGACAATAGATTCTATCTTTGGCAGGAAAATTCCGCGCGCGTCAATGTCTGATTTGCCCTCGATGCGAGTCCCGTACAGAGTCGAGCCCGATAAGGACAGATAAAGCAATTCGGCGTCGTTCTCCGCGCAAAGGTTACGCGCTTTGGATACGATTTCTTCAGTTGTAAAACAATGAAAGCTCATCTAAAACCCCTCATTGCGCAGAAAGAGCATCTATCCCATCTTGTGGCGTTCGACCAAATGTTTCTTTGTACCATTCGGACGCACCACCGAAAAAGAAAATAGGAACGCGCTCGTTGTCGTCGCCGCTCTGCGGTGTAGCCCCATACCTCGCCCTAAATGCAAACACGGTGAGAGCTGCTATCTCGCGGTTCTCCGCAATAAAGGTATATGAGTCGGATGGGTTATCAAGTTCATACTGCATATCGCTTCCTCCTTATGTTTTACCGTCAGTTACTTCAAACGCTATGTCATTGATACCGCTAAAGAACGATAAGCCGGTCACTCCTGCACCCCGCGCCACTCAAAATGGTCAATATCGTAGGGCAAATGAACATGTGAAAAACCAGAGTTTTTCTTGGTTCTCTTAGCATCAGTCGTTTGCCCAAACAGAATAATCGGTCTTTCGGGCATTATTCAACACCTTCCTCATTTCGATTAACATTTGCTTGCGCGGCATATAACGCAAGCTGATTTTGGGTTATGGCTTTTGCGTTTGTGTCTGGGAGTTGAAGAACATATTGTCTGTACACGGAAAGCGCAAATTCTTCCGCTTCGGCAAAACTTTTGCCATATAACTTCTTGGCTAAGGTTAATGGCTCTAATCCTAAATCGAAATGATTGCGTTCCTCAAACAAATTGAACCACCGTTGCAAATCGTCCCGCGAGGGGCGGGGAAGCAACAGCCGTAGTTGAAATCTACGCCAAGCGGCACGGTCGAGCAACGCTTCGTGATTGGTTGCCGCAACTACAATAACGTAACTTGGCAAAGCATCAATTTGAAGCAATAATGAACTAACCACACGTTTAATTTCGCCAGTCTCGTGTGTGTCTCCACGTTCTTTTCCAAGCGTTTCAAACTCGTCAAAGAACAACACGCATTGGCGCGTCTTGGTGTACTCAAAGAGTTTATTGAGACGTGACGCAGTTTCGCCAAGGTAAGCTCCAACAAGGCTCTCGTATCTTACTGTAAGGAACGGTAACATTAACGCCTCGGCGAGAGCCTCGGCGAGAGAAGTTTTCCCATTACCCGGCGGGCCTATTAGGAGAACCTTATTTCTTGGTTCTAACCCGTGCGAGCGAAGAATATCGGCTCGCATATGCTCCGCCACAAGTTCGTGGCAACTATCCAAGACACTTTTGGGAAGAAGCAAACTGTCTAAATTTCTTTCGGGAATCTTTTCAATTACTACATTAGCGTTGCCATTGCTGTTTTTTGCCAAGGCGGTGGGCAACTCCTTGAATGGTATTCTATTGGAAACACGGAGCATCTCTTCGATGCGATTTGCTAAAACTCCATGCTGTTTTGTGCGTTCTTCAGCGCAAATCGCCTCTACAACCTTGCGGAGATTTACGCTATCGCTGTTTAGTCCATATTTTATTACGTCACACAGCAAATCGGCTCGTGCCATTTTATTCTCCTTCTAATCGTGTTCCGGCATACATATCTTTCATGATACTTTATCAAGCATTGTGTCGTGTCTTCCATTTTCACTCCCCCACCCCCGGCAACTCACCCACAACTCTTACCGTCTCCAAACTCACCGTAATCACCGACAACAGCAAATCCAGAATATACCTCGGCTTCCCATGCTCCGCCGCCCAATCGTTTGGGTCTATTGTACCCTCGAATCGTTTAGCGATATTCCTCGCGTAGCAATATGGGCAGTTATGGAGGCAACCTGTTATTGGGTTCCATGTCTAATTGCTTCATCATCCAGCACGATGGCAAGGGTATACCCCAAAGGCTTTAATACCCTGAAAAGAGTGTCTATTTGCGGTGTACCCTCCATATGCTCAAGTCGGGCTATAGCCGATTGTTTTAACCCAGACATTTCGGCAAGGTGTTTTTGTGATATGCCTTTTTCTCTTGCTTCTATGAGTTTGCCTACAAGGGCCACCTTGAACTGTATCTCATCCTTTTCAGCTTGCGTCAAATTAGATGCCTTCCAAAGGTCATCAAACGTAGTAAAATTGTTACTCTTTATTGTCATTTTTCATTTCTCCTCTCGGATTATCAGCGCTCAATAATATCAGAGCGGTCGTATCATATTCATCGTGGAAATGACCGTCCTTGGTTGGTCGTTCTTTTTTATGTGTTTGCTCTGGTTTTTTGGGTGCTTTTTAGGTGGCAACCTGCGGATTTGGGGGTATATAATGGTCTTGACAGATGGGGCCACTTTAGTATATAAATTCCATATATTTGCTGATATGCTTAACACACTTTAAACATAAACTTCGCGCTTTCGTTTTGTAAAATTAAGAGCAACGGAAAGGAAGAGGTTATGCTTATATACAAAGGGAATGCAAAACACAAAGAACCTTGGCAACCCGGACGAAAAGGCAGTTTGTGTCCTTCCGTCAAGAAAATGCCCGGTCTTGACCCTCAGAGACTTTTGAATTCTGGTATGTCATACAAAAACAAGATATATTCCGTATATGAAGGCATTGCTTTTGCCGCTCATTGTGAAGGCGAGATGCCCAACGGGAATACTTTGTGGCACGGTTTTCCTGTGCCTTGGAATAGCGTTCCGGAAGATATATGCAATCAATGGCTAAAGAATAATGTAGTATCAAAAAAACAAATACGTAAACTGTATACACTTCAAGACATCCAAGAATGTGAGTGGTATTGACATGAAAATAATCGGAGAAAAAAAATTTTTCGCGATAGAGTTTGGATTTGAGAAAGATCCTGATGGTGAACAAATCGCTTCGCCTGAGCTAACGGCGTCATGGGGGTGTTTTGCCTTCTGGGTAAAAAATCGAAATTTATGCCGTTTTTTTGTCCCTCAAAGCTCCGTGGAAGAACATCATGTATATTGGTATCTTCTGTCTATGTTGGAGTGGTTTGTCGATAACTGGGATCCTTTATTTTCGGAGCAAAGACCCCCCGAAGCTTCGTCGAAGGAGTGTGCCCACACAATGGGCATGGAATATGGAAGACAGAGATTTCTGGGAGGAATGAAAATAAAAACCGGTAAAAAATGGTATGAATGGTTGCAGCGACACTCTATTCGCGCTTGTGAAGAAGGAGGGGTATTCCCGGATATTTATTTTCGAGGAGCCGGCGATAAAGTGGAAATTTCATGGGGCGCGAACCAGCATCCGGGGATGCCTGAGGGATTTCAGTTTCAAGAATTCAGTGGGGCTTCATTGATTGACCGGAAGATAGTTACAACTGTATGTAAAGATTTCTTGAAAGATTCAATAGAATTGCTTCTGGAGAAAATGCCCGATTCCGAAAAATTGAAAAAAATGGGGTTGAGCGTTGATGAACTTGCAACCGGCAGGGTGCCCGCGATTGACTGGTATCTGCCGTTAAATCGCGTTAAAAAAGGTACAGAAACAATATTGGATGTATTAAGAAATAAATTTCCTAATATTGACCTAAAAGGTTCAATTATTCCAGCACCTGTATTGATGTTTGGAACTATGTCGCCCGAATTGGATGAGGTGGACATAGATCAAATTCTTGACAAAATGGAAATAGGCGAGTCTTCGTGTTTAGACCAATACGACCCCGGTTCTCTCGCTTCGGTTCGCGGTGTGCCATACGCTGTTGGTTATGACATGGCTGATGATTTCTTGGATCAAATCAGAGATGAAAAAGAAGGCTTTGGCTCCGATTATGTCGATATTCACGCGATTGTAAAAAAATTTGGCGTAAAGGTTAAGGACATTGAATTGGGAGACAGAAACGTGAGAGGCATAGCCTTAGCGGGTAACGGCATTGCGCCGATGATTTTCGTTAATAAATCCAGTTCTTACAATCAAGATTTTACAGGACGACGATATACGGTTGCCCATGAATTCTGTCATTTGCTCTATGATTGTCAATATGGTCGGGAGGTTGGAGTCGCCAGTGGCGTATGGGCTCCTCAATATATTGAGAAAAGGGCAAACGCTTTTGCTGGTATGCTGTTGATGCCTACCGAATTAATAGATAAACATTTGAATCAACAAGGAGATATGGAGTGGGATAGCGCTATATTTAAGAATCTAATGGAAAAATTGCAAGTTGGTCACATTGCTCTCATGGAGCATCTTCATAATCTTGGATATATAGACATAGAAGCAAGAACCCGCATTGAAGACGATCTTGCTTTATAGTATTGCCTCCCTTTTGCGCGGGGCATAAGCCCCGCGATATGTCAATCCTTTTCATTCAGCAGCGCATCATTATTCAGTACCTTGAACGATACCTTGTGCGGAGCGGTGCTGTGTCTAACAACTATGCCTTCCTTGTCGATGCCGCTGGGGTACTTGCCTCTCGCTTTTTGGAGCAACTCGTTAAGCGTATAGGTAAAGCTATCGCCGACTTCCTCCGTGGGGACACAGGGGACGCCGAGGGACGAGCAGTTCGCCGTCATCTCGTTATAAGACACATATTCGCCGCTGTCCCAGTCTCTCCAGTCAAATACGTACCATTCATAGCTGGGCAGACGCAACTTGTTTTTCTGTATACCGAAACCACAGAGCTCGCCAGTCAGGACGATGTTCTTTCCGAGAGCTGATAGTTTTTCCTTCAGTCCGTATTTGTAGACAGGCGCCCAATACAGGGCGTTTGCATCGTCCTTAATTTCGGTATTGCGACTGCAGCAACCGATATGGCCATTGATATAGTAGACGATACAGGATGTGCCGTCCATCTTGGTTGTGATGTAATAAGGCTTGCCACGCAACATATCGAGTAGTTCCAGTGCGGACTGTATGCGAATTTCGTCCGAGGCGGGGATCCCGTATGGTCTGTTGCCTATAATAATTCCAGAGGTGGTCGCGATCTCCGGTATGTACCATTTTTTAACTCTGAGTATATCCGTGACGTCATCGCTGAGCGTATGCTCGTTTAATTCAGGAAAGTTATTAACCGGCAATATCAAGCCTTGAGAGAGTTGTCCTCTTAACTTCACCGTGCGGATGCGAAAGCCGCGCCCGTTGTTCTCGTTCTCACGGAAAGAAGACTTGCGTAAAAATTCGTAGCGTTCCTCTTCGGGGAGAAAACTGTCTACTTCAAAATAGACCGCGCGGTCGCCGGTGTGGAATTCACCTTTTTTTACGACGCATTGCCAGCCCATAACGTGCGCTAATTCTAGAAAATCTGAATCTTCGATTGGCGTTACTTCGCCAACTTCACGTATTGTTACCAAAGCTCTGGTCATGGGGTCTTTAGGCATTCTTATGTTTCCTCCTTTGTGATAGAAAAGACCATATAATTGCTCCTTTTAGAAACTCCACCTTGCTAATGATAGGGCAACCGCGTCTGTGTCATGATAACCGTAAATCTGTCGGTCGGGCAACATTCGAATTTTCCGCACTCGTCCATGAGAATAAGCGTTCCATCTTCTTGGATCGCAAACCCCTCCATGTCACAGTAGCAAAGGCCTTTTGCCCAGTCTTCGGTCAGGGCTATTTGTTTAGCGTCGGCTTCCCTGCCGGTTTGTCTGTCAATGACGGTGAATTTCATGATATTATTGTTCCTTTCTGTATAAGCATGCGGATAGTGTTATTGTCGACGCTATTGCAACGGCATTCCCGATACGGCGCGGTCAAAATGCGTTTGTTCTATTTTTGTTCTTTCCTCTAATACGCTGTTTTTTGCCGCTCTCTGAGCGGTCAAAACAATATTTGCTGGTCAATAACCCCGCCCTAAACGGCGGAGCTTGTGAGAAATCATAAGTTCGGATTGACTACCCTAAGCCTTGAGACAGAGGCTACGTTATGTAAGAATGCGGTTTCGACCGTAAATAGGCACTTCGGG
>BOCC01000122.1 GCA_026002715.1 Synergistales bacterium
TAAACCGCTCGCTTCCGCCGCTTGATAGACCGTGTATAGTTTCATGGTGATATTTTAACATAAAAATGGTAGTTATTAAGTGATATTGTATATGTATTAATATTTAATTTAATACTATGTTGTTACCCCCTTTTCTGTCTTTAGAGCATAAAATTATAGATTCTGAACAAGAACAGCGCCGCCGTCAGGATAACCATTCCAATCCCGCAGAAAAGCAACGCCGTGAAAAATTTCTGCTTGTTTACCCTATCAGAGGCCATGGCGATACCAATTCCTCCGAGAGTGGACAGAGGGCTGTAGGCCACGGAGTGCGCGCCGATAATTACCGCCGCGACCATTTCCTCAATGCTGACCGCGTTTCCAAACTTAGACAACAATCCGGGAATGGTCGGTATAAAGGTCGGCATCACAACTCCGGAGGAACTCGAAACGGAGGACAGAGTGCCGGCCATAAGGTCCATAATGGCGGGAGCTGTGTAGGGACTCATTATTTTCGCCAGATATTCGGATATAAGGTTAATCCCTCCGACGTCTGTAATGACCTTAACCAACATGCTCACACCGCAAATCATCAGTATAGTTCCCCATGCCACGCTCGCGACGACTTTCTTCTGGTCTTCGGCCCTGAGCAAAAGCAAAACGGCGGCCCCCGTAAACGACGTAAGCCCGAGGTCATACTTCAATACCAGAACGCAGAAAACAACGATGCCCGTTACCACGACGGTGATTATTTGATTTCGGTCAAGCTCTAAAGGAGGACGATGTTGATGTTTGGGCTGTGTTTTACTCAGCTTCCAGCCTCCGAAGGCCAAGAAAAAGACCAACGCTTGTATGCTGAATGTCAAAATACACATTATGAATATCGGCGTGTAGGACTTCAGCCCTATGGGAGTCGAAAGGTTTATTCCTATGATTCCGGTCGGGGCGATGGGCGACATACCGCCAGCCATACCGCCCGCTATGCAAAGAAGAATGACCAAAGGCTCCGGTATATCCTCAACGCGCGCTATTTCTATGACAAGCGGACACAAAATGGCGGGCGTCACTATGGTTCCCACGCCGACCATCGAGAGAATGGCGGAGAACAGGTAGATTATAAGGCACATCATCCTTCTGCTTCCGAAGGAAAAGTACGACATCTGTTTTGCCAGAGCGGAAAAGGTTCCATTGAGCCTCGCCACCCCGAACAGCAGAGTCATTCCCGTCAGCATGAAAAACAGGCTCATCGGCCAGCCCGTCAGATAGATGGATGAGGGTTCTTTTCCAACGATGAAGTGCCCCACGATAAACGCGAAAGTGACGGCGATTACGCCGATGTTTATCTTCGTCCAAAAACCTAAGATTATGGCTGCTACAAGGGCCACGAGAGAAATTACAGCGTATTCTTCCATCGTCTTACACCCTTTCCATCAACAAATTGTAAAAGCCGCTCCAAAACAGCAGCAACGTCACAATCAACATAATAGCGGCGGCCATAAACAGTTTTGTAAACAGCTCGCTTTTATCGATATCGACAGCCGAGGTCATTCCAAGAGCGCCCATCGTCGAAACGGGGCTGTACGCGACCGAGTGCGTGCCTATCATTACCGCCGCGATCATGTATATAGGGTTGATCGAGTTCTCTCCTAACCCGCTTAACATACCCCCAACGGTTGGAATCAAAGTCGGCATAACCACAGCCGTGGAGCTCGAAAACAGCGACATCGCCCCCGCGAGGAGAGCGGCGAACACGCCGGCCGTCTCAAGCGACATTCTCTCGGTTAGGTAAGTCTCCAGTGTGGATATTCCGCCGCTTTCCGACACGACGTAGAAAAGCACGCTGGCTCCGCAAAGCAGTAACAGCGTGTCCCACGCGACACCCGCGAGGGCCTTGCCTTCGTCCGCTATTCCAAACAGCAGAAGAACAGTCGCTCCGACAAACGCGCTGAGTCCGAGATCAAGTTTGAAGGCCATAATAGCCGTAATAACTCCGAATAGCATAATAATTGTAAAGAACTGCCCGCCGTTCAGGGTCATAAGCTCCGGATTTCTCCCCTGAAGGCGCGTCAGCTTGAGTCCTCCGAATAGAATGAAAAATATCAGTCCCTGAATGGTGAACGTTATAGCCGCCGCGATATAGATAGGAACGTATTCGTTTACTCCGGCCATTTGAGACAGTTGGACGGCGAGAACCCCTGTGGGCGCAAAAGCGGAAAGTCCTCCCGCGATACAGCCCGATAACGTGAGAAGTATCGCCAAAAACTCCGGAATCTCATCATTTCGCGCGGCCTGAAGCGTAAGGGGCAGCAGGATTGCAGGCGCGACTATTGTTCCCATTCCAAGCGCCGAAAACACGAAAGATACCGCGTAGATAATAAAACAACCGTATCTTCTGTTTCCTTTGGCTAAATAGGATATTGGTTTCGCGAGTTCCTTATATGTTCCGTTCAATTGCGCGACAGAGGAGAACAGCGTAGTTCCGAGCAGAAGAAAAAACAAACGAAGGGGAAACCCTTTCATGTAAATATCCGATGCCTTCATCCCGATAAAGAAATACCCGCTCAGGAACGCCGAACCAATACAGATAACTCCAAGGTTAATTCTCGTGAAGAAGCCAACGAGCACAGATACGCAAAGCGCCGTAATTGAGATAACGGCTGGACTCATGTTACAACCTCCTTACTTGTTGATAAATTCAAACCCGACATCTTTCGCAAGCGATATATAATTATTATAGCATTTGTAGGGGTAGCTCTATATGTCGCTAGAAACTACAAGTATTCATAAATATTTCGGAGAACTTAAAGACCCGCGCTTAGAACCTGTTCAATATCTTTTCAACACTTTGCGGCGATATCTCGAAATCCACACTATGATACTTGCAATCCCACGTACTATGACTTAAACTTTTCTCGTCGTTCACGGGAATTCTCTTTTTCTGAAAACTTTGAGCGGTTCTTAGATTAAGGATCATTCCCGTTTTTTCCGGCAAATTATCAAACTTTAGGAGTCATCCGGCAGAGCCGGGGGTTTACCAATTTAATTAAGTCTGGAGTGATGTATATGGACTACTCTGAAGAATATTCCCGAAAACTTACTACCCCGGAAGAAGCGGTCAAGGCAGTTCAATCCGAACAGTGGATTGACTACGGATGGGGCGTCGCGATTCCTGTCGCGTTGGACAAAGCCTTAGCCAAGGTGATGCCTTCGCTTCATAACGTCAACATCCGTAGCGGAATGGCGCTTAGAACGCCGGAGATATTCAATATTGAGTCGCCGGCCGAACATTTCACATGGAACGCCTGGCACATGACCGGCGTTGACCGGAAAACGACGGAAATGGGCTTCGGTTACTACGCGCCAATTCGTTATTCCGAGCTCCCCAGATATTATAGGGATATGCCTTCGGATGTCGATGTAGCCATGTTTCAGGTAACTCCGATGGATAAACACGGTTACTTCAACTTTGGCCCCAGCGTTTCACACATGGCCGCCGTCTGCGAGCGGGCGAAGACGATCATCGTCGAGGTGAATAAAAATCTGCCATATTGTATGGGCGGCAAGGAAGTATGCGTGCATGTTTCCCAAGTGGACAGGGTTGTGGAAGGAGAAAACTCGGCCATGCCGACGATCGCGCCTTCGAAGATCACGGAGGTGGACGAGGCGGTCGCCAAGCTGATCGTAGAGCAAATCCCCAACGGCGCCTGCCTTCAGATCGGCATCGGGGGAATGCCCGGAGCGGTGGGCGCGTTCATCGCGCAGTCCGACCTGAAGGACTTGGGGATACACACAGAAATGTACGTCGACGCGATGGTAGATATCGCTATGGCCGGGAAGATCAACGGCTCGAAGAAAGCGGCGGACAGAGGGCGTCAAACCTACGCTTTCGCGGCCGGAACGCAGAAACTTTACGATTATATCGACCACAACCCAATTTGTATGGCCGCCCCTGTGGACTATTGCAACGATATTCGGGTATTGGCGTCTCTCGACAACTTCATGTCTATCAACAACGCTGTTGACGTTGACCTGTTCGGACAGGTGAGCTCAGAGACTGCGGGACTCAAGCACATCAGCGGCGCCGGAGGGCAGTTGGATTTCGTCTTGGGCGCTTATCTTTCACAAGGGGGGAAAAGCTTTATTTGCTGTTCTTCCACCGTGCAGAGCAAAGATGGACAGCTCCAGTCCAGAATCGTACCCACGCTGAAAGAAGGCTCGGTCGTGACCGACACGAGAGCGAACCTCCACTACTTAGTGACGGAGCACGGCATCGTGAACGTCAAAGGTCTCGCCACGTGGCAAAAGGCCGAAGCGATTATCAGCGTCGCTCACCCAAAGTTCAGGGAAAACCTGATCAAAGCCGCAGAGAAGATGGGAATTTGGAGCCGCAGCAACAAACTCAAGCCCTGACATGGGACAGAAAGGAGAATTTTACTTTGAGTAAAGAGATTGTTTTGGCCGGCGCCTGCCGGACAGCTATAGGGAAGATGGGAGGCACGCTCGCGGGGACACCCGTCGTTGAACTGGGCGCTGTCGTCATCAAGGAGGCGCTGAATCGCGCCGGGGTAAAACCGGAACAGGTCGACGAGGTGTTTATGGGATGCGTTCTGCAAGCCGCACAGGGACAGAATGTGGCACGACAGTCCTCCATCAGGGCGGGGCTCCCCGTCGAGGTCCCCGCTCAGACCCTGAACATAGTATGCGGATCGGGACTGAAAAGCGTCAATCTCGCGGCGGCCATGATAAGGTCCGGTGAAGCCGATGTCATCGTCGCCGGCGGGATGGAAAACATGTCTGCCACAGTCTACGCCTTAGACAAGGCGCGATCTGGCTATCGCATGAACGACGGTACACTTATAGACACAATGATCCGGGATTCTCTGTGGGACGCGTTCAACGGTTATCACATGGGGATTACGGCGGAGAACGTCGCCGCGAAATACGGCGTAACCCGTGAGATGCAGGACATTTTTGCCGCTGAGAGTCAGCAGAAGTACGAAGCCGCGCAAAACGCCGGAAAGTTCCGGGACGAGATTGTTTCGGTTCCCATCAAAGTGAAAAAAGAGACTGTAGCTTTCGATAAGGACGAGTATCCTCGCGCGGGCGTCACGGTCGAGGCAATCGCAAAACTGCCTCCCGCGTTCAAACCCGACGGCACTGTAACGGCCGCCAACGCGTCCGGGATCAACGACGGCGCGGCGGCAGTCGTCGTAATGAGCGCGGAAAAGGCGAAGGAGCTGGGCGTCCGTCCGATGGCGAAATGGATCGGAGGGGCAACCGCAGGCGTGGACCCGTCAGTGATGGGCATCGCCCCCGCGGAGGCAGTTCGAAAACTACTGAAGAAAACAGGTCTCGACATCAACGACATTGATCTGATCGAAGCCAACGAGGCGTTTGCGGCGCAGGCGCTGGCGGTTGGCCAATTGTTGCAGTGGAATTCCGCGAAGGTCAACGTCAATGGAGGCGCCATTGCTATAGGACACCCGGTGGGCGCGTCAGGCTGCCGCATTCTCGTCACGCTATTGCACGAGATGCAAAGACGCGGCGCAAAGAAAGGTCTTGCGACACTCTGTATCGGCGGAGGGATGGGCGTCTCTGCTCTCGTTGAAATATAATATAGTACGTTAGGAGGAATCACAATGAAGGTTGGAGTGATAGGCGCGGGGACGATGGGCAGCGGGATCGCCCAAGTGTTCGCCTCGGCTAATGGGTATTCGGTGATACTGTGCGACGTCAGCCGCGAACTGGCGGATAAGGGTAAGAGTAAGATCGCCGCGGGCTTGGAAAAATTAGTAGCCAAGGGAAAGATAAAGGCGGAGGACTCCGCCGCTATCGTCGGCAGAATCACCACCGGCGTGGCTGAGGACGTGGGCGATTGCGACCTGGTTGTGGAAGCGGCATTGGAGGATATGGCGGCCAAGAAGACACTGTTCGCCAAGCTGCAGAAGATCTGCAAGAAAGAAACCATTTTCGCGTCGAACACGTCGTCCTTGTCCTTGACCGA
>BOCC01000123.1 GCA_026002715.1 Synergistales bacterium
TATTGCGCCGCAGTTTGGATAAAACATACGTCAAGATATCAGAGAACGCTACAAGGGCGCAAAGTGTGTTATGCTCGGTTTGCGCGGGAGTTCTGAAAATACAAAGATTGAAATTGACCATAAAAACGGGTGCAAGAACGAGGAGCGAGTTTCTGATGCGCAAACTTTACCCAGAAGATTTTGAGGGCGCTGAATGAACTACATAGGAAGCAAACATTCGCTGCTTGGTTTTTTAGAAACGTCAATAGACGAAATCACCGGCGGAACGGCGAAGACGTTTTGTGACATTTTTGCGGGAACGGGGTCTGTTGGCGTTCACTTCAAAAAGAAGGGATACCGCGTTATCGCAAATGATTTGCAGTATTACAGCTATGTTCTGAACCGCCATTATATAGGCAACAGCGAACCCATGACTTTTTCGGGAATAATAGACGCGTTGTTTACGACGCCTCAGCTTGATGATGCGGTCGCGGTATTTGACTACTTGAACAATTTGGATGGCGTTAAGGGTTTTATCTATAATAATTATTGTGTGGGTGAAACGGCCGAAAATCCCGCCATGCGTCAATATTATTCCAATAAAAACGGCTCGCGCGCCGACGCTATCCGCACTCAAATAGAGCTGTGGAAAGCAGAAGGACGCATAACGTGCGACGAATACTATTTCCTGCTCGCGAGCCTTTTGGAGGCTATAGACAAAGTCGCTAATACCGCGTCTGTTTACGGCGCGTTTCTCAAAAAACTGAAAAAGTCAGCGGAAAAGGATTTAGAATTTATCCCCGTGAATTTTATTCAAAGCGAACAGGAACACACGGTGTTGAACTTAGACGCCAATACAGCCGCACGGCAAATAAAAACCGATATTTTATACCTCGACCCGCCGTACAATCAGCGTCAATACGCGACTAATTATCATTGCTTAGAGACTATCGCGAGATACGACAACCCGCGGCTCCACGGCAAATCAGGGCTGCGCGATTACGCTCAACAGAAATCGCTTTACTGCTCGCGTGTAGGCGTGAAAGCGGCGTTTGCCGACCTGATTCAACATGCCAACGCCAAGTATATTTTCTTGAGCTACAACAATGAAGGCTTACTGTCGCCTGCCGACATCCGAGAAGTTATGCGAACGCGCGGCGAGTATGGAGTTTATACACAGGAGTATAAGCGGTTTCGCGCGGACGACGACGGCGCTAACAGGAAATATGCCGGAGATATAACGTATGAGTATTTGCATTATGTGGTTTGCGGGTAACATTGGGGGAACACGGCTTTTGGAATATTACGCGCTTTTCTCAAACGCGTTATTCAATACGCATCTGATGCAAGTGCCGCCAGCGGACGTGGACTTTACCTGAAACGTGCCGCCCATCAAAGCCATACGCTCCGTCATATTGGCCAAGCCTCTGTGCCCGTCAAGGCGCAGAATCTCGTGGTCCACACCGGGGTCGAAACCCTTTCCGTTGTCCGTTATCTCGAAGACCGCGCGGGAATCACCCTCAACGAAGAGCCGCCCCTGAACCTTTGTCGCGTCTCCGTGGCGGACGGCGTTGGACACCGCCTCCTGAAAAATCCTGAGCAATGATAAATTCCGCTCCGCGCCAAGGTCTAAGGGAGGAGTTTGTTGAACCACTTCCGTGGTGATATCTATATCATAGTTCTGTGAAAGCCGCTCGGCAAGCTCAGTCAAGGCGTCAGCCACGCCAAGCTCCATCCAAGGCGGGGCCAACTCGTCGCAGAGTCCGCGAAGCTCGCGCACTACGGCCATAGCTAATCTCTCCGTTTTTTTGATTCTCTCTCTCACGTCCGAGCCGTCTTCTACGGCTATGCGAATATGCTGTAAAAGCGCCGTCACGTCTTGAAGCGGGCCGTCGTGAATCTCGCGGGCTACGTCGATGCGTTCTTTTTCCTGATCTTTTACGGTGTTTTGGACATAGTAGTTATGAAGTTTGTTGCGCTCTATGGCTGCCGCCGCGAAGAGCGTCAGGGCTTTGTGTATCCTCTCTATCTCTATCACGGACGCGCCGTCTATCTCGTTTGGCACGTCCTTGCCCATGCGGAGGCGGTCTATTTCGTTGGCCAGTTCGCTGAGGGGCGAGAACAGGCGGCGCCACATTCGGTTTATAGCCCAAGCCGTGCCGATCAATATAACAAAGAATATAAGCCCAAGCCAAATTTCGTCTCGCATGACGCCCCCGAGAAGCTCTCTCCACGCGACCGCCGCGACTACATAACCATAAGTCACGGGAGACACGGCTACGGTGTATCTGTCCCCGCTGTGGTCGAAAACCTGAACGGCGGAGCCAATGGGCAGATTATGACGCCATATGCCGGATATATCATGTACACCCGGCGATGACAGAAGAACAGAACCATCCTTGTTGACATAGGCAACCCAACCAGGAATGGAAAGCCCCCAAGAAAAAACAGGATAATGCGACATAGGCGCCAAAAAAGCCTCCAAGTCGCTGTTGTCATAGCGCTCAAAGTCGGCATTCAGCCGAAAAGACATGTTATCAGCCAAGGTTTGGACATACGAACGGACAGTCGCCTCCATCGCCCTCTCTTGCCCTATCATAGCGAACACGGCCACGACAAGAGCCAGCGACAGGGGCAAAATCAGGCACAAGAGAAGCGTACAAAGATTGTTTTTGAGGATTACAAACCCGCGCGGTTTAATCTTCCAACAACTCCTCCAGAGACAACACTCCGTACTTCAGCGACAAAAGCAAAGCCTCCGTCTTGTTTCTGGAGCCGAGTTTGTCATATATAGACGCCAAATGCGTCTGCACGGTGCGTTCGCTTATGAAAAGTTTGGCGGCCACTTCTTTGCTGGAAAGCCCTTTTGCGGCTAAAAGCAACACCTCGTGCTCTCGCGTGGACAGTTGTTCGGGCACAAACTCCCGCTCTCCCATCACGGACGCGGCCTCCGGGTCGAGGTAAAACCCGCCCTTGTTCACGGTCGTTATCGCGGAGGTAAGTTCCTTCGGCGTCACGGTCTTCAGGATAAAACCCCTGGCCCCCGCTCGCAGGGAAGCCATAACATAACGCTGAGCATCGTAAGATGTCAGCATAACGGCGGCCGTCGGAATCTTTGCCTCTTTTATTTTTTGGGCTATCGCTATGCCGTCGAACCCAGGCATACGAATATCCAACAAGGCCACATCCGGTTTCATCTCCTGTATCATCTGCCAAGCGCCGAGTCCGTCTTCGGCTTCGCCGATAAGCTCTAAGGTACTTTCGCGTTTCAAAAACTCCGCTATTCCGGCTCTCGTCAGCGGATGATCGTCGGCCAAAATTACTCTGATAGGCATAAGGAACTCTCCCTCCCTATAGTACAGTTTGTCAGTTTGATCCAAGCCCAATGGCGCTCTCTATAGGGCGCAAGGCCAATATAGTCTCCTGAATAACCTCGTCTAAAGGTATTCCCATAATATCCGCGCCCTTTTGAATAACCTCTCTGCTTACGCCCTTTGCGAAGGCCTTGTCCTTCCATTTTTTCTTTACGGATTTGGACTCGAGATCGGACAGCGACTTCGAGGGGCGTACAAGCCCCGCCGTAATGATAAGCCCGGTAAGCTCGTCAATAGTGAAAAGCGTTTTCTCCATGTCGTCGCGCGGTTCTACGTCCGTACATAGGCTCCAACCATGCGACTGAACGGCGTGGATTATAACCTCGTCCACACCCTCCTCACGCAGAAGCTCGGGCGCAAGGTTACAGTGACGGGCCGGGTCGCTCATGGTTTTTTCCCAGTCGACGTCGTGCAAAATCCCGACTACGCCCCAAAGCTCCTCATCGCCCCCGAAGCGGCGAGCAAAATGCCGCATCGTACCCTCCACGGCGCGGGCGTGTTTTATGTGACCTTCGTCCGAGTTGTGTTTTCGCAGTATAGCAAAAGCCTCGTCTTTTGTGGGTATCACTAAGGTTACCTCCCGAATGTTCTTTTATGAATTCTCGCCCTGACATACCTCTTGGAGAGCGACGACTCTTTCAAGTTTGAATATTTCAAAATCTATATTTAAATTATAGCATAACGGAATTTTTTTAGCGCGCCAGCTCGATCAGCGCCTAAAAATTAAGCAAACAAGTTAACACAAAAATGAAAAATCTAGTATCATAAATCAATGACGACCAAATTTTAGCAAGATGAAAGGAAGGTTGTGAAGCTATGAAGTGGAAAAAATTGGAATTATTGGTTTTTGCAATGCTGTTTCTGATCGGGGCAGGGGTGCTGTATCCCGTTCCGGCTCTGTCCGCCGAGAAGATACTGAGGATTGCGCAGCAGGCCGACTGCAACGGATTCGATCCGCAAAAAATCACGGACGTCTACACGGGTACGTTGCTTCGGCAAGTGTATAACGGCTTAGTTCAGCCGGACGAGAACATGGTTTTTCAGCCTGATCTCGCGGAGTCATGGGAAAATCCGGATGACATGACCTGGGTTTTCAAGCTGCGCCAAGGCGTCCTCTTCCATAATGGGGAGGAATTTACGGCTGAGGACGTGAAATACACATTCGACCGCATTTTCGACCCCAAGACGGCCTCGCCCGGCGTGACGCACGTGCGTGAGGTTGACAAAGTCGAAGTCGTGGACAAGTATACGGTGAAAATAACGACTAAAACACCCTACGCTCCGTTACTCTCCAGTTTAGGGCGTTACGAATTCGGTATGCTCAACAAAAAAGCGGTCGACGCCGCTGGAGACGATTACAACAAGAACCCTGTGGGGACGGGGCCCTTTATCATGGAAAGCTGGCGTCCCGGCGACAGCGTGGTTCTCAAAAAATTCGACAAGTACTTCAAGGGCGAGCCCAAAGTTGACAAACTCGTCTTTCGCGGCATCCCGGAAGACGCGACGCGCGTTATTGAATTGGAGTCCGGCGGAGTCGACATTTGCATGGATTTCCCCCCGCAGGATTTCGAGCGCGTCAAGAGCGACGGCAAGTTCGTGATGTACGAGAAGCCCGGAATATCCACCAACTACTATGGCTTTAACGTTTCAATCAAGCCCTTCAGCGACAAACGCGTTCGGAAGGCGCTCAACCACGCCGTGGATATCGACGCGCTGACCGATTCCCTATATTTTGGAATGGCGGTCAAGACCAGAGGCCCGCTGTCCGAGCAAGTCTGGGGTTTTGATACGACGTTGCCGGCGGATCCCTATCCCTACGACGTCGAAAAGGCTAAGGCGCTGTTGGCGGAGGCCGGGTATCCCAATGGATTCAAGACGAAGCTCTACGCCAGCACGCAGAGCCTTACCCGCTCCATAGCGGAATTTTTTCAGGGTTTTTATGCTGAAGTGGGCATCGAATGCGAGGTCGTCACCTTAGAGTGGGGAGCCTATCTCGCCGAGACTCGCAAGGGCGTGGACGGGATGTTTACGATGGGCTGGAGCGGAACGGGAGACGCGGACGGCGCCTTGACTTACCTGTACGATTCGCAGAACATCGGCTCCTCGAACAGGGTCTTCTGGAACGACCCCGAATTCGACAAAATGATGTACGACGGGCGCACAACGCTGAGCCCCGAGAAACGGCAGGCCATTTACAAAAAAGCCCAGGCCTATTTCAACGAAGAGCTTCCCATCGTCTTGATGTTCTCAAGAAAATTGCTCTGCGTGACCACTCCGAAGGTCAAGGGCTTCGCCATCTATCCCAACCAGGTTTACCAACTGTTTAACGTTTCGTTAGAAGATTAGCGAAACGCTGAATAAACGTTTAGGGGGACGGACGCGTCCCCCGGCTTTTAAGGGTAACAACATAGTATTAAATTAAATATTAATACATATACAATATCACTTAATAACTACCATTTTTATGTTAAAGTATCACCATGAAACTATACACGGTCTATCAAGCGGCGGAAGCGAGCGGTT
>BOCC01000124.1 GCA_026002715.1 Synergistales bacterium
GCCAGAGGATTTCGGACATCCGCCAATGTGATTATAAAGAGCTTTTTAACAGCAGGTAAATTGGACTTTGGCTATCCTCAGAATATTTGGATTGTTTAGCTTCCCACATTAAATGCGAAGGAGCCATATTTTTATTGATATTGTACCCGCTCTTACTTATAATTTACGTTTTATTTATCGTAAGCCTGCTACAACACACAATTTCTTAGCGCTATTTTATAGTGCGTTGAGTATATTAAAGGGGTGACACGAATGGGACGTTTAGAAGAAAAGGTCTGCGTGGTTACTGGCTCAAATGGTGGAATTGGTGCGGCGGTCGCCAAGGGCTTCTTAAGGGAAGGCGCTAATGTTGTATTGACCGAGTTTCGTACAAAAGGTGCGGCCGAACACGCTAAAGAGACGGGCGTTTCAGAGGATAAATGGATGGTGCAACCTCTTGACGCGTCCAAAAGAGATAGCGTTGATGCCCTAATTGCGGCAACTCTGGAGAGGTTTGGGCGGCTTGACGTGTTTATGGCTCACGCCGGAAGCAATAATCGATACGCACATTTTTTAGATGCAACCGAAGAGGATTTCGACTATCTTATGGCAAATAACTGCAGGAGCATTTTTAGTTGCAGTCAGGCAGCCGCGAAAGCTATGTTATCAACAGGAGGCGGCTCGATTATTCATACCGCATCCATGTTGAGTTTTATTGCGCGGCGCAATTCAGTCGTATATGGCGCCACAAAGGGTTGCGTTATGGCTATGACACGAAACATGGCTTATGATCTGGCTAAATACAATATAAGGGTCAATGCGTTAGCTCCCGGCACAGTCAAAACCAACCAGAACAAAAGTCGCCTCGAGGATCCGGTATATCTGGAGCGCAACTTGAATGATATTCCGCTTGGTCATATCGGCTTGCCGGAGGATATGGTAGGTGCGGCTATTTTCCTCGCCAGCGATGAATCCTCGTTTGTGACTGGGACTTCCATACTCCTCGATGGGGGGTTGTCGACAATGCGTTAGTATGTCCTGTTTGATTGTTTTGCGTATACAAAAATCTAACTAAATAAGGAGGAAGTTGAAATGAAGGCACGTAAGTCATGTTTCATATTAACGGTGATGGTTTTTCTGACAGGTTTATTTAGTGGATGTTCTTTTGGGGGCACAGGGACGAAATATATTATGCTGGGTTCGTCGCCTGCAACCTCGGTGGTGTATCCTTTTGGAGTTGCTGTTGCGGAAGCGATAATGAAGGCTTATCCAGAGTACAGCGTAACAGTAACCGAAACCACCGGGTCCGTTGGCGCCGCACAGCAGTTGCAGCCCGGTAATGCTTCCTTGGAACTCGCAAATGTTGTATTGTTCAGTACTTACGAAAGCTACAAAGGGATAGGGTCTTTCGAGGGTGATCCCAATCCTGACGCAAGAGAGCTCTGGTGTTATGAAGTGAATCAAAACACTTTTTGCGTTTCAGAGGAATCAGGGATTAAATCTTTACAGGAGCTGGATGGCAAAAGGTTCAATCCCGGAGGAACAGGGACGGCAGCGGCGGTAATTTGTAAGGCTGTTTTGGACGTTCTCGGAGTCAAACCAAACTATTTTGAAGCCGGTCAAGCCGACGCCGCCGATGCGTATGCCGACAGACAGATAGTTGGAACAACTAAACTTGGGCCCCCGCCCGACAGTTATATTCTTCAGTTGAATGCGACCTTACCGGTTCGCATTCTTACAATTCCTAACGATACGGTAGAAAAAGTTGTACAACAATTTGCCTACATTACATCAGTAACAGTACCAGCCAAGAGTAAGTATGACTGGATCGATTATGATTATCAGACCGTGGCGACTTTGTTAGGATACCAGACAAGCGTGGGTTTGTTGACTCAAGAAGATGGCTACAAATTTATGAGCGCTATTTGCAGTGAAGAAGGTAAAAAAAGCATATACGCAGCATATCCGATGGCGGCTCAATACGATGTGTTAGATCTTACTTTACGATCCGCTGTGCCGTTGCACCCAGGAACAGTCCAGTACCTTGTCGAAAAAGGTTACAAGGTTCCCGAGAATATCATTCCGCCGGAATATGTGCCTGTTAAGTAATATTTGAAATGACTATAAGCAGGGTACATTGCGTTTATACTCTGCTTATTTCCAAGAATACTTTACGTATCATTATTTGGGTTGACCTGTAAATTTTATTCTTAACGTTGCCTTATATTTTCTGCAATTAAGGAGGTGCTCACAATGAGAAAGCTCACCGGATTCTGGAAAATATTCATAGCGATACTCTCGACAGGGTTAGTTCTTTTCCATTTATACACAGCTGGCTTTGGCATGTTGCCGGACTTGGAACAGAGGACTGTCCATCTGGCGTTTACTATTACCATGGCGTTCCTTTTGATGCCAGCCAGCAAGAAGGACAAAGGGAGCAGCAAGATACCAATATATGATATAGTTTTCGCCGCTCTTTCCGTCGCCGCTTGCGCGTATATCCTTTACATATACGAAATAGTTCTCTGGAAACCATTACAATGGGTTGGGCCGCTTGATTATTTCTTCGCCGTAACCATGGTTTTATTGGTTTTGGAGGCCAGCCGGAGAGCGGTAGGGCTCACCTTCCCGATTATGGCGCTGATCTTTTTCGCCTACGCCTATTGGGGTAGGTACTTCCCGAGTATGTGGTCCCACAGGGGAATGTCTCTGAATTTCATCTTTCAAACTTTTTACCATACGACCACCGGTATTTGGGGCACCATGATAGGTATTTCTTCTACCATGTTGGCCATGTTCGGCATCTTTGGAGCCGTTCTTTCTGCAACGGGAGGCTCGCAGACGTTTATTAAGATGGGCAGCGCAGTAACTGGCAAATCTATAGGCGGAACCGGTAAGGTCGCCGTCATTGCCAGCGCCCTATTCGGTATGATATCAGGAAGTGCGGCTGCCAATGTTGTCGCCACAGGAACTTTCACCATCCCAATGATGAAAAAATCAGGTTACAACAACGAATGGGCTGCTGCGGTATGCGCTGTCGGCGCAACCGGCGGACTTATAATGCCACCAATTATGGGCGCCGGAGCGTTTATTATGTCGCAACTTATCGGCATTCCATATATTACGATTGCTAAGTCGGCTGTTCCAACCGCATTTCTTTACTATTTCGGAACCTTGGTGTGCGTTCACTACTTCTCCAAGAAAAATAACATCAGAGGCGAGGCTGAGAAGGAAAAGATTCACCTGACAGAGACTCTCATAGTTCTTTTCCCCATAGTTGTGTTCATAATATTTATGGCATTACGATACACAGTGACTGCAGGAGCCTTTTACGCTTCACTGGTAGCTATCGCAGTTTGCCTGCTCGTCTATTTCATTGAAGAGAAGACGCCTCGCCCGGCTTTCCAAAGGTTCGGCAAGCTTTGCAAAGCGACTACGATGGACGGCGCTAGTAGTATAGTGTCTTTGGCCACGTTACTCGCCGGCTCTCAGGTCGTTATTACGCTGGTGAATATGACTGGTTTTGGCGTAAAGTTGGCCAGTGTGATCGTAAGCATCGGACAGAATTACCTCTTTGTATGTCTCTTGCTTTCAATGGTAGTTTGCATAATCATGGGCATGGGCCTGCCGGTCACTGCGGCTTACGTCCTTGCTGCGGCAGTTCTGATTCCGGCACTGACAAAACTTGATGTTTCACCGCTTGTCGCTCACCTTTTTGTTTTCTACTTTTCGACGTTGGGGAACGTAACACCGCCTGTATGTGCAGCTGTTTACTTAAGTGCCGGGCTTGCCGAGGCCAATTGGCTGAGTACGGGGTGGCTTTCTTGTTTGTTGGCGCTCCCTGCTTTCATTATTCCCTATACTTTCGCATATGATTCGGCGTTTCTCCTCATTGGAAGTATAAGTAACATGATATCGGCAATTTTAACGGCTACGATTGGAGTATTTTTTGTAGGTATGGCAGTAGCAGGGTTTATAAACTCGCATGTGAAAATGTTCTGGCGATGCGTTATGTTCGGCGGCGGAGCCGTGATGATTATACCGGACATGCTCATTTCCGTTATTGGTCTTGCTTTCTGCGTCGTGGCCTATATTTTGTCGAATCGCACAGGTAAGATTAAACCGTCTGAAGCATAGAAGTCATGCTGCTTTGGATACATTACGCCGAATTGGAGAACATTGGCGATAAGGAAGGCGTAGTCGTTATCTCGCCCGAGTACCTCGATGAAATTATCGAGAACATGGGCAAGAAGAAAATTGTCGCGGCGAAGATGCGTGAAGAGGTTAAGAACGGTCAGTATGTGACTGGCAAGTTCCTTGAGCAGATGAAAAAATACGGGTATGAGGAAATATAGAATTTCTTTGCAAGGATTATGGCGCCATAAGTAATGATTTGGGTTGTACGAGAGCGTTGGCCTTATTGAGATCGAGTTCCCATACAACTCCTAGGAAAATAATATTTGCATCCATAGAAAAATCCTATGAATACTATTAATAAATTTATATTTGTCAAAGCAATTGTTTTGTACTATTCTTGATCATTATACCAAATTTCTACAAGCTGTCTTATAGTCTGGTTTTTTAATGTAATCAATATACAGTTGTAGCTGATAGAAGTTAGTTTTTGGTCGCACGGCAAAAAAGTAGCGATTTTACAGGGAGGTGTAAGTGTATGGGGAATTCATCAGAGAATACTGGCGCAAAAGTGTTTACGGTTGAGCAGATTAAGTCATGGGGAATGGTTTTACTGGAAAAATTACCGATATCGAAGGAGGGCGCCGAGGACATTCTCGACGTATTACTACAGGCTAACGTCAGGGGTGTTGACACACACGGTATCATTCGTCTTGTCGACTACGTTAAGCGCTTGCAAAATGCACCGTTTAAGGAAATCGAAATAATCAAAGACGGCAAGCTATTTACTCTGATAGATGGGCACAATGGTCCGGGCCCAATCGTCGGAAGATTCGCAATGAATAGTGCGATAAACAAAGCCAAGATCCACGGGAATGGATTCGCGGCAGTCAGAGGCAGCAATCACTTTTCAACAGCTGCATACTATTCGCTCATGGCCTGTAACGCAAATATGATCGGTATAACTATGTCAACCGCATCTCCGCGAATCGCACCATGGGGCGGATTGGACGCTGTGATTGGAAACAACCCATGGTCAGTAGCATTTCCGGGCTACGATTTCCCAATCGTGTTAGATATGGCAAACACCGTAGTTGCAATGGGCAAAATAAGGACATGCCTTCGTGAGAAGAAACCACTGGATCCTGGCTGGGCTATGGATTCCAATGGCAACCCCACTACTGATCCTGTTGCAGCCAACGATGGTCTGCTTATGCCTATAGGTGCTCACAAGGGTGTCGCAATTAGCATGATGGTAGATTTATTAACTGGAGCGCTTAGCCAGAGCAACGCTTTTTCATGCAATGTAAACAGGGTCGAAACTTCATCTAAACCACAGAATGTCTCGCATATTTTTGCGGCAATAGATATGACTGAACTTGTAAGCCTTGAAGATTTTAAGGCCAACATAAAGCGCTATGCTGATATAGTAAAATCCGTTCGTCGCAAGGAAGGTTGTAACGCGATTTATTTGCCGGGCGAGATAGAGTGGGATATTTCATTATCCCGTTTACGCGACGGAATAAAGCTCTCCGATAAGACGATAGAGCAGCTTAACGATCTTGCCGGAAGCGTTGGCGTCATTCCTTTATCATGACGCAAGACGTCTGTTGTGTAAAACGACGCACCGGCTATAAGAGGCGCTTTACAAATGATTTATACCAAGGTTGAATTTCCTGTTGGGAAAAAAGTGGTTGGACTGTCGATACCAAATCTTATCGCTACAGTCTTTCCAAAC
>BOCC01000125.1 GCA_026002715.1 Synergistales bacterium
CTTGTTGGGGAACAGAACCAGCGTCTGTCCGCCGGCTGTGAAGTTCAGTATGGTCAGGTACGCGTCCTCTTCGGATTTGAACGTCAAAACAATCTTGTCATTCGATTCGCAGACCCGCGCGGACGCCTGTATATACTGAAGGAAGACGAGCATATGCGGCTCATTGCCGACAAACTTACGACAAAGTGGACAGACGACGAGCATGAAGTCCGCACTATGATTATCTTTGAGTATGACGACCAAGGGGTCGAAAGCGTCATACAAAGCATAAATAGTTTCGCTCCCGGTTTCGAAAGAGACATACGAGCTTCCCGAATTATCTACTGCTATAAGGGATACCGGCCTTCTGTCTGGAAATCTTTCCTGTATGCAATAAACTTCCAGAATTCTGAGGGACGAACGATCAAGCATTATGAGGCTCAAGGAGGTCCCAAGGGTGAATGGATTAAGAAAAAATCTTTGGACGAGACTATTTTGGAGACGATTTTTGCCATGTCTCCTCCCAAGGACAAGAGCATCATGGTGAAACCAGGCGAGTCTCAGGCGCCGGGCACCAAGCCGCGGGACTCCAAACCAAGGGACTCTAAACCAAGGGACTCTAAACCTCAACAATCCAAACCTCAAAGCGTATCACCTAAGCCCTCCTCGCCCTCTAAGCCCGCCGCCTTGTCCAAAAATGGGAAAATTGAACCCCCGACTGAGGGCAATGAGGTTTTGCAGAGTCTGAACGCCGACGCGGCGTCTAAGGCCGCTATCCTTGAGGAGCACGTGAAGGCCGTCGAAAACTTCAACTCCGGCAAGTACGATTTGGCGCTGCGTCAGTTTGGCCGTGCCGCAAGAATGGCCGAAGACAACTATTTAGACGCTTACTGGGCGGCTTTGTCAGCGCACAAAGCCAAAAACAATTCCGCCTTGCAAGAGTGGCTGACGCTGTGCCTCAAGATCAAGAAGGACTACGCGCCGGCGCTCGAGATGAAAAAGGCTTTAAAGCTGAAGTGACTTCGGCTGAAAGTGGATACATTATTCTATAGGGAGGTTGGTTAGTAATGAAAAAATTATCGGTATTGGCAGTTCTGGTTTTTGTGTTGTTGGCAGTGGCGCGCGGTTCGGCTTGGGCGGACATCAAGCCCGGGCTGACGACAAAGACGCGCGACATAGTGCTGGTCGAGGAAGACGAGGAGGAAGACGAGGAAGAGGCGAAGTCTGCTAATAAGTCGGAGGCGGCCGGCGGAGACGCGCTTGTCGGCGTTCTCAACGTCACGGAATTGCACAAAAACGATTTCGTCACGACGCTCGTTGCCGACAAGGAGGACGGGGTCTACAACGTCAATGACAAGATTGTTTTGACGTTCAAATCCGAAGAGGACGCGTACCTGACCATACTGAACTTCACAGCCGGCGGACAGACGCTGGTTCTGTTCCCCAACAAGTGGGTGAAGGACAATAAGGTTCAGGCGGGGCAGGAAATCAAAATCCCGGCGGCGGGGCAGAAATTCTCCATGAGAGCGGGAGGGCCCGCCGGAGTGGACGTCATCAAGGCCATCGCGACAACAAAAGACACTCCGGTGGTCAATCCCGAGAACTTCGAGCTTGTGGGGCCCTTCGCTATTCTCAAGGATATAAAGGCCGCCACGCGCGACATCTTGCTCGTGGAAGATGAAGATGAGGGCAATGCGGGCGCGGCGGGCGCGGCTCCCGATAAATGGAGCGTGGCTTCTTTGGCCGTCATGACGCGCGATCCGGCAAAGCCCGATGAGCCGACGGGTTTTGGCGTAGCCAATAGCGGCGACTGGAAAGTACAGTTTTGGACGAACGGAAAGAACTTCCTCACAGGGGAACGCGTATTTATGCACTTCTTGAGCAACAAGCCCGCCAAACTGATCGCTTTGGCCAACTTGGGAGCCAGCACAAACGAGAACTTCCTGCTGCCGGACGAGGGCGACATCGACGTAGCGGCCGACGAAATCCTCGTTCTGCCCAGAAACGAGGACAAGTGGAAGTTGGTAGCGGCCAGCAAGCCGGGCAAGGACGTCGTCATGGCCACATTGGAGATTGAGGGCGGTACACAGCTTGAGGTGTCCCTTGAAGTGACGGTCGAGGAATAGAGGGTGGAAGGACAAAGGACAAAAAACCGAAGATGAACAGAAGAATAGTTTCTTTTGCGTCTATTGTCGCTTTTTGCGCCGTTTTTTTGACCTCCTCTTTGGCGGCTGCGTCCGAGGTCGCTCCGTCCGTATTGGAGCGCGCGGTGAATCTGTACGGCGTTCAGGACTACTCCAACGCGTTGGTTCTGTTTGACAGGGTTTTGGATGCCGACCCGCAAAACGGAGAGGCGTTGGACTACGCGAGCTGGTGTCACCGCTACCTCGGAAATTGGGAAACGGCGCGTTTGGGCTTCGAGCAGGCCAAAACTCTGCCGGGTGCTTTGCCCCAGTGGCTCGACGTCGGATTGGGAGAAACTTGGCTTGGAGCCGGAGTGTATCAGAACGCCATAGATGCTTTTACGCGGGCAATCGATAAAGCGCCCGAAGAAGAAGAATTGGTCGTTCGGTCGCTGAAGGGAATATCTTTTGCCTATGCTTCTCTCGGGGATTCCGACAAGGTGGAGGAAACTCTGAGCCGCCTGAGCGAAAAGGACTCCGCTGCCGCCAATGATACGCGGGCCGACACCGAAATTCTCTTAGAGAACGGCAAAAAACGCTTGGCCGCCAAGACCGCGTCCGCCTCCGAAACGACTTCCGACTCGCGGCGTCTGACCGTAGGAGAGCTTTCCGACGCTCTGGGGCGTCTGCAGAAAGCGGCGGGGCAGATTGCCGAGATTCATCGTGAGCAAGAAGCCGCTCAAAAAGAGACTCCTGAGCCTCAAGATGAACAGCCGCCCGTCATAATGGAAGAGGTTTCCGAAACTCAGGACGAACAGCATGTTCATGATTCCATGGAGGAGCGGCAATCGGACGATCAGAAAGAGGTTAAAGAAGAGGTTAAGGAAGAGGTTAAGGAAGAGATTCAGGAAGAGGTTAAGGAAGAGATTCAGGAAGAGACGTCGGGCGATACCGCGGCTTTCACTCTATGGGATTTCGCTGTCGGGGAGCCGACAGAGTTCGTTCTGACAGACCTGAGCGAGCGCGGGATAGAAGTTCAGAAGAACGAGGACGAGACAAGATTGGGAACTCGGTTCTACACAGCCAAGACACCCGGAAACTCTCTTCTGCCGGAGATGACGCGTCAAGACGCCGAGACCGTTCTTTGTATCCTTGAAGAGTTTCAGGGGAAACTTCTATCGGTGAGCGCCTCCGCCACTTGGCGAGGACAAAAAAGCAGTATTCGCCTGAAAGAGTCCCTTTTCCAAGAGATGGCGGGCAAGTTTGATGAAAAATACGGAACGTCAAGCGGGCTCAACGACAACGGCATCTTCGCTGAGGCGTCTTGGATTTCCGAGGACAATCGCCTGATCTCGCTCCAGACGACGGCGAGCTTGGACGGTCAGGTTGTTCTGACCGTCAGCTACAACGATATGCCGTCTTTGCAGGTTTTTTGGGAGCATGCCGAACAAGTGAACAAACCGCAGCAATAACGGCCGAGTTGCAAACTTGTGACGAGAACAGTAACGGGGATGGAATGAGGAAAGGAAGACAACCTCTGTTTCATCCCCGTTTTTTATGTTCGCAGAAAGGGAGGATCGAATTGTCGAAGAGGCTTTGGGTTTTGCTTTTGGTTATTGGCGTTTCCGCCGGGTTTGCCTGGGGCGCGAGGTGCGAAGCGGCGGACGCGGAGCTTCACGAGCGCGCCAAGAACCTCTACGACGTCGGCGACTATCGCGCGGCGCTGAACTTCTACGAGAGGCTTTTGGAGCGAGAGCCCGACGACGGCGACGCGCTGGACCTCTCCGCATGGTGTCTGCGCTATCTGGGCGACCGCAAGAGCGCGGAGGAGATGTTCGAGAAGGCTTTGGGCGTACTGAGAGGCGGGGACGCCGTGTGGTCGTTAATCGGCCTTGGGGAAATTTATTTGGACGGAGGACTCTACGAGCAGTCCGTAACGCGCTTTGAGGAGGCGTTATCGGCCGCGCCCGATAACGAAGAAGCGACGGAGAGGGCGCTTCGCGGCATAAAATTGGCTAAGCAGGCCATAGACCTATCGGCTCAAACTGAGCGCGAAGAAAAAAAAGAAGAAGATCGTACTCCGAAGCCGGTCGTTCTGGCAAAACTGACCGACAGCGGGGAGCGGCAAAAAGAAGCGCTGCTCGATGAAGTTCCGTTTGAAGAGGTTCCGTTTGAAGAGGTTCCATTCGAAGAAGTTCCATTCGAAGAGGCGCTATTTGAAGATGAAGAGATAGAAGAAACGAAAGAGGAGGAAGTCATGGCTAAACCGGCTGAGAAGCCCAAGGAGAAGCCGGCCGAACCAGCCAAGCCCGCTAAGCCTCAAAAACCTCAGCCGACCGACAAGCCGGTTAAGGCAAGTGACGCAAAGAACACGAAGAAGCCTCCGGAAAAGCCGGCAGCGAAGCCCGCGCAAAGCAAAGCGGTCTACGGAGTAACGCTCGGGTCAAAAATTGACGAAGCACTCGCGAAGCTGAAAAGCGACGGATACTCGTTGGACGGCGCGCCATTCGACAAGAAGGGCAAAACCTACCATTCCGTTCAGGGCCTCCCGGTGGAGCTACCGGACTCCCTGACAAAAGGGTCCGTCTCCACGCAGTTTTATATCACGGCTTACAACGACGCTGTTTTGTCCCTCATTATCCAGTTGGACTACAACTCCGCACGTTCTTTTGACGAGCTAAAGGACACGCTGCAAAAGGAAGTCCCGGCCGTCACGGGGCAAAGCGACAGCCGCGGGATGAAAGTGACGGACAATATCTTCAGCCGCGAACTCGGCTTGACTATATCTCATTCTTACGGGATATGGATGTACGTCACGGATAAGGGGAACGGAACTTGCCGTCTGGAAATTGAACATATCGATTTGGCCAATCTCAGCCATTACTGGATGGCCGGCGGAAAATAAGAGCTTACCAAAAAAGCGGAGCCTCGCGGCCCCGCTTTTTATTTCGCTATATCGAAGTTTCCTTTGCGTCAAACAGCTTCAAAACCGCGCCTTCCTGAACAAAATCCTTCCGCGCCTCTTTGAACGCGGCCAAGTGCGCCGACTTCAGGTGTGACTTCAGGGAGTCTATATCCGTCCACTCCTCGATAAACTGCAACGTCACGTCGTCCTCCGTCGACACGAAAAGCTCGTAGCGAATGCAGCCCTTTTCTTTTCGCGTAGCCTCGACCGCCGGGCGCGATAGCTCGACTATCTTCGCCCTAGAGTCGGGGACGCTTTTGAACGTAGATGTAACGACAATCATAAATGCTCACTCCTCATTAAGTATTGTGTTTTCAAGAGCTAATTTATAATATCATAATCAATGTCAACAACTTAAGCGTTTTTTTGCATATTTCTTCGCCGCAGCAATTTTTGATATGCGAAGAGTTTATGATGCAAACAACAGGTATGGAAAATCACATCTCGTCCTTAAGGGCTCGTACCTCTATAACTTCCGTATTTTTGATACCTAACCATTGGTATATATTGGTTTTATTGACGGTAATACGGAAGTTGTTTTGCGACGAGCCTTAAGTTGTTGACATTGATATAAAAATACGGAAGTTATTTTGTGACAAGCCCTAAGCGTTATGGGTGTGGACGACCAAAAATTAAAGACGGGCGACCGAGGGTATGTCGCCCCTTGTATGATTCTTTCAGTAGCACAAAACAAGATTACCAAAGCTAAAAGCTAAAAGCTAAAAGCTAAAAGTTAATGAAGTCAGTACCTTGACAAGTCAGAACCTTGAGGCATATTACTTA
>BOCC01000126.1 GCA_026002715.1 Synergistales bacterium
ACGGAAGAATGAAAGAAACTTGGTTTCGTACCTTTTTGGATTTACCAAACGGAATACCTTCACACGACACATTCAACAGAGTCTTTTCATTACTGTCGCCTGAAGAGTTCTCAAAGTGCTTTATCAAATAGACACAGTCTTTAGCTAAAAAACTCGAAGGCGTCGTCGCCAACTATGTGCTCAAACTAATCTCTCTGAATTGATGTGTTTATACTTTGTTGTCCTTTTCCGCAGTTTTTAGTGATTGACAGATAAATGGATATTATGAAACACGGATTACATAGGCTCAGGCAAGATTCAGCGATACCCTCAGCAGCCGATACAAAGACATAACCTCACCGGGAGTTTTGATTGGGATTCTCTATCATTCGCAATTGAAGATGAGTACGCCCAAAACTATGAATACATGAAGAACAATCTATAACAGTGGATAGGTGGTTGTTTTCAAGCGAAGCGACATAGCCGGATTATCGTAGAAACGACCGTCCTTGGTTGGTTGCTCTTTTTTATGCGTTTGCCCTGTCAACAAGGTCAACTCTCTTAACGGACGAATGCCAGAGTCATAAAATTAGGTATGAATTTTTCAATAAAGCTCCGCGCCTCGGACTTCTCGCTGCGGGCCGGAGCTTTTATGTTGGGTATTGCGCTGTTTCACTGTTTCAGGCGCTTGGGTTATCTTGGCCTCGCGCCGATGTTACCGAGAAAGCGGAGCAAACCCTGCCGCTATTTAATACTGAAAGGAGCGTATCTTATCGGGATATAAAGAGATATCTCCTCACCCTTATAGGCTATCGTGTCGCCCACATCGCCTCCTCGAACTCTCACCGTGTGCATAACCCATCCTTCCGGTCGTTCATAATCCCTGTACAAATTGTAAATCTTTGCTCCGTTCGCGGTTTGTTTGGCTTCATTCTCACCAAGCCAGAACCCGAACTCACCCAACTTAAGGAAATATTCTTTTAGGGGCGCGCCCGGTTCCGTTGGCGGCGAAGGAACATCTGGTTTTTTTTCTCCTGAAACTCCTACCCAAAGCACAAGCACCACAACAACAAGGAGTATGACAAATAGGAATGCGCTAATGAACGGTCTTTTTTTTATAAAATAATCCAATCCTTCGAAGAATCCTTCGAATGTGATCTTCATCTTTTTTATAACCTCCTCCAAAATGATATAAAGCGATACTGTTGACGAACATCGGTCAATAAGTGGGGCTTTTGTTAGAGCCCCACTGTTGGATAAGCGGTTGCCCTCGGAGCCTATGTATTGTTGTCGGGGGTAGAGACGAAGCAAGCAGGGGGTGAGCTACTTGATACTGAAATCACCAGATGTTGCCGGGATATAAAGAGATATATCCTCTCCCTTCTTGGCTATTGTGTCACCCACATTGCCTCCTCGAACTCTCTCTGTGTGCAGAACCCATCCCGCTAAAGGTCGGAAATCCTCGCGCAAATTATGAATAACCGCTCCCCGTGCGGTTTGTTTGGCTTTATCCTCAATAAGCCAAAACCCAAAATCCCCCAACTTAAGAAAATATTCTTTTGAAACCAAAGAAGGAGCATTTCCTGTCTCCGCCGCTAAACTTGCGCCATTTCCGTCAAACATAAATAACGCCACACTCACTACGCCAACTAAAATCACTAACAAAATCACTAACCGTTTTACCGCGAAGAAACGACGAAATCCGCATACCCAACAAATCAATTCCTTAACATCCATCTTTCTGACCTCCTTCAAAATAATGCAAACCGATCCCCACCATATACCTTCGGCATAGCCCTCCGGCCTCGGCTCTCGCTACGGCCGGAGGTTGCTTTATGCCGATTACCGCGCTATCTCACTGTTTCAGGCGCTTGGCTTATCTTGGCGTCGCGCCGTCGTTGCTGGGTTCGCCGTTGTGTCTGTCGTCGCGCCGTATCCCCCGAGCCTGCCCTGTACCCTTTTTATCGTAGAAGTTGCCGGCGATAGAGTTGGCGGCGGTGTTGTAGTTCCAACCGACAAAGCCGCCGACGAAGTTGTGGTTGATGTTGTCGATATCCGTGACTCTGCCGCTGGCTGTGCAGTTTGTTATTGTGCCTTTGTTGTGGTTAGAACCGACAAGTCCGCCGACGTAGTAGCTGTTGTTTCTGTTGCCGTTGCTGTTGTCAACCGTGACGCTACCGCTGGCGGTGCAGTTTGTTATTGTGCCAACGTTAGAACCGACAAGTCCGCCGACGCTGTATCTGTTCTCGTTGTAGTCGTAGTTGCTTTCGCTAATCGTGATGCTACCGCTGGCGGTGCAGTTTGTTATTGTGTCAAAGTTAATACCGACAAGGCCGCCGACGCAGTTGTTGGTGTCATCGCTAACCGTGATGCTGCCGCTGGCGGTGCAGTTTGTTATTGTGCCACCAGTGTTATCACCGGCAAGGCCGCCGACGCGGTTGATTATGTGACTGTTGTTGTTAATCGTGATGCTACTGCCAGCCAGTCTAATATTCTTGAGTGTCCCGCTGTTCGTTCCAAAGAGTCCAAAGTATTGCATATCATCGGATTCACTGTTTATCGTCAGGTTCGATATCAGATGATTGCCGCCGTCGAAAGTACCTTTGAAGTCGTAGCCCCTCCCAACAATCGGCGTCCACTCCTTCCCGGCGAGGTCAATATCAGCCGTAAGCGTGACCGTCTTACCATCAAAATAATCTCGTAGCGCGCCGTCTCCGTTGACAATCTGCGCCAGCCCCGCGAGTTGTCCGGCAGTCGAGATCGTAAACTCAGTTTTATATGGGCTGTACCACGACGTATCGGCGACGTTGATCCAGTTGCCGCCGGGGAAGTAGACAGAGAAGTCTATCAAGGAATCGTTGGCTGCAGAGTCAACAATATAAAGCGTTGTCCACGCAGCGTCTCTGACAAGCTTCACCAGTTTGGTTATCGGTTCGAGCGTTTTGAGTACGGCGTTTAGTTTTGGGTATTTTGCCTTTGCTACGATTTTCGCTGAACTATCGACGATCGAATCCAGCAGGTTTTTTAGCAGCTTTTCCACCGTCTCCTTATTCCACTGGTCAATCGTCTCGTCTGTCAGCAAGCTGTCCAAATATTCTTTGGAAATGGTGGATAGCTCTTTGGCGAAGAGTTTCACCTCTTCCGCGAGATTAGGATCGTTATTAGCGGCTTTGAAGAGTTCACCAACAAAAAAGTCAATGAGCGGATCGACGGCGCTATGCAAGAAATCATCAGCTACAAGCTGCCGGAATAACGGAAAATACGGGCCGCCAGGCATAGACTTGAGGTCGTACTTGTCAAAATTGATACCGGCGGTCATTATCCTCACGACACTGTCGCGCCCCCTCAGATTGACTTGCCGTTCGGTGGCCTTGCCTGAACCTTTGGATATATCCGGCAAACCAAGCCAGCCGCTTGTGTATAGTTTGCCGCGCGCGGGAATTCTGTTTGGCATATCGAACGGAATATCCGGATGCAGGAAATCGGTATTGCCGGCATAATAAACCGCGTAGATCGCCTGAAGTTCGGAGCAGTTGCGTATGACTATGCCCTTGGAATTTTTCTCGTCGAAACGCACGATATTTTGACCGGAAAGATCAAGAGCCCACTTCGCGTCCGGCGTGATGGTGCCGGCATAATCGGTCTTTATACTGGCGGAGCTGATGTTGGCGGGCTGAGGAAAATATTTTTGCTCGACAATCTTGGCAACGTTCGCCGCCGCGTCCAAAAATGCCGATTTCAGGTTGGGTGTCCAATCCGAAAGTTTGGTAAGATCGGCCGTGAGTTCTGTTTTCAGGCAATCCGCGAGGGTCTGCACCTTAGCGTCCGCCGAAATCTCGTCGCGCAGCTGTCCGAGTTTTTCAGGGGCTATAGAGTCGATATCGATAGCTGTCCACATCAAAGCGAGGGCCGTACTCTCGAAAGTTATCTTAGTGTTAACGTCGTTTTCCAGAACCACGGCCTGCGCGACAAGCGCGTATTTGCCGATTGTGTACTCGTAAAACACGCTGACTATGCCGGAGTCGCCCGCGTTGACCTCGAGGTTCTCAAAGCCCAAGGATGAATCTATCGGCACTTCTTTGAACAGGCTCTGGGCGACCGTTATTTTGCTTGCGTCGAGCGTCGGGCCCGGCAGATTGATCTCTCCTCCGACTTTTCTGCTTATCCAAAACTCCACGAAGTTGGAGTCGCCATCGTCATTGATGAGCCAGGCGTATCCGCTGTCCAGTCCGCTGGGGATGGCGACGCGTATCGTATCCAAAGCGGCGTTCAGGGAAATTCTTTCCTCGTTCAGCGCGAGCTTGGTCGCCTTGTTGAGGTTGAGTCCCTTTACTTCAAGTGTGTTGGCGTCGATTTGAGATACCGAGTGCAGAACCGGGGATTGATTCGATATCAGCTTCAGGCTGATGGAGGCGGTTCTTTTGTCGTTCTTTACGACAAATATCTCAATTGAGTTTCCGGCGATGTCCATGGGTAACAGCGCGAATATGCCGTCTTCTAATTTTCCCTCCGGTCTGATGTTTCTCAGGTATGTTCTGTCGTCGTTACGAATGATAATCCAAGCCGAGGAAAAATCGGCAAACGCCAGCGAGCTTCCTGTCAACTCCAATCTGTCGCCCGGAGCGGCCGCGTACTCCGCCGCTTTCGTGCTGTTGTATATCGAATTCAAGCTGGGTCTGACTCCGTTGACCACGGTAAACATACCCACGGGAGTATCTATAGCCGCTTCGTCTATCTCGTTGACGTCCAATATTCCGTCGTTGTCGTTGTCCAAGTTTTTGGACTCAAACGTCTTCCTCGTCACCGTCACGATGTAGTTCTTAGCGTTAGTAGCGTTGCCTGCCTCCGATACGGTTATAGTAATCGGATTTTCTCCAACATCTAAGGGAACTATATGCCAGGAGCCTGAGCTTACAGGGAAGTCATCAATCTTTATCTTGACGCTCTGCGGAGCCGCAGCCGTCGGTATTACGCCGATATATGAAACAGAGTTCTCTACGCTCGCCGTATAGCTCGTAGTTCCTGAAGCAAATGCCGGCGTGAGAGTGCAGTCAGAGAGAAGAAGGTCGGAGAGGTTCAGATTCACGGTGTTCGGACCCGGCCCCGCGTCCGCGCGCGTCACTGTAACGGTGTATCTTCTCGTGTTGCTGGGATCATCAAACGCCTTTACGGTCACGCTGATAATATTCGCCCCTATATTGAGGGCAATCGCTTCACTCGCTAAGCCGCTGTCAACCTCGGCGTCATTAACCGTGATCTCAACGTCGTCAGGTGATGCCGCTGTCGGTTTGACCGTAATGAACGAGACATTATTGCCCACGCTCGCCGTATAACCCGTGACCCCAGAGCTGAACACCGGCGCAAGAACGCCGTTCGATATTGTGAGATTAGAGAGCGCGACATTTGTTATCTCAGGATTAGGGCCAGGTCCCGGTGCGGGTCCCGGTATGGGTCCGGGATTGTTACCGCTATCTCCGTCTCCGCCTCCGCCTCCTCCGCAACCTCCGGCCATCAACACGACAGCCGCCACAAACAACAACACCCAAGAACTCCAACTTTTCTTCACTTAAAACGCCTCCTTAGTAAAATGATTTTTGAAACCCAAGACATAGCCTTTTATGTCCAGCCTATATAACATATTCTCAAAATGTTGCATACAGACCGAATAGCTTGAAAACTCAAGGAAAGTCAGGATGGAAAACTTGGCTTTGTATGAGAAAATAAAAAATCATCGGAGCTGAAAGCTCCGATGATTAGAAGAAAAACAACGCCTATGTAACATAATTGAGA
>BOCC01000127.1 GCA_026002715.1 Synergistales bacterium
ACTATGCTCATTCTGAGAGGGACCAACTTGGCGATAACGAACGGGAAAGCGATAGCAGGTTTCTCGGACGGTTTTTTGACGTTGGGGCAGGGCAGGCTGTTCGGGGTCAATATCCCTGTCGTCTATTTTGTTATACTCGCGCTTGCTCTTTCGCTCCTCCTGAACAATCACAAATATTTCAGGCAGATTTACTTCATAGGAAACAACGAAAAAGCGGCCGAACTGTCGGGAATAGATGTCGCGAAGGTCAAGATATTTTTCTACATGCTCTGCTCGGTCTTGGCCGCTTCAGCGGGGATACTCGCGGCGTCTAAATACGGCGCGGCTCACTGGGTGCACGGCAACGGCTCTGAGGTCAAAGCCATCTCAGCGGTGGCGATGGGCGGGGCATCGCTCGCCGGCGGCAGCGGAAAGATAGGCTCTACCGTGATAGGGATAATATTCCTCGCGGTCATAAACAACGCGTTCGTCATGAGCGGCATGAACACCTTCTGGTTCGACGTAGTAAACGGTACGATGCTGATAGCGGCCATAATGATCAGCTACTACGCTGCTTACCGAAACGAAAAGCGCCTGCTCAAGGTGAAGTATGAAAAACTTTTGGGGTCTAAGGAGTGACGAAAAAATGACCACAGCGGCATTAGGTCGTAGGGAAAGCCTTATAAACCGCGTTCGCGAATTGCCCGACAGCGCGGTTGAGTCGGTTATAGAGTTTATTGACGACGTAGCGAAAGCGCGGCGCAACGCTGAGTATATGGCCATGATCGACAGATCGATAAAGGATTTAGAAGAAGGCCGAGGCATTGTAAAAACGATGGAAGAGTTAGAAGCTATGGCAAATTGATGCCATATTTTAGGTTTTCGGACTTCCGTCTTCACGGTCGGGAGCCATAAAATAAAGGAGGGGTTTTAAGTGAGGAAATTGGTCAAGTTTTTTGCTCTGTTTCTCGCGGTAGTGGTTGGCGTTGTCGGTTTTGCCGGCAGCGCGTTAGCGGCGGACGAAACCTACGGCATGGTAGTCTTCCTTAAGGGCAGCGAGTTCTTCAACTGGTGCTACGCGGGCTTCCAGGACGCGGCGGCGACAGTTGGGGCGAAGACCGAGCTTCAGGGCCCGGCAGACTGGGACGCCTCCGGTGAGGCAAAGGCGGTTGAGCAATTGATCGCTAAGCAGGTCAAGGGCATCGCGGTCACGGCGGGCGACGCGGACACATTGGTGGCCTCCATCAACGCGGCGATAGCGGCGAAGATACCGACGCTGACATTTGACTCCGACTCGCCTAAGAGCAACCGTATGCTGTTTGTAGGCACTGACAACTACAACTCTGGTTATCAGGCCGGCAAAGCCCTCGGCAAAGCCCTCGGCGACAAGGCCCGCGTCGGAATCTCCATGATTCCGGGGCTTGACTCTATCACGCACCGTATCGCAGGTTTCACGGCCGGGCTCGCTGAAGTCGCTCCGGGGGCGAAGATAGTCGCTCAGGTCAACGACGAGGGCGACGTTGTAAAAGCCGAGACAGTCCTTACAGCCATGCTTCAGGCTAACCCCGAGATCAACGCTATCTTCTGCGGACACGGCAACCCGGGGACAGGCGCTGTCAAGGCCACTATCAACGTGGGCAGGGACAAGGGCGACAACAAGGTTAACGTCTGCGCGTTCGCGCTCGACGTGCCTATTCTCGAAATGGTTCAAAACGACGAGCTGTTCGCCACAGTCGCGCAGAATCCCTACCTTATGGGCGTAGAGTCTTTCTGGCAGCTCTACTCGGCGGCGCATCCTACGCAGTTTGACAACCCGAATTTCCACGGCTTCGGAAACGTCCCGACGTCTAACATCGACACCGGCGTCAACATCATCTTCAAGGGCGACCCGCTTATCGAGGCCCTTTTGACACCTCCGACCATTAAGTAAAGCGGGAAAAATCTGTAGGGCGGCCGGGGACGGTCGCCCCTATCATTTAGAGGAGGCTGCGATATGAAAAATTTTAACTATTTTGCCCCGACCGAAATTGTGTTCGGCTGCGGGCGCGTTGATGAAGTTGGTGTTATTGCGGCGCATTACGGGAAATCCGCCCTGCTCGTTACCGTTCCGGAGTTCCCGGCTGTGGCTCCGCTCTACGCTAAGGTGAAGGCCAAGCTAAAGGAGGCCGGCCTTGAGGTAGCGCACTTTGACGGCGTCATTCCCAACCCGACGACGGACGTTGTGACGGCGGGGGCCGACTTGGCCAAGAAGGTCAAGGCCGACGTGGTTATCGGCCTCGGCGGCGGTTCCTCGATGGATACAGCTAAGGCTATAGCGGTGGAGGCCACGCACAAAGGCACGGCATGGGATTATCTGCACTACACGCCCGGCCCTACGGAAGCGACCCTCCCGATAATAGCCATAGGAACGACCGCCGGCACGGGAAGCCAGACCACGCCCTGCTCGGTCATAACCAAAACCGAGACTAAGGACAAATCGGCCATCTGGCACAAAAATATTTTTCCGCGCGTGGCGATAGTCGACCCCGACACGACGGTCACAATGCCGCATAGCGTCACATCCCAGACCGGCTTCGACGCCTTCTGCCACAACTTCGAGGCGTATCTGTCGGTGAACGCGAATCCGTTGGTGGAGACCTTGGCGATAGAGGCAATCAAAATAGTCGCCGAATATCTGCCCAAGGCAATAGAAGACGGCGCAAATATCGAAGCGAGATCCCAGATGGCTTGGGCGGACACTCTGGGCGGGCTGACAAACGCTTCAGCCGGAGTGACTCTGCCTCACGGGCTTGGAATGCAAGTCGGCGGACATTGCCCGCACGTCACTCACGGACAGGCGCTCGCTATAATCTATCCCGAGTTCACAAGGTACACCTATCAATCAGCGATTGGCAAGTTTGCCGAAGTGGGGCGTATTTTCGACCCTACGCTGGCAAAAGAGAGCGACGCGGCGGCAGCCGAAAAAAGCTGTGCCGCGATAGACTCCTTCCTTAAAAAAATCAATCTCTGGATCGGCTTCAAGGACGTGAACGTCACAAAAGAAGACATCAGGGCCATAGCGGACTGCGGACAGGTGCTCGGAGACTACAAGAACAACCCTCGAGTCGCTACGATAGACGAGATGTACGATCTTCTGACGCGCTCCTACGAACGCAAGTAGCGAAACAACCTTAAAGAAGGCTTTGAGGGATTGCGTCTGACAAGCGGCGGAGAGTTAATATTTCCCCGCCGCTTGTTTAGGGTTCGAGAGTTTTTGGCTGCGGCGTCGCTTTTTTAGTGACACTCGCGCTAAAGTGTGTTAATCTAAGACAATGTTGTAGTATGCGGTCGCGATTGACGGATAGATAATTAAAAATGAGTAGAATATAGATGAAGGAGGAATTTTTCGGTTATGGGAATACGCAGTATGGACGAGCTCTGCGAAGAGCTGATAGGGAAACGGCTCACCGCGGCCTCTGGCGGCGGCGAAAAGGCCGTGGCCAAGCAGAAGGAAAAGGGCAAAGGGACCGCGAGAGAGCGAATTGCGCAGCTTCTCGACCCGGGTACTTTCGTTGAGATTGACGAGTTTGTTACGCATCGTTGCTCAAACTTCGGCCTCGAAAAGACAAAGCCTCTGGGCGACGGCGTCGTTACGGGCTGGGGGACTGTCGACGGACGAAAGATCTTTGTTTTCAGCCAGGATTTCACTATTCTTGGCGGCTCTCTCGGAGAGAAACACGCCGACAAAATATGTAAGGTCTTGGATATGGCATTAGCTATGGGCTGCCCCGTCGTAGGTATAAACGACTCGGGCGGAGCGCGCATTCAGGAGGCCGTCGATTCGCTGAACGGCTACGGCAACATCTTCTTCCGCAACACCATCTCGAGCGGGGTAATTCCGCAGCTTTCCGTCATTATGGGCCCCACGGCCGGAGGCGCCGTATACAGCCCGGCCCTCACAGACTTCATATTTATGGTCGACAAGACGAGCGTGATGCACATCACGGGCCCCGAAGTAATCAAGGCCGTCACGGGCGAGGAGACCACCAGCGAGGAAGTCGGCGGAGCCAAGACGCACAATCAAAAAAGCGGCAACGCTCACTTTATAGCAAAGACCGAGCGTGAGTGCTTCGAGCAGGTCAGGAAAGTGCTCTCATACCTTCCCTCCAACAACTTAGACGACGCGCCGGTGCTTCAGACAAACGACAGTGTGGAGCGAACCGACGTATCCATCCGCGACATAGTCCCCACCAACCCAAACAAGGGCTACGACGTACACGACGTCTTAAAGAAAGTGTTCGACGACGGCGTCTTCACCGAAGTTCAGCCCGACTACGCCAAGAACATAATCACCGGCTACGCCCGTATAGGCGGACATTCAGTGGGTATCATCGCGAACCAGGCCGCGATCATGGCCGGATGCCTCGACATAGACGCCTCCGACAAGGCCAGCCGCTTTATCCGCCACTGCGACGCTTTCAACCTTCCGATAGTGACGTTTGTCGACGTTCCGGGCTATCTGCCGGGCGTGACTCAGGAGCTTGGCGGCATCATCCGTCACGGCGCCAAAATGCTCTACGCCTACAGCGAGGCCACGGTGCCGCTCTTTACGGTCATTTTGCGCAAGGCTTACGGCGGCGCTTATCTGGCTATGAGCTCAAAGGCCTTGGGCGCGGACCTCGTGTTCGCCTGGCCGCAGGCCGAGATAGCGGTTATGGGCGCGGAGGGCGCGGCTAATATCGTCTTCCGAAAAGAGATAAACGACTCGACGGACCCAGGCGCCACGCGCCTTGAGAAGATAGACGAGTATCGCAAGGCTTTCGCGACCCCCTACGTAGCGGCGGAGCGCGGCTTTGTCGACCGCGTCATTTTGCCGGAGGAGACCCGCAAGGAGCTTTATCTTGCCTTGCAGGGCGTAAACAGCAAAAAAGTGGAGCGCCCGAGCAAAAAGCACGGCGTGATTCCTCATTAAAAAGGGACAGGTGACTTCGATATGACACCACAGGTTCTTGATGCGATTGTCTACAGTTGCATAGCTTTTTCTATAGTCTTTGTAGTCCTTGGCGGCTTGACGCTTGTCATTTTCGCCATGCGTTTATTTACGGGCAGCGATCAGGGTTCAGCGCCAAAAGACGAAGTGGGGAGCGGTAAATCTGCTTCCACTCCCGCGGCGCAAGCCACTCCCCCTTCGTCACCGAGCGCCGCTGTCGCTGTCGGCGGACAAAGCCAGAGAGTCGTAGCCGCCATAACAGCCGCTATAAGCGCGGCTACTCAGGGGCGCGGCCGGATACTCAGCGTGACGCCTCAGTTTGCGGCGACACCGGGTGGGTTCTCATGGGAGACAACTCAGGTTTGGCGGGGTTCGGGCGTGGTCGCTTCCGTTTCGCGGCGCCTTTCTCCTTCTTGGAAGAAATAACCTGTCGCGTCGGATTGTTTGTCGTTTATTCAAAATTAAATTAAGAAAATTTAAGAAAGGGGTAATTTTGGTATGAGTTTGAAATATAGAGTGACTGTTGACGGCGTTGCTTACAATGTTGATGTCGAGGAGTTGGGCGCTGGGGCGCCAGCTCCGGTTTACGCGGCTCCCGCCCCTGTCGCGGCTCCCGCTCCTGTGGCAGCGGCTCCCGCAGCGCCCGCCCCGGTTGCGGCGCCAACTCCTGCGGCCCCGGCGGCTCCCGCCCCTGTCGCGGCCGGCGC
>BOCC01000128.1 GCA_026002715.1 Synergistales bacterium
TTGAACCGAAGCTGGTTTGAAGAGCCGTATGCGGGAAAACCGCAAGTACGGTTCTGTGAGGGGCAGTAGACAATACCTTCACTCAGTAAGTATTGATGAAAGGAGTGTCGAGACTGTCTACTCGACGATTTATCATGCCAAGAGCCACATTAGAAATATTGACAGGCCGTACATTGGACCAAAAAAGAGCGTTGGCAAAAGAGATCACCGCGCTTTTACAAGAGTATCTCAGCAAGCCCGAATCAGCTTTCAATGGTTTTTTGCGTATCGTGGAAAGCAGCCCGGAAGACCTGGGGAGCAACGCGGAACTGTGCGCCGATGCTTTTGCCCGCGGCGAAAAGTACCTTGGCAAGTCGGAGCCAAGACTTACGATCCAATATGTTGCGGGCGGCATGGACGGCATAGACACACGCAGGACATTCGTCCGACGCATGACGGACGTGCTGGTGGGTATTCTTGGTGTCCCTGAAGGGAACGTGCTGGTACTGCTTATGGAAATTCCGAAGTCTATGTTCGCCGGCAACGGCGTAATGCTTGCGTAGAGAGTGAGAAAGGGGACGATTATGCCAAGAATTACAATAGAGATTTTAGATGGCCGCGCACTGGATCAAAAACGGGCGTTGGCGAAGGAAGTCTGTGCATTGGCTTGCAACTGTTTGCGTGCTTCCAAGGAGAATGTGGTCATCCGGATCGTCGAAGTCTCCTCCGAAAACTTTTCCCATAACGGCGAATTGCGCAGCGACACGGCGATACGAGAAGGGAAGACCGTTTACGGCAAAAGGATGGAACCCCGCGTGACCGTACAATTCTTGGAAGGGCGTACAAGGGAGCAGTTGGAAGCCTTTGTCAAGGGCCTGACCGACCAAGTAAGTGAAATCCTTTTCGTGGAAAAGGCTGACGTTAAGATTTTTCTGCTGGAGATATTGCGGGAGGAAATTGCCAAAGGCGGAGTGCTTCTTTGCGACAGCAAATGACAAGTACGGTACGAAAGGAGCGGTGATCCGAACTGAGGCGTGTTTACGAAGGCAATAAAGTGGAAACATACCAAGTCGCCCCCAGGGTATATTTCAGAAAAGCCGATTTGAAGGCCAGGGGGCAGTGCAACAGCGTATTCGTTGAAGGTAACACCTTTATAGGGATTGTCGACCCCTCGACCAGAGAAGCCGCGATTGAGATGTCGGCGGAGGTGAAACAGCTTTTTGAAAAGCCGTTGGGTTACGTATTCCTCACGCACGGCCACAGAGACCACGCCGAAGGACTGCCGGTTTTCTTAGATAAACAGGTAACGGTGTTTTGCTCCGCTAAACTTGTGCGGGAGTACGCGGCGGTGTCCGGCCATGCGACTATTGTTGGGGTGGAAAGCAAGGCTTGCGTGGATTTGGGCGGAATATGCGCTGACTTGTCGGTTCTTGGGAGCACGGCGCACTCTCCTTGGGATATGCTTATCGGCTTCAAAGAAGAAAGGATACTTTGCACCGGGGATTTTGTGGTGGAGTACCCGGCGCTGTTTTTTCACTACGCTTATCCTGAGCAGTGGGAAAGCTGTTTGAGGGAGGTATCACAGCAAAGTTATGAAACTATTCTTCCCGGGCACGGAGGAGCGATGCCTTTCTCTGTTGCGGGCGACACCGCCGACTATTTGCATACGCTTGTCTTTGCGGCACGGTCCTGCTTGGATTGCGATCTTCCCGAGGCGAAGGTTGCGGTCGATCTGAGTTACGAAGAGCTGAGTGATATGGCTGGCGCGTTTCTCGCGGGAAGCGCGCCCGAGGCCGAGGTGATAAGAGGCAAGGCGGGAGAGGATGCCGTCAGGGAATTGAGGATGATGATACGTCTTCTTCATTTCCGCGGGATGTTTTAAAAATTTTATAAATTTTATAAATTTTATAAGGAGATGGATGGTATGAATTTAAAAGAAAAGATGTACAGCGGACACATGATCGCGGGTTGCATGATGAGAGTCGTCAGAAATTCGCTCGCCGCCACATTCGCGCGGCAGGCCGGGTTGGATTTCATCATGCTCGACTGCGAGCACGGTTGCTATGACTACGAAACCCTGCACGATATTTTTATCGCGTTAAACCTCAACGGTATATCGGGCATGGTCCGCGTCCCCGAGCTTTCAAAAGGCCATGTCTCGCGCGTGCTTGACTGCGGCGCTGCTGGCGTCATGATTCCGATGGTCAATACGGTAGAAGAGGCCCGCTTGGCCGTCAAATATTCAAAGTACAAGCCCATTGGGGGGCGCGGCTTTATCGGCGCGACGGCTTTTGACGAGTACAGCGCGGGAGGGAAAAAGGTACCGCAGATCATGGAGGAGCAGAACAAGCGGGTTATAACCATCGCTCAGGTGGAGTCAGCCGAGGCCGTCGAGAATATCGACGATATCGCCGCCGTGGAGGGTGTCGATGTTCTGCAGATTGGGCAAGCGGATCTGTCCATTTCTTTGGGTGTCCCGGGGGAGTTCGACAGTCCCATATTTCATAAGGCCGTAAGGCGCGTCGCCGACTCTTGCAAAAAACACAAGAAAATTTTCGGAATGGCGTCCGTCGTTCCTTTGTTTGAAAACTACGCTAATGAGGTGGGGATCATCATTCAGGGTACCGACGTCGATTTTCTCGTAAAGGGCATGAAGCAATTAGCCGAACTGCGCGACGGTTATAACAAAAAACCCGGACGGCCTTCAGAAACGAAGTGACATAACATGAAAGCATCAGAAGCCATCATCAAGATCTTCGAGCTTGAAGGTATCGACACGGTCTACGGCATCCCCGGCGCAGGTATCAACGGAGTGTATAAATATCTCGGACAGTCCAAATTTATCAAACACTTCTGTCACCGTCACGAGGAAGCATGCGTCCACGCCGCGGGCGGTCATTTCAGAGCAAGCGGTAAATTGGCCGTAGCTATGTGCACATCAGGTCCAGGAGCCACAAACTTCGTCACCGGAATCTACACCTGCGGCATAGACAGCATTCCGGTCATAGCGGTGACAGGACAGGCCGTAACGTCTCAACTTGGCAAAGACGCGTTTCAGTGCGTAGATATAGCCAAGATATGCGCGCCGGTAGCTAAAAAGACCTGGTGCGTTACAGATCCTAAAAAAGTTGTGGAGACTTTCGCCGAGGCCTTCCGTATCGCTAAGGAAGGAAAGCCGGGGCCCGTCGTCATCGATCTGCCTCTCGACGTGCAGAACGCCGATATAGAGTTCGACCCGGCTAAATATACTCCCCTGAAGTTCGACTCTCCCGCGCCTAAACAAGAGGACATAGCCCGGACAATAGCAATGATAGGCGAGGCCAAGAATCCCATTCTGCTCATAGGCGGCGGAGTCATACTGGCCGGCGCAGAAAAGGAAGCTGTGACTTTAGCCGAGACATTGAACTTGCCTGTCATCACCACATATATGGCCAAAGGCGGTATCCCCATCGATCATCCCCTGAACGCCGGACACTGCGGTATTCAAGTTGGACAACCTATCGGCAACAAAGTGTTCCTCGACTCAGACCTCGTGCTGGGCATAGGCTGCCGCTTCACAGACCGGCATACCGGGGCGATAGACGTCTACCGCGGCAACCGAAAGTTCATTCACGTCAACATAGAGAAAAGCGAGATAGGCAAGATATTCGCTCCTGACCTTGGCATTGTCGCGGACGCCAAAAAGACCATTGACGCTCTTTTAATTGAAGCCAAAAAGAACGGTAAAAAAAGCTCTCACGCAGACGCCGCGAAGCTGCCTCAGCTTCGTAAAGAATTGGCCCGCAAGGTAGACTACGACGTCAAGCCCATCAACCCTCACCGGGTGTTCGCCGAGCTGAACAAGTTCTTTGACAGCGAAACGCTCTTCACTACTGGCTGCGGCATCACTCAGATATGGTCGGGACAGTTACAGGACATAGACAAGCCTCGCAGGTATCTGCCCTCAGGTGGAGCCGGGTGTCTGGGTTATGACATACCGGCGGCTTTCGGCGCGTCCGTCGCTACCGGCAAACGAAGCGTGGCTGTGATGGGAGACTTCGGTTTCACGTTCCATGTCCAGGAGTTAGCCGTCTGCGCCGCCAATAAAGTTCCTGTTATAGTAGTGATAGTCAACAACGCCTATCTCGGTTTAATAAGACAGAACCAGAAGTACGCGTATCAGTACGAGTGCGACGTGGCCATGCCTGAGAACCAGGGGCTTATAGACTACGTGAAAGTGGCCGAGGGATTTGCCTGCTACGCTGAGCGTGTGTTCAATCCCTCTGACATACCTTCTGCTTTGGACAGAGCGGTGAAGAGCGGCAAGCCTGCCGTTATAGATATTGTGTGCGATCCTAACACCGACTGCTCTATGGGAGGGGCTTTGGATAACGTTAGGGAGTTTGTGTATTGAGGGATTATTTTATAGGCAACCTCCGATAACCCACATTTCTGCGCACCAAACATGGAAACGGATGTAAAATTTTCAGGAAGTCACCGTACCCCCGGCAGAGCCGGGGGCTTGTAATTTGGGAATCGCTCAAAGCGCGCTAACTCCAGAGGTTTAATTGATCGTTCTTCTTGTCCTCTGCCTCTTGTCCTTGGATATACGCGGATCACGCATTGGCCGTCAGTTCGTGGCAGTGCACCTTATTTTCCATTCGCTTTTCACTCTACTCAAATTTTTTGAAATATTTGTCCAGCGCGTCTAATCCATTAACTAATATAGACTTATCGCCGAACCCAAATCCGAGCCTGAAACACTTCCGCTCTTCAAAGCAATCGCCATGACAGAGCAATGTACCTGTGGTTTCATATATGTCGTTGCAGAGCTCAACTGTGTCAATGTCGTAGTCATAATGCACGAGCATCGTAGTAGTCAGAGTTTCCCCGTATGTCCTGAAGCGCGGACGGGCTGACAGCCACTCATCGACTATTCGCTTGTTTTCTCTTACAACACTTCTTGCCCTTGCCAAGATTTTATCGTTGTGTTCAAGCGCTATGGCCGCGATAAGTTCATCAATCACACCATTGCAGATTGTATCGTATGACCTTCTGTTTTCAAGAATGTCATACGCCTGTCCGTCCGGCACAACCGCCCAGCCAACGCGAGTCCCCGCCATAGAATAAACTTTCGACATGCTGCTGGTAGCGATACCCCTTTCGTACAAATCCACTATAGACGGCATATATTCGTTGCTGAGCCCTTTGTAAATTTCGTCGCAGAGAATATACACGCCCGTTTTCTCAGCCACGGCCACAAGCTCTTTAAGTTCCGATTCGTCCATAAAAGCGCCTGTCGGATTATTCGGGTTTGTCAAGGTTATCAATTTGGTGTCTTTATCGACCAACTTTTTCAGCCTGTCAATATTTACCTTATATGCCTCCTCTTTTTCGAGATGGAGACGGCGAACCTCGTTTCCGAGCGCTTCAGGAACTGAATAATGCTGTTGATAGCTCGGCAGCGCGGCCACTACGTTGTCACCGGCTTCAAGTAAGCCAGTCATTACCGTCGTATTCGCGCCGGTTCCCCCGTGAAGCGTAAGAACCATTTCAGGCTTTATATCTCTATAAATGCCAGCCACGGCTTTCTTGAGCCTTGCCG
>BOCC01000129.1 GCA_026002715.1 Synergistales bacterium
TCTGCTCTCTAATTTGGTTTCGTTCAGTCCCTTTTGCGGTCGGCTTCTGTCGGCGCGCAAGAGGGATTTTTTTGTTTTATAATTTTGAAAGGAGCGGTTTGTTTATGAGAAAGTTGTTAGCGCTTTTGTTGTTGGGGGTTTTGGTGTTTGGTTTGAGCGGCGCGGCGTTTGCGGAGGATGTTGTTTATCTCAGAATTCGCCACGACACTAACATTTTGTCCGTTGACGGCTATCCGCATGACGTTTCTTTTCACGAGTATGGGCCCAACGTCGTAGCTTATTCTAAAGACGGCGGAAGCCTCGAGTGGGCGCCGAAAGAGATAACGTTCAATTTCAAAGAGCCAGGCGTTTTGCTGACCTACGATGACGACGGCGAAGACGTACCCGCGGAAGAGGTTGCCGGGCCGGCGCGGAAGACGTTTGAGGTATATCAGCAGAGTTCATACGGCGCTTACTTCGATATCGGCGACGCTAATCATAGGGATGTTTATTTCGGTTTTGTTTCCGACGCGTATATCGACGCGTATGCCGACGCCGGCGGAGTCAGCAGAGCTGAGGCGGAACGCCTTAAAAAGCTGAAATACCGCAAAGACACAGAAACAGCCCTTGAGGGTCAGTCGTTTAGCATTACTTTAGACACCGGAAAGGTTGTAGACGGCAGCTTCCCGACTAAGATACTCACCACGGAAGAGCAAATCAAAAACGGCTATGTCCCGGAGTTGGAGACCGTCACGAGCGGCGGCAAAATAACCGGCGTGAAATGGCGCTTCGTGAACCCGTCCAAACCCGGCGTGGCCCTCACCAGACCTGCCGAAGGCGTGAGGTGGGTTCCTTACCTTGTGCGCCAGCTCTACATAAGGCTCGTAGATGGTTCGCGTGAGACCATCTTCAATGAAAATGAACTTGTAAATAATTATCTTCCCGGCGACAAATTAGAGGGCTCGTGCGATCTGCCGACGCCTTTCGACGCGGGCGCTCTTGAGCAGTTGTCGATAACTTACCAACTGGCAGGCGACGACGAAGGCGCGGCGAACATTGACTTTGCTTATGAGTGGAGTTTTCATTATCAGATGGAGAACTTTGAAAAAGACGTTATCGTGCCCGAACCTGCGCCTCAGGACACGCCAGACGCCGTGAAAGACGCCACCGGCATCACTACGGACGCGGAGCCGGTAGATGAAGCGCGTATATCTACAAACGACAGAGTGTTTGTCGATGGTTCGAGCGTAGACAGCAACATTAAGGCCGACACAATTTCGGCCATAGCCGTCAGTCAGAACGTCACCGCGCCCGGCGACGCCGTGATACTGCCTGCCGGAATTGAGTTCCCTCTCGTAGGCAAATACCTGTTAGTAGAAAATAAGGATACGCCACCCGAGGCCAAGACATGGAGCGAGCTCGTAAAAAGCTATCAGGTTCGGAAGAGTTTTGACGGAGCTTCATGGGTCGACCTGATCAAACTCTACCCGACAGAAGGAGAACTTTTCAGCCTTGACAGCGGCTCGGTAAAACTTCTCGCGACTCTCGTTATCGTCGACGATAAAGCGCCGTCAGGTTCTGATATTAAAAGACCGGATTTCGGCGGCGACAAGTACGGCGTCAAGCTGGTCACGAGCGGCGGCGCTAAATATCTGATCGTTTACGACGGCGTCAAAAACGGAACGGCCAAAGACCCGATACTTCTCACTGCCGGCAGCGACAGCGGCGACGGCGGCAAAGACGGCGGCTCCGGCGGCTGTTCTGCGGGATGGGGCGCGGCGGCTCTGCTGCTTGCGGCGGGGTTGGCGTTCAGAAGGCGCGGTTAAGGCATAGCGGAAAGACACAAAAAAGAGGGGCCGCCCCCTCTTTTTTGTGTTATGAATTAAGCAAGATGTCCAAGGGTACCTGCCGGTGAATGCGGATTGACGGCGCTAATCATGGTTGCCGAGCCTTGCTTTTTGGCATTTAATGCGGTTGAGCATGGCCATACCTTTTAGGTAATCATCTCTCGCCTCTTTTTCATACGCCTCGTTGCCAATCTCATTGCGCCGGTAATATGAGTAGTCGCGAATTTTGCGAATATCATCAAGCGTAAAGTCTTTCGAGATTTCAAGTGTTCTCATTGTCGGCATCCTCCTTTTTAACAAGCATTGACGGCGGTATTATCAATATTGGCTTTCGCATAAGGTCAAACGTCAGCAAACGCACTCCCTCGTTAGTTTCCACGTTTGCCAAGTGGTTCATATTCCAAGTGAGCAGATAATCACATTCGACGGTTAAAGCGTGGGCGATATGCAGAGCGTCCTCAATGCTCTTGGGCGACAGTATTTTTCGCTGTATAATTCTGTCCGCGAGTGTATAAATCTCGTCACGCGGTGCATTTCAAAGAAAAATACGCGCCCCCTCTACAGTGGCGCGAAGCTGCTCGGTCTTGCCATAGATGACGAAAGACGACAAATAACCCACACTTGAGCGACTTTTGCGAAAAAAGCGAAAAAAGCATATTGCGTTTTGTTTTTATACTCATTTGCCTTCAGATTTACCAGACAGTCAATTAGGCGGCAGAACTTATCTCTTTGGATTCTGGCAAATTATTCAGCATTTGGGTATAAGTCAAAGATCTGCGCCGTATCGCGTTCTTGTTTTTTGCCTAACTCTTTTGCCACTGTAAGACATCCTCCCGCTTTATCTAACCATGCCGCTATTTTACAGCGAAAAGCGAAACACCTCAACTCAGATTGGTGTTTTACGTTATATCTATGGTCATAATGTCCGAGTAATTGATCTAACCCACTCATCACAGCACACATAACTATCGTGAGCACATCGCACAGTTTATGCTCAACATAACTTTGGTGGCGCGGATCTTCAATATTTGCAAATCTTTCTTTTATATTCAACTTTTTCACCTCAATAATATTTTTTTGCTTTATTATATTATCAAGGATTATCAAGGTTTTGTACATTCTTGTTAAGCCTGAAATTTTTTATGAAACGGCCGTGCTTGTCAGAAACAATCGACGCTCCCACAATGGTTGTATCCGTGAAAAACCTCAACCAATCCATCTTATCCCAAAGTGAACCGCGCGATGTGTTCGCTATTTGACGCTACCATGCCGCGCAGCGAATCCACCGTTTCGGCTACGCCTCCTATTACTTCGGTTATATTATCGACCTGACCCGCGATTTCGGCCGATTTTTTCTTGTTGTCCGCAGCGGATTTCGTGACGCGTTCCACGGAAGCGGCCATCTCCGCGAGAGAGGCGGACTGTCCCTCCGACGTGGTCGCCACGTTGTGAATCTGGGCGACGATACGAGTAACCGCCGAGATTACGTCGGAAAGCCTCTCTTGCGTTTTGCGCGTGTCGTTCTCCGTATCCGCCGCCAACTTCAGCCCGTCCGACGCGCTCTCCACAGCGGAACGCGTTTCGGAGGCGATATCACGCGCCAGAACGCCGATTTGTCCCGCCGCCTTATTGCTGTCTTCCGCCAACTTGCGGACTTCTTCCGCGACGACCGCGAAGCCGCGCCCCGCCTCTCCCGCGCGCGCGGCTTCTATTGCCGCGTTGAGGGCCAAGAGGTTCGTCTGACTCGCGATACCGGTGATGGCCGCGACGATATTGTTGATGCTGATTGCCTTCGTGTCGAGGTTTTGTACCCGCGTCGAAACGGTTTTGAAGGCTTGCGCCATATTCTCGACACTCGTTGTGTTGAGCCGGATCATCTCGTCGGACGCTTCCGCGTTTTTCTTGAGCTGCTCGGCGTCTGTGGAAACGGACGCCGCCGAACTCGCCGCCCCTGTCGCCGCCGCCGACATCTCCTCTATCCCGGCGCTCAAAACCTCTACCTCCTCGGAATTTTCGTCGGCGGCGCGAGAGAGACCGCGCGCGTGACCGGCAATGGCGAGCGCCATCGATTTGGCGTTTTTGAACACGTCCTCCAATTCTTCCGTGTTGCGGTCAATTTGGGCTCCTTGCTCTTTGAGTTCCAGCAAGAAATCACGCTGCTCGGCGACGACCTGATCCACGGATCGGGCGACCTTCGAAAGCTCGTCCTTTCCATTTAAGCCGACGCGCGCCGTCATATCGCCGCTATGAACGGCGGACATCACTTCGCGCAATTTCTCTATCGGGCGCAGGATGCCGCGCGCAAGGGTCAAAAGCAGGATAAAGGCAAGCAAAAAGACGACGACCGACGTGAACAATATAGTGCGTAAAAGTTTGTAGGATGACTCGAACATCTCCGCCCTGTCGAAGACGACGGCGATTTTCCAGCCAAGCGAGTCTGCGGTTTTCATGACGATATATTCCTCGACTCCGCGCGCCCCTATGCCCGTCATCACCCCATCGGACAGGGCCGCCATTTTCTTTCGGACATCGGGATAGTCCTTAGGCTCCATAGCGACATAGTCAGGATGATGTCCGTCCGTTATGACGCGTCCGTTGGCGTCGAACACCACGAGGTAGCCCGTCTTCGAAACGCGGCGCTTGTCGAAATCATTAGTCAGGCTCTGGAGGCTGTAGTCCACGCCCAACAGACCCAAGGGACGGCCTTGGAGGTCGCGAGTCTTCACTATGATACTGCACACTACGCCGCCTCCGGTCGTGAGGTACGGCGACGTCACGGTCACGTCGCGCTTGTCGTTAATAGCCTCGATATACCAGCCTCGCTTGCGGGGGTCGTAGCCCGCGAGTTTGATATGCCCCTCCGGTGCTTGCGCGTACTGGCCGTCGTCATTGGCCATAAAAACGAGGCCAAAGTTTTTGTTGGAGTTGGATATTCGGATGAACTCGTCGTAGATAAGGCGCTCGTGCGGGGGATGGTTGGCATAAAGGAGAGTTGTGGTTTCTTTGGTGTCGAGATAGTTAGTGAGTTTGCCTCGGGAGTTCTTTACGATATCCAAATCGGCAAGATATTGGACGCTCATGGCCCCCGGTTCGATAAACGTGTTGATGCGTTCCTCTACGCGCTCCAATTGAGCAACCGCAAAATCATGAAACGCTTTGACGGAGGACTCCCTGGCGGACGAAAAAACAATGTAAGCGATGACTCCAATCACTAAGCCGAGACTTATTGAAAACGTCGCTATCAAGCGCGCGCGAATAGACAAATTAGATACCCCATCTCCTATGATTGGACGTGATTTGATGATAGAATTTTATATGAATTATACAGCGTAGTCAATGAATTTAAGAACTCAAGCAGGGCCGTTTCATAAACTTTCACTTTCCAAACGGCACTCGTCTTTTCGAGCAACACTGCATCAAGAACACATCATTAAAAATGTCTTGTTGAGGTGTTTTACTTTTCGCTGTAAAATAGTGGCATTGGTTAGATAAAGCGGGAGGATGTCTTACAGTGACGAAAGAGTTAGGCAAAAAACAAGAGCGCGATACGGCGCAGATCTTTGACTTGATCTTGAAGCAGTTGATACGCTTGTCAAGCGCAGCGGTCATTCAATTCATCAACGGTCTGTTTGGCACAAATCACCCGTTAGACAGCACTGTTGATTATCCCAACACTGAAACCGTATCGAAAAAGTTAAGACGCCTCCAATCAGACACCATCATTAT
>BOCC01000130.1 GCA_026002715.1 Synergistales bacterium
TTTATTTTTCAAGGTTCTTGTTTGTTGCAACTGCGTTTTCCGAAAATCAGTTGCACAGGTGGTCTATGTCTCTAAATAAGTTCTGAAAAAGATTGACTTTTGCGCTTGACATTTGTCACGGTATCTACGTTTAGATTACGTCCTGAGTAAACCCTTCAGCTATCCCCGGATGAGGCCGATGACGGTTTGCGGAAGCTGGTTAGCCTGAGCGAGCATAGAGGTACCAGATTGCATAAGAATCTGTAGTCTCGTGAAGTTCAGCATCTCTTTAGACATATCGGCGTCTCTGATACGGCTTTCCGCGGCCGTCGTGTTTGTAGATGCGGTTGTCAGGTTGGTTACGGTGTGTTCTAACCTGTTCTGGTATGCGCCAAGTAACGCGCGTTGTTTTGATACTTTGGTTATGGCGGCGTCGAGTCTCGTTATGGCGCGGGCGGCTGTTTCGCGAGAGATTACCAAGATGCCGTCAAGCCCCAAAGCTGACGCGCTCATATTGCCTAAGCGTATCGTCAGGTCTTCCTGTTCGTTCGCTCCTACCTGCAACACCGTTTCGTTGTTCGCTATGTGGACTATGGTCGTGTAGGGCTCTGAGATTTGGGAGAAGTTGTAGCTTTTGGTATTCTCGTTCCATGATACGCTTATATTGGCCAATGGGTTAAACTTCACGTCTATATTGTCGGTTACGGCTCCGTATATCACGTTGCCGGATACCTGTTGAGGCGAGTTTATCATATTGCCGCTGTGGGCGTCGTAGACTGTTACGGTGAACTCGCTTTCTTTTGATTGTTGGATTGTGTTTAGGCCAAGGGTGTTCAATAAGTCCTCATCGCCTGAAAAATACAGTTCGCCGCCCGCGCCGGGGATGGCGCTTCGGATAAGCATGGTAGCGCAGTAGTGTTTGTAGCCGATGATATCGCCTTTATCATCATAGACCGGCTCTTTTGTCGCTATGCTTTCGGACGTGTTGAGTGTTCCGTCTGATATGGTGCAGAAGTTAGTAGCGTTATCCGTGTAGACGCTCTGGCCGAGGCTGAAAGCTATCGCGTCGTTGATTTTCTTGGCGACGCTGTACATCGTGTCGTCGGCGTAGAGAGTAACGGATGTGTTTTTGCCGTCGCCTTGATAGATGTTGATAGTCTGGGGGTCTTGGACGGTGAAGACGCCATTGGCGTTGTAGAATTCGGGCATTTCGGAGAGGGTTTTGGCTACCGTCTTCATTGGGGCTTTCAGCTTGACTATCCAGTAGTCAACACCACCGTGATTTCCGGACACGTCGCCGTCGTTGGATTGTGAGAACCCGGCAACTATGTATCCGTCGGATGTTTGTTGGATAGATTGGGCCGCTTCACCGCCGGTTCCGCCAAGCGATTTCTCCCAAGCTATACTACCATTCGCATTCAGTTTGACTATCCAGTAGTCGCCGCCCCCTTGATTTCCGGACACGTCGCCGTCGTTGGAACCTGAGGATCCTGCAACTATATATCCCCCGTCAGACATTTGTTGGATAGAATAGGCAACATCACCACCAGTTCCTCCAAGCGACTTCTGCCAAGCTATACTTCCATCCGCATTCAGCTTGACTATCCAGTAGTCGTAGCCCACTCCCCCGTGATGTCCCGACACATCGCCATCATTGGAATCTGACCATCCAGCAACTATATATCCTCCGTCAGATGTTTGCTGTATGGAATAGGCGAAATCATAGCCAGTCCCGCCAAGCGACTTCTCCCAAGCTATACTACCATTCGCATTCAGCTTGACTATCCAGTAGTCATCGCCTCCATGATTTACTGACACGTCGTCGTCATTGGAAGTTGAGATCCCGGCAACTATATATCCCCCGTCAGATGTTTGTTGGATAGATTGGGCCATATCACCATTTGTCCCGCCGAGCGACTTCTCCCAAGCTATACTGCCGTTCGTGTTCAGTTTGACTATCCAATAGTCGCCTCCTCCATGATTTCCTGACACATCGTTGTCATTGGATTGTGAGTACCCGGCGACGATATATCCCCCGTCAGATGTTTGTTGGATAGACTGTGCATCATCATCGTTAGTTCCGCCAAGCGACTTCTGCCAGTCTATACTTCCATCAGCTTTCAGCTTGACTATCCAATAGTCGTAGCCTCCATGATTTCCGGACACATCGCCGTCATTGGATTGTGAGTACCCGGCGACGATATATCCCCCGTCAGATGTTTGCTGGATAGATTGTACATAATCATCGATAGTTCCGCCAAGCGACTTCTGCCAGTCGATGGTTCCATCTGCTTTCAGTTTGACGATCCAATAGTCTAAGTTTCCATGATTTCCAGACACATCGCCGTCATTGGAAAGTGACCATCCCGCAACTATGTATCCTCCGTCAAATGTTTGTTGGATAGACCAAGCAAGATCAAAGTCAGCTCCGCCAAGCGACCTCTGCCACTCAATGAAAGGCTCAGCGTCAAAATCTGGAACTTCTTTCAAAACCTCGTAGATATTGCTCTTCTGCACCTGAGCCGCGCCGGGCTCGGCGGTTATATTTATCTTGTAGTTTCCCTCAGTTGATATTTTTTGGCCGAATTGGTCTTTTTCGCCCCCCCCCCCCCGCACTATGACAGACGTCGAGAGTTTATCGCTCGACCATAGAACGGAAGCGTTGCCGCTCAGGAGAAGTTTTTTATTGAATTGTGTTGTATTAGCTATTCTGTTTATTTCATCTTTGAGTTGATCTATTTCGCCTTGTATGTAAGAACGATCCGTAGCGGTGAGCGTGTCATTAGCCGCCTGAACCGTGAGTTCACGGATTCTTTGAAGGATAGAGTGTACCTCGGTAAGTGCGCCCTCGGCTGTTTGAATCATAGATATACCGTCTTGAGAGTTGCGTAAAGCTTGGTCGAGTCCGCGAATCTGGCCGCGCATCTTCTCGGAGATGGCGAGCCCCGCCGCGTCATCGGCGGCCATGTTGATACGTAAGCCTGTAGAGAGGTTGCGGATGGCCTTTTGAAGTTGATTGTTCGTATCGCTCAGAGCGTTATAGGCATAGAGCGCCGGTATGTTGTGGTTTATACGCATAGAAACTCCACCTTCCAAGTGTCAGTGCAATGGATTAAAATATTCCTTGCTGAATAATGTAGCATAAAATTCTTAAAAATGGGGAAAAATACTAAAAGCTCGAAGTTTTCTCGCATGATTTCAAGAATAACTACACCTACTTTCTCGCCGTCTATCATATTCAAAATGCGGCTGAATGTAGGTTTAGAGGGGATACGCTCACTTAACTTGATGAGTATGTTTTCTGCCCTGCTCGCACCTGCTGACTGGGTACCCGCTGAGCAGTAACCACCAATGATTAAAGCATCAAAAATACGGAAGTTGTAATGGTGCGAGTCCTTACTTGTTCTATCCCGATATTTCTCGTCCATTATCAATAGCGTCTGCTATTGCCTCAAAAATTAATTTTCCCACCACAGAGCCGCCGTCAAGAACCCCAAGACTCTTATCTCCGTAATATGCGGCCCGTCCATGCACCGAGAGCATATTTTTGGTATTTTCGCTGCCCTCAGCCGCGGCGACTGCCGCTTTTTTAAAAACATCGAAGCCGTCATTTCCGTTGTCCTTCAATGTTTTAACGGCAGGTGTCAGGGAATCGAGTATGGTTTTTTCTCCTGGCTTGGATTTGGCCTTGTCCATTATCGCGTCTAATCCATTTTCCATTGCTGCCGCAAGGCCAGGTATATCCGTCTTTTCTTTCCCCTTAAGAACTTTGGCCATGCCCATAAGAGCGATTGATATTATGGTGCCCAGAGAAGACGGCGCGGATTCATTGAACTCCTTACTGCACTTCATAAAAAGACGGCCTAAATCGGTTTCGTCAGTTCCGGACAGGTAGGCGCTGACAGCTCTAAAGCCGTTGCTCATGGAGATTCCTAGATCCCCATCTCCATTAACCGAGTCCAACTCGATAAGATTGTCGCAATTCTGGATTATCCGTTCACTAATCGCGGAAAACCACTTGCGTAACGTAAGAAGGTCTATATCCATAAAAGCGCCCTCACTTGTTGGAATTTGTGTAAAACGGCGTTGACGCCGGCGAGCGCAGCAAGCTCTTCAATTCATCGTCAAGTTTGATGACGCTAACGGATAAGCCGGCCATTTCCATAGATGTCGCAAATTCACCGATGTGAGGCATAAAAACCTTAACGCCTTTTTCCCGCAAAATTTTATGCAGCTTTCTGTACACTATAAGCTGCTCTTCAAGAGGTGTGGCGCCAAGGCCGTTTACCATTACGCTGACCTCGTCGCCGTGACTGATTGGCATGTCCGTTAAAATTTTCTCCAGCAGAGTGGAGGCTATTTCATCGGCTGTCATCATTTTGCGCACCTCAATGCCCGGTTCGCCATGGATACCCATACCAACTTCTATTTCGTCGTCGGCTATTTGAAAAGTAGGTTTGCCGACATCCGGCACAATACAAGGCGTGAGGGCTACTCCCATGGTGCGCGTGTTCGCAAGGGCTTTTTCCGCAGCCGTGGTGACTTCAGCGAGGTTTTTTCCATTCTCGGCGGCCGCGCCGGCAATTTTAAACGCATACACCATTCCGGCGACACCGCGGCGCTTATTTGATGTCTCTGAAGGGCTTGACGCAATGTCGTCGCTGACAAGCACCACTGTGGTCTTGATATCATCTTCAAAATTTATCTCTTCGAGAGCCATATTTAGATTCAAAACATCTCCGCCGTAATTTCCGTAAAGGCAAAGTACGCCGGCGCCATGGTCGCATTCCCTTATCATATCCGCCATAGCTGTTGCCGACGGAGACGCGAACACATTTCCGACGCTGCAACCATCAAGCATTCCCTTGCCTACATAACCCAAAAATACGGGAAGATGACCGCTGCCGCCGGCCGTGACGATACCGACCTTACGATCGGCAATCGGTTGGTTATTCAGTAACACACGCCTATTTTTCTCAGATAGACGAACCTTTTCACCATAGGCGAGAATAATACCCTCCAAAACTTCGTCGACAAAATCCGCGGGAGCGTTAATTATCTTTTTCATAGTCACTATCTCCTCCGTCAAATATTAAAATTCTTCAGGCTTATCAGATTGAGCGTTCAGTATCAGCGTAAGCGAAATATTTGTTCGGCAAATGCCTGATAAAAAACACTCGCTTTTTCAAGCTGATCGATCGATACAAACTCATCTTTGACATGGGCCTGTTCTATACTGCCAGGCCCAAAAACAATCGCTGGGATTTGCTCCCGCGTAAAAATGACCTGTTCGCAAGTGGCTGGAAAATCCCGCACGTTAGGCTACGAATTTCGGACGCGTAATAAGAGCGCGCGCTATTCCTATTCGCTGACGCTGTCCGCCGCTGAATTCATGCGCGTACTTCCGGATGCTGTCTTCGTGCAGTCCCACAATTTTTAAGGTTCCTTCGCATTTGCTGTGGGAACGAAAATATACAGAAAAGCGTATACAAAAAGAGAGGGGGAGAATTTATACTGAAGCCCAGCTTTTAGAGATTGGGGAGAAAGAGAATGGGAAATCCTTACAA
>BOCC01000131.1 GCA_026002715.1 Synergistales bacterium
AAGTGCCTATTTACGGTCGAAACCGCATTCTTACATAACGTAGCCTCTGTCTCAAGGCTTAGGGTAGTCAATCCGAACTTATGATTTCTCACAAGCTCCGCCGTTTAGGGCGGGGTTATTGACCAGCCCATCAGTCCTTTCGTTCCCCCGGTTTCTTGGCTTTCTCAACAGGCTTCCCATTCTCATCTTTTAGTATCTGATCGCACGTGCCACATCTCCAGTATGTCCCGTACTGTCCAAGTTTCGACTTTGCCGTGCCTCCGCAAACCGGGCACACGGACTCTCTCGACACAAACGGTTTTCCTTTGTCGTCGTCAAATGTCACCTTGCAGTTCTGGTTCTGGCACCCCCAAAAAACCCCGTTCTTGCCCTTGATTTTTCGCATCGCGCCGCCGCATTTTGGACACTTCTCGGTGCCCTTTACCCCGCCACCCATGCCGGAAAACGACTTCATATCCGCCGTGTTTTTCACTATTGCCGCAATTTTATCGATTACACCAGAAAGAAATTTATCAACGGTACTCCCTGATTTCTCAATTTCTCCAATTTCCTTCTCCCACAGCGCCGTCATATCCGGATAGGCGAGGATCTTCGCTGGTTCTATCCCATTTTCCAAAACAGAGATTAAGGTTTTGCCAGTATCTGTAGAGTGAATCTCCTTTTTCCTGCGTTCAAGGAACCCGTTGGCGAGCAATTTTTCAACGATTGTGTACTGCGTAGCTGATGTACCGATACCGTCCACTTCGCGAAGTTGCTTGGCGATCTCCGGGGCTTTGACATACTGATGGATATTGGACATGGCTTTTACCAATGTACCGTCGTTATAGGGCTTTGGCGGCTTCGTTTTTTTATCCTGTATAGAACCGTCTGTGATAACGCCTGTATCGCCTACGGCGACACGCGGAATAACCGCTGTTTCATCCTGTTCGTCAGCGTCGTCGTCAGGGTCTTTTTTCTCCGCCCTATCCCAATGTTTCCAGCCCTCTTCGGTAACGTCGCGCCCTATCGCGCAAAATAGTTCCGGTCCGCATAAAAATTCAACGACAATACTGTGGTACTTGTAAATAGGCATAAACTGCATCAGGTATCTGACACAAATCATTTCGTAGACCTTCATTTCGATTTCCGAAAGACCGGATGGTTTCTTGCCCGTTGGAGTTATGGCGTAATGCTCCGCGACTTTCGAGTCGTCAAATGCCTTGCTCTTTCTCTTAAGATCGACCGACTTGTGAACTGACTCGGCGTACTGCGGAAACGTGCCGGTAATTCCTTCGATAATATGTGCCGCGTTTGCGTGATGGGACTCTGGAAGATACTGACAGTCTGACCTTGGATAACTCACCACTTGTTTTTCATAAAGATTCTGTACCGTGTCCAGAGTGTTCTTTAGCGTCAGCCCCAGTTTTTTATTGGCCTGAACCTGTAAGTCGGAAAGTCTGTAGGGCAACGGAGGTGATTCCGATTTTTCCTTTCTTTCATATTTACTGATTTTAGCAGGTTTGCCTTTTATATCTTGCAGTAATTTCTCAGCGATGGATTTATCGGCAAGGTATCCTTCTTCCAACTGGGTTGTCTTAGAATTGGGCTGCCATATGCCGAGGATATTGCCCTTATCCGATAGGTTTATGTTGGCTTTAAGGACGTAATAGGGAATGGACTTGAAATTATCAATGATATTATCCCGCCGGACGACAAGACCGAGAGTCGGAGTCTGAACGCGTCCTATGGACAAAACCCCGTCATGTCCCACCCCCCTTGCTGCGATAGTGAAGTATCTAGTCGCGTTCATGCCGACAATCCAATCGGCGCGTTGTCTCGCTATAGCGGCATTTTTCAATCCCTGAAACGCGGCATTATCCTTCATCCCTTCAAAAGATTTGCGAATTGCTTCCGGAGTCAAGTCTTTTAGAAGGAGGCGAAGCGTCTTCCCCTTCCAACCAAAAAAATCTAAAAATTCGTCTACAAGTAATTGTCCCTCGCGATCAGGGTCCCCGGCGTTCACAACCTCGCTTGTTTCTCTTAGCAATGACTTGACCGTCTGGATTATAGCCTTCGCGGACGGTTTTTGTTTTAGTTGCCATTCTTTGGGCACCATCGGTAAAGATTCTATATTCCACTTGCTCCATTCGTCGCAATAGTCATCCGGCTTGAGTTGCTCAAGAACATGGCCCAAAAGCCACGTTACGACATCGCCATTTTTGCATTTAAAATAACCCACTTCTTTCTTTGCGCCGCTATCTATCGCCGAAACAATAGCGCGGGCCAGACTCGGCTTTTCAGCTATGATAAGTCTCATCCTTATATATCCCTCTTTTTTCTAAGATTTAAGAACCTTCAAAATATCGGAACGGCCTTTGCAATAATGGCCTCACGCTTGACTGGGCCGAAGTATCGTGAATCAAAACCTGTTTTTTTATCGGAAATCAACCAATATTCATCGTTGCCTAACTTCGCGGGAAGTGTATAAACCGGCAGGGAGGAACCGTTTTTGTCTGTCGATAATATAATTACGTCAACATCCTCCTCCACTGTGTCGCCCGGTAAAGCAAAAACCTGTTTTAGCATAGGTATCCTTCCGCCAAAATAAACGCTTCTTGCTTTTTCATCAAACTTTTCTGTGTTTATCGTTTGTCGCAAAACAGTGACATATTCGCCTCGCTTAATTACGTCATTTTCGTTTATCTCATGTATAATCCACAATATTTGCGGAAGTGAAGCTGTAACGTTTACGCGTATCCCAACCCAGTATCCTAAAACTGACAGCAGCGACACAAAACACAAAACAAGAAGAAAGCGAGCTCCAAACTTCCATGTTTTCCTCATTATCAAGTCTCACAGATTATTTCTTTGTTTTGTGCGCCCATGCTTCGGGAAAAATGATGTCCTGGGCGATAAAAATATTGAACCTTGTACCTGGACGAATTTTTATTGTCGGTTGTATGTTTGATGCCTTCTCCACCAGCCTTGATCCCACGTCGATAGCAGTTTGTGCGGCGCTTTCAGTTAGAATTTGTCCTGGAGTCCGTTTTGTCGTCTCTGAAGTGACTCCGTTTGTCACAGTGGTGGTTGTATTGCCGTTGCTCGCAATATCAGCCCCAGCGACAAAAGCCGACGCGACCAGCGCTGTGCCGAAAACCCGTCCCCAGTGTTCATCTACTCGCCCTGACATGCCTGCGTATCCAGCCCTGTCCATTCCCTGACTCCCCGCTATATTCAAAGATGTCCCGTCCGGAGCGATAATACGGTTCCAAACAACCACCACCCGTTTTTGAGCATATGAAATATTGGAGTCATAAACCCCTAAAATTCTTGACCCCTTCGGGATCAAGACGTTTCCTCCGGTGGCGGTGTCGTAGACGTGCTCGGAAACCTGTCCCATAACCTGTCCCGGCAAATCCGAGTTGAGTCCCGATATCATAATTCCTGGGATCATAGTCCCAGCCTTGATCTCAAGGGGAAACTGCTGAGGCATTGGGAAATTAGTTGAATACTCCTGCGGGGTGATTCCTTTCCCCTGCGAATACAGAAAATCGAATTTACCCTGTTGATTATTCTGATCGCCCTGCCCTCCCGCGCCCAATAACCCCTGCAACCCCCCGCCGCCGCTTCCGCCCCTATTCGAACCGGCGAGCAAGCTGTTTATGGCGTTTATGTCGATACCTGAATCTTCCATTCTTTGTATACCGCCGCTGCTTTGGCTTCTCGCGTCCCGATCTCCCTGTGCCTCCTGTTCAAACCCCTCGACCTTAGACGAAGTTTGAAGAGCTATAACTTTGTTGGTACGCAATTGTTTTCCGATTGCTACAAGTTCTTGTTCTGGAACTTTGATGGCAACTGGTGCGGGTTGAGGCTTTTGATAAACCCGCACAATTTGAGTTTTTGGTGCTGACGGCGGTTGATCTGCGGATTTTTCGATCATAGCTGGCGGCAGAGGAAGCAGACTTGCTCTGTCTTTTTGTAAGTTCATTATAAATTGGTCCAGCCCGACGCTTTCAGAAGGGTTCCTTGAAATCTTATCGTCGTCTGTTTTTCTTGTCGGTTTTTGCTCCTCATAAAAATTAGGAATAATAAAAAACAGGGCAAGAATAACGGCCATAAAAAATAAGGTGATAGTTATAGCCCTGCTGTTTAAAAACCTCGTGTTTTTCTCTTCCTGAACGACATTATCAGCCATAATCTATACAACCTGCTACTAAAACTGTAGTACAAAGGGTTAATCCATATTACAGTTCAGATTTTTCCTCTTTCTTCGTATCCTCTTTAGGTCACCTCTAAAAACCTATTTTTCAAAAAATAAACCCTGCTATTTTACTGGTTTTACGTTATGTCAAAAATCGAAAACAGGGGGTTTTTAGAGGTGACCTTTTGTTGGGCTTTCGCCCAACTACTTGAGTTTATATGATACTCCGGAGGCTTAAATTCCCGTGTAGCCCACGGTACATAGCGTTACGCTACTTTGTAATGTGCGCAATGCTTTAAGTTAATCGCCGCGTTTAGGTCTCTGTCTATCTTAAGCCCGCAAGCAGGGCAGATGTAAACTCTGTCGGATAAGTTCAAGTCTTTCTTCTTTGCTCCACATTCGGAACATATTTTCGATGAAGGATAGACTCTGTTTGCTATTCTCAGTTCGATGCCAAACTGAAGGCATTTTTCTGTCAACTTTGACCGAAAATAGTAAAAGTTCTGCTGTGCGATAGCCTTGGACAGATGGCGATTTTTCATCATGCCTTGAATGTTCAGGTCTTCAATCGTTATGGACGCCGGTTTGGTTTTCACCAGAGATGAAACGATTTTTTTAATGTAGTCTTTACGGATACATTCAAGTTTATGAAATATTTTCTGAACTTTAGTCCTTTGTTTGTCACAGTTCGTAGATTCAGTAGCAGTTGTCACCTTCTTTCTGTGTATGATTTTTCGAGAGAATCTACGCTGTTCTCTCTTTAAGCGTTTGTTCAGTCTCCTGACGCGTTTGCTTTTGTTGATGTTTGTAAAAATCCTGCCTGTACTTATAACGGCAAATTCTTTAACGCCAAGGTCGATGCCAAGGTTGTCACCTGTGGATTATATCGGTGTAATATCAGGAATATCTACAGTGCAGGAAACATAAAATCTTTTTGCGATTGTCTTGATTGTTACGCCGGTTACTGTAGTACCGACAGGGATATATCCGAATTCTTTCAAGCGTACAAAGCCAAGTGTCGGTATCTTGATGCGATGTCGTTCTACTTCTATGTCTTTTGGATTGTTGCGCGGAAAATATACGCCGGTTTTAGATAAGTGTTTTTTCTTGAACCGTGGAAATCCGCGTTCTCCACTCAGGAATTGTTGATACGCATTGTGAGCGTTCATCCTGTTTTTAGGCTCAAGAGACCTCGGCATTTTATGCCGGGGAGGAATGAGCCTTTCTCCTTTCTTGTTCTACTAAAATGGTCTTTCTTTTCTCAATCAGTTTAAGTTTCTTATAACTGA
>BOCC01000132.1 GCA_026002715.1 Synergistales bacterium
TTCAAACATCTCCGCCGCTTCCAAGCCGTTCTCGGCACAGTCTATCTCTAATTTTGTCGGCTCGAGCAGGGATACGATTATCTCCCTGTTCACCTCCACGTCCTCGGCCAACAGGAGGCGGCGGCCCTCAAAGCAGTCCGCCTCGTCCTGTTCGGCGCCGCTGACATCGACAACGCCAAGGCATTCATCAATACATTCAGCCACGGATGATACGAACAGCGGCTTCGCGAGAAATTTATCAACTCCCGCCGCCTTGGCGTCGCCCGAGATGGCGTTCCAGTCGGCTGAGGATATCATTACTACAACCGAAGCCCTGTCGGAGGAGGACTTCAATCGGCGCGTAAGCTCTATGCCGTCCATACCCGGCATCTTCCAGTCTATGAAATATATATCGTACCCGCCGCCGGACTCTATCATACGGCAGGCTTCAGCGCCGCTTTGAGCAACGTCGCAGTATAAGCCCAAACGAGAGGCTATCTCGCCGAAATACTCCCTTATGTCGCGCTCGTCGTCCACGGCCAGCACTCGCAGACTTTCCCTGTTTAAGCTGCCGCCAAACGGATTTTTGGGCGCGTCGGTAGCGCGTTTCATATTGACTGTGAAAGCAAACGTAGCGCCCGCGCCAAGCTCTGACTCTATCCAAATGGAGCCGTCCATCATCTCGACTATGCGCTTCGAGATCGCGAGCCCAAGCCCCGTTCCGCCGAATTTGCGCGACGTCCCTCTTTCCGCCTGCTCAAAGGATGTAAAAAGCCGGGCTTGCTGCTCTGGGCTTATGCCTATGCCGGTGTCCGTCACTTTTATCGATAGCGTACAAACGCCGTTTTCCTCGCGTTCCAGAGCGGCGCTGAGGGTTATATGTCCCTCTTCGGGCGTGAATTTAACGGCATTGGACAGCAGATTGGCGATTACCTGCGTAAGTCTCTGGTCGTCGCCGGTCAGCAGGCTTGGTATCGCGCCGTCAATGCGCACCAAAAGACGCTGATGTCTTTCATCCACGCGGAAGTTGACGACGTTGACCACCTTCTGTAAGCAGCTCTCGAAGTTGAAAGTAACCGGCGACATTTCAAATTTATTGGCTTCTATCTTGGACATATCGAGTATGTCATTGATGACGCCTAAGAGGTGAGTAGACGCGTCGTTTATTTTTTTGAGACAGTAGTCCTTTCGGGATATATCCTCTGAGGAGCGCGCTATGGCGGTCATTCCGATGATGGCGTTCATTGGCGTACGCATTTCGTGGCTCATATTGGCCAGAAAATCGCTCTTGGCCTGACTCGCGCGTTTAGCTTGTTCAAGCGCTTCTTGAAGTTTGCGCTCCGTGATATCGCGCGTCACGGCCGCCGCTATAATGCTGCCTATCAGATTGACGAGCTGTCCGTCGCTTGAGCTCCACTGCCGAAACCTCAGACATTCCTCTACGCTGAAAACGCCCCAATAACGGCCTTCGACATAGATAGGCGCCCATATGACGGACTTCACCCCCACTATTTCCAATATATTAAATTTCGCGTCTTTGGTTATGTCATTGCAAAGGATGGCCGGAACGGCGTACCCGCGCGGCTCCTTCAGTGGGAAGCTGCCCATTATCAGGTCTTTCAGCCCCGTGACGACCGGCACCGTGACTATCTTGTCCGTGGCCTGCCAAAGGTAGACAACGCTGCTCGCGCCGGTTTCCAAGTCGACTGTGGACAGAATCATCCGCTCTACCCCGAGAAATTCACCGGAGAGACGAAGGGCGTTATTGATAAGGTCTGACATGTTTTTCTCGGAGATAAAGCTCCGGGAAAGCTCGGACATCAATTCTTGTTGTTGGAGCCGCTTTGCGAGGCTGTCCCCACAATTATCCAATTTAAACAAACCCCTCTCAACATAAACGCCTAAGCAACTCGTGACAATTTGTCAGTATAAAACCAAACCGCCAAGACGTCAATTATACGGCTCAAGCCGCGGAAACCGGCAAATCCTCAATTGTGTATTCATACCGAAGCGGATTGTCGGCGTCCATTGTCTCTACGCGCTCGAGCCTCCGCCGCTTCATGTCTATAATGAATTTTTGCACCTCTCCGGCGTTGCCGAAGCTCCCGTCGCGCCGCTCATAAAGACGTGCCAGAAGTGACCGTGCCTGCTCTGACGCATCTTCAGTTATCGTACAGCCCTGAGACTTGATATTTCGTTTGAATATCTCAAAGAGCTGTTCGAGATTATAATCCGGGAAGTTCACTACGCGTACCCGGCGCGACAGACCGGCGTTGAGGGATAAAAATTCGTCCACGCGGTTTGAGTACATGCCGAACACCATTTTGAAGTCGCGCGCGTTCTCCGTCATGCGCGTCATCATGGCTCCGATGGTCTCCTGCGCGTAGCCTGAGTCTATTATCTGATACGCCTCGTCGATATAGAGGACGCTGTTGCGGTCTATGGCCATCTGAATTTTCTCGGTCACTTTTTCTTTGGAGTCGCCGTAGTGAGACCCTATTATATCCGACGCGTCTATAAAGAGCGTCTCCGCGCCGCCGAGAGAGCCCATCATGTTGTAGAACCGTCCAAGCAACTTGGCTACCGTGGTCTTGCCCGTCCCGGGGTTTCCGGCGAATATGTAGTGGTCGGGGTATGGCTCGACTCTTACGCCGCGCCTTTCGCTGTCCCGCGCGTCCAAAATTTCAAGCCTGATGTTTTTGAAAATATCCTTTATGAAGTCGAGGCCGACAAAGCTGTCAAGTTCCGCGTAAATTTCATCAATGGAGCTCGCGCCGCGTTTTTCAAAGAATTTCGCGTCAGCGCCGAAGTCTTGTTTTGTTATACGCTTTTCGCTTTCATTTCCGTTTTCCTGTATTCTGAGGCTGGCCTTGAGCGTCACTTCCTCGGCCAACGCCACGACGTCGCGGGCGTTGCCGAAGTCCGCGCGGTTTCTTTGGTTATAAAGATTAGTAAAGAATAACGTCAAATCGAGGGCCGGGGCGTCGTCCGTAAACTCAAGGCCGCGTTTTTCGCAGACCGATACGAATATGTCGCGCAAAAGATCGGGCGGATAGTCCTCGATTGTCAGGATATTCGCGGCGCTGAACCGGCTGCGGAGGCCGACGTTCATCTCGAGCAGTTTGTCCATCGGCTCGGGGTATCCGGCCATGATCATACAAAACGGGTATCTGTCAGGGTTTGTCAATATAGGCACAAGCGTGTCTATGGCCTCTTGCGGGTAGTTGTGCTCCGTGCCTTTTTCCAAGAGAGAGTAGGCGTCGTCGACAAAAAGCACTCCGTCAACGGCCTTTTCCACGCACCGCGTCGTTTTGGGAGCCGTGCCTCCGACGTAGGCGTCGACTAAATCGTCGCGCTTGGCCTCTATCGTTATGCCTTTTTTTAGTATCCCGGCGTCGTAGAAGATTCTCCCGATAAGGCGCGCCACGGTCGTTTTGCCCACGCCGGGGTTGCCTCTCAGAATAAAATGAGGCGCGCGGTAGCGAAAACCTCCTGCCTCCGCCGGGTCTATGCGATCATTGAAGCTGCCGTTATTTTTTTCGGTCGTTCCATATTCTCTTTCGTATTCTTGTTTTTTCAGCTCGTAGTCCTTGACTATCTCAGCTATTCGCTTATATACGCTCTCCCACCCCCGCGTGTCGCGAAGTTTTTGCAGAGGGTCGGGTTCGTCGGCGGATTTGTAGCGGGCGTAGAGTCTTTGAATATATTTTTCCGTTATGTTGACAACTTCAGATTGAGAGCGCGAGAGCGATGAGGTGAGCGTGTCGTAAATCGCGCCGAGCGTCCCCTGTCCGTTTTCGGCCCTGTCGGCCTCGCGGCTCAAAAAGAAGAGAGACGAAACTATGCGCTTTTTAGCCGAATGCCGAAACGATATTTTTCGCAGCTTTCCCCCTTCGCCGTCTCCTATGATACGCAAACTTTCCAGCGCAAAGGCTAATTCGTCGTGATTTGGCAGCCCTATCTCCATGCAGACGGAAGCGTTTATCTCGCTGTCCTGCCCGCCGGCGCCGCCTGAGTTGAAGAATTTATTCTTGAGCGTCTCGCCGTTTTCCATGCGGTCGAACATCCGGGCTATGTCGGGCGCTAAGAGCCGGGGAGCTAAAAAAACGCATATGTTACGGTTGTCCGCGCCGTATTCGTCCCACAGGTGGGAGACAAGTTCGAGATATGGCTGCATAACACCGCGCTCTGCGAGAAAATCCTGCATAAACGCGAACACCACGGCGGAGCGATGTTCATTCGACGACATCATAGCGCGGGCGTCGTCCAAAAACTCAAACGGCGTAATTTTAGGCTGTCCGTAGATGAGAGGCGCGGACAGCTGAGGCTCCGGCTGCGGCTCGCTTGGGGTCTGCGCTTGGCTCGCCGCCGCGTTGGGGTTCAGTATCCGCCTGCCGCTCCTGTGAGGCGAGGGCGGCTCTTTATTTTTGTTTATAGCCGTCCTGGCACTTTCGTCGTCCAAGACAAATTTACCGAGATTTTTAGCGCCGCTGTAATAGACTATCCGCTCAAAACCCAAACTCTTCAGGTGGGCGTTCAAAAGGTACCTGAAGGATAACTTTTGAAGGTCGGGCGTGATAAACATATCATCAAGATTGCCATATATAAGGAAAATCCTGTTCGAGGTCTGCGTGAGAATGGAAGGCATGGTAAGCGACTAACGGCGTCTTTCAGCGCTTCAGCGTGTCTCTCAAAGAGGTGTTGGATGAGAGCTTGTTTTTGGTGGAGGATTTGCACTCGAGTTTGACGGACGCGCCGGGCTTTCCCTTGGATACGACGTCTTGCACCGCCTGACGATAGTACGCCTTGCGCTCCTCGTTCCTCTCGTCGCCCCTGAGCTGGTCGATGGACACTCCGGTATGCACTCCGGTCGCCGTCGCCTCGGGGCTGAGCGTCACTATTATCTCCTCGCCAGTGACGTTATTCTCGAGCCCTATGTGTAAAGGCGCGTCATGTCTGTCGCCGTCGTAGCCATACCCGCTGAACGTGAAGTTATGCTCCTCGAAGAAGTCTATTATCTCCTCGCTCAGGTTTTGGCGGTCAAAGGCGTTGTTCATGTTGAGTATGCCGCTATATACAACGGTCGTCGCCTGGGGATATAGTTTGTCGCTCAGAAACGATACGACGTCTTTCAGCCGTGATATGGGTAAATTAGCGATTGACGCGGCCTCTATCTCTTGTTTTTGCGCTCGGGCCGCGGAAAGCAGATAGTCGAACCGCGTCGAACCGTCCGGCATTTTGTCCGTGTAGTCTCCAAGTTTGACGCCGATCAGTCCGTCTTCGAGTTTTTTGCCCGACAGATTTTCCATTTCGCGCTTCCTGTCGCTTGTTATTACCTCCTGCGCCCCGAGATAGGCTTCGGTCTCCGTGGCCAGCATCAGGGCCAGCTTGTGGTAGTTGTCCCATTCCTGCTTTGCGCAATCGGCTTTATATATCTCCTCGATGGCCGCTATGGATGTATTTTT
>BOCC01000133.1 GCA_026002715.1 Synergistales bacterium
CGAAAGCAGAGATAATTTTATAAAATTTAAAAATTTCAGGTTTTTCATCATTGCGTTTCCTCCTGTTTTAAACAAACTTTACGCCCCTATATTCAACGAAAACGTCAAATCTACGCAAGCGATTTCTCCTTATTCCTCGACGGTCACTTCGAGAACAAGCTCTAACTCGTCTCCGTCCTCCGCGGATAACTTGGCTTTGACAACGTCCTTTTTCGCCTTGGATGCGGCTATCAACTTCCAATTGTCGTTTTTGCCCGGAAGGACAAGAATTTCACCCACCAGAAGGCCGCGCTCTGAGCTGTCTGGAAGCATATTGCCGGTGCTGTCTCCTTCGTTGACTAAGGAGACGAGTTTAGCGTTTTTATTGCTCAGGAATTTTACAAACACCAGATCTCCTGTCAGGAAGTATGCGCCGTTAGTCCACATCTTCACCGTCCAGTCTCCTTTGGACGCCGTGACGACGCCGGAAAGCTGATCCGCTTTTGAAGGGTCGAGCGTCACGATAGCAAGCGAAGCTACGCTCCATTTCAGGGGAGCGATATTCTTAGCGCCGCCCGGCGCGTCGTCGTCTTCGTCAAGAAGCACAATATCAAGCATGCGGGGCTTTGCGTCCTCAATAATAGTAAACGGGTCCACGAGGCCAAGATTACCCAGTCCGACGACCTTGACATTGTTGTTTGTCGCGACGGCCTTCACCACATCGACGCCCGCGGGCCCGCCCGCTTTCATCGAGAATTTTTTACCCTGAGCGGGAATCCTTATCTCCTCACCGGCCCTGACGTGATTGTCGCTGTCCCGCTTGTTGGGATAGAGCACTATCATCCGCCCGCCTGCCGTGAAATTCAAAATGGTCAGATAGGCGTCTTCTTTAGAGCTAAAAGTCATGGTTACGGCGTCTCCGATGTTGTAGACGTCGTTTTTCTTGCCGGAGGAGAAGGACACGCCGAAATCATTCCTGTGCGTTCCTTCGATTATGCCGCGCGTCGCTCCTGACGCTACGCTCTTGATATCCGCGCTCGCCGCCGCGCTCACCATGAAACATCCGAAGACGAACAGCCAAAACAACCCAGCTGTCTTATTTTTCTTCACAACCAACCGACCTCTTGACCTGCGATTTAAAACCTAAAACTTAAATGCTGAGTCCGTCGAGCTTGATTATCGTGGCGGCCAGCAGCTTTGCCCGCTCGAACAAACTCTCCGCGACGGCGAACTCGTCCGCGCTGTGGTTGCGCCCGCCTTTGACGCCCGTCGCGCAGATTGTGGGCACGCCGGCCATAACGGTGTATGCCGAGTCCGCGCCGCCGCCTGTTTTAATAGGCCTTGCCACGCCGAAACCGTTTTCTTGGCTCGTTTTATCCCAGAGGTTGAAAAGCCTCGTTACGCCGTCTGTTGTCTGCATGGGCGGAATGCCCGGAGTGAAACGCACAAGCTCCGTAGTCGTGCCCTCTATATAGGTCTTGGAGAGGGTCTTTTCGACGAGCGTCTTGAGCTCGGGAAGAATCGAAGGGTCCACATAACGAATATCCACCTCTATCTCGCAGTTTGGGGGGACGGCGTTGGCCACAGTGCCGCCTTTTATCACACCGACGTTGAAGGTGTACTCCTTATCCCAATTTGTGAGGTTTTGAATGTCGATTATCTTGTGAGCCATTTCTAAAATAGCGCTGCGTCCATTTTTTGGCTCGTTGCCGGCGTGAGCGGCCACGCCCTTGACGGCCGCCATAAACGTAGCAGTGCCCTTGCGCCCCACGACGACGGCGTTATCGACAAAACCCGACTCGCAGTTGAACGCCGCGGCGCAGCCCTTCGCCTCTCTCGTAAAAACACCGGCCGCGTCGCTGTTCGCGTGAGCTATCTCCTCGTCCCCCGCGAACAGCAGCTTTACGGCGCGTTTGCCGAAGCCGGCCTCTTTGAGCGCGTGGGCCGCGAAAACGGCCGCCACCACGCCGCCCTTCATGTCCAACACACCGGGGCCGTAAACTTTATCGTCCTTGACGGTGAAGGGACGCCGTGTCGTCTCACCCGGCTCGTTGAACACAGTATCCATGTGTCCCGACAAAAGAACGGGAGCGCCCGCGCCCAGCGCAAACTCCCCGAGAACCATGCTGCCCGCGCCGTCGAACTCTATGAGACGGGCACTTCCGCCCCCGCGCTCTATCTCTTCTTTGACCCTCCGCGCAACGGCGTTTACCCCAGAGACGAGTTTAGAGCCGCCGTCGATGTTCACCAAGTCCTCCCATAACCGCATCATCTCGTCTTTTTGCCCGTCGATAAACCGAAACGCCTTTTCTTTTACATCCGCGTTTGCGCCGCTCGAATTATTTTTGCCCATTCCGTTCGCCTCCATTATAAAAAATTACTATAAAAAATTACTGCGAAAACCTTCTCCAAAGCCTTTTCAGGCGCTCCCCGATATGTCTCTCGTATCCAAGCTCACCGGGATAGTAGTATCGTTTGGGGTCTTCCATATAAGCCTGGGGCAGCCAGTGGCGCGGGTCGTCATGAGGGTAGAGATAGCCGCTCCCGTCGGGCTTCAGATGGTGCGGTACGGGTTGAATTTCTCCTTTTTGTATATCCTTGTCGGCCCTGTCGACGGCCAAGTAGGCGCTGTTGCTCTTCGGCGCTGACGCCAAGTATATGACGGCCTCCGACAATATTATGCGCGCCTCCGGCAGGCCAATCATATCCGCCGCGTAAGCGGCAGACGCAGCCACTGATATGGCGCCTGGGTCGGCAAGCCCTATGTCCTCCGCCGCCGAAATCATGACGCGCCGGCATATAAAGCGCATATCCTCGCCCCCCGCCAGCAGGCGGGCCAGCCAGTAGACGGCCGCGTCGGGGTCTGAGCCGCGAATGCTTTTTATCATAGCCGAGATAATTGAATAATGATCGTCGCCCTTTCTGTCAAAACGGACGCTCGCTCCCCCGACAGCCCGCGTGACAATATCCTCGCTCAGAGCGCTGCCGCCGAGAGCGGCCACAAACGACGCGGCGACCTCCAACCTTGTCAGGGACTGCCGCGCGTCCCCCCCGGCTGATTCCGCTATAAAAAGCAACGTCTCGTCAGACGCAGCGACTTCGAGGCTGCCAAGCCCGCGCTCGCGGTCACTGAGCGCGCGCCTCAGAAGCGGCATGAGCTCGTATGGCGCAAGCGGCTTCAGGTCAAATACGACCATACGCGAAAGCAAGGTTTTGTTTATTTCATAGCGCGGGTTTTCCGTCGTCGTGCCTATAAGTATAAGGTCGCCCTTTTCCACCGACGGCAAAAGAGCGTTCTGCTGAGAGCTGTTGAAGTGGTATAGCTCGTCGACAAAGGCCAAGGCTGACACTCCGCCGCCGAGGGCTTTGAGCCGCTTCGCGTCCTCCACAAGATCACGAAGCTCCGCCACTTTAGCCGATACGGCGTTTATCTCCAACAAACTGCGCCCCGTGTGCTTGGCTATGAGGCGCACGAGGGTGGTTTTGCCGACGCCGGGGGGCCCGTAGAGAATACAACTTGGTATGCGGGCGGACTCGATAAGGCTTCGCAACGGCGCGCCCGCGCCCATCAGCTGCTTTTGTCCGCAATATTCTTCCAAAGCGCGCGGACGCATTCTCTCGGCCAGAGGCGTATCGCTCGCTATCATAACGATACCATAGGGTTTTTCTCTAACCCACCGCCTCAGCGGTCTCAGCTGTTAATGACTCCATCTTTCGTTTGCCGAAATCATCCAGAACTTCCTTTATATAGACAGTTCCTTCTTTATGGATGTTCAGTATCTCAAAAGGCGTGATACGGCGGCTGTTTTCGTCTACGCAAACCAGCACGCGCGGGCAAAGCAAATTGCGCTCCTTTGTCTCCAAAACAATCCCTACGCGCCCGTCTGACAAAAGCGCGACCGAGCCGGGCGGATAGAGACCTATCGAAGCGAGAAGCGCGCGGACTATCCGCCTGTCAAAATCGGATTCCGTCAGGCATATCATAGTGGAAATAGCTTGGTTGGAACGAGCGGACTCCTCGCCAAGCAGACTGCTTGTCAGATTTTCGAACGCGTTCGCCACGGCTACGACGCGCCCCGCTACCGGGATGCTTTCCCCGCTCAGTCGGTCTGGCGCGCCGCTTCCGTTCCATTTTTCGTGATGTGAGCGGACGGCGCTCAAGACATGGGCGTCGGTCACGCCGGCGTCACGCAGAAGCGCCTCCCCCAGCAGAGTGTGCAAATTGTAGATCTTGGTTTCGCCCGGCAGGATGTTCCTGCTTCGGAGAGCCGGCGCTCCGGCGATAAAAGCCTTGCCTATGTCGTGAAAAAGCCCGCCCATAATGCAAGACTCGACAAACGACGGCCATATGGGGAAAACCTTTTGAGCTATATAACCGGTCAGAAGAGCTGTGTTGACCGCATGTATATGCTCGCGCCCGTTTTCTCCGCCGTCTGAATCGACCATCGAAAGGGTTATGGATGAAGTCCTGCGAATTTCCTTGGGCAAACGCGACGCTATAGTGAGCATCGTTTTAACGCCGCGCTCTCTGGTTTCGCGGTTTTCTATATTTTGGTAGATAGCGCCGAGCTGGCTGACCGCGAGATGTGTCAGCATCGGGTTTAGTTCGGACACGACGGGAACTAACGAGCGCAAGGCCGTTCTGAACTCCCCCGCCGTAATGTCAGGCACGCTCCTGACCCTGACTTGAGCGATTCCGTGCTTCAAAAGGAGTGAGACAATTTCGGGCTCCGTCTCTCTCAGTGCCCTTAAGCTAACCCCGGACGGCAGAAGCACCGGTCCGTTTTTTGATACTATATCTTCGGCTACAATGCCCTCTACGTTCAAAAGCTCTCTGACAGCTACATTCCATGTCCTTTGTTTCATCAACAACACCTCACAAGCAAGCGGGCTTCAATATGCTGAATATTATCGCATATATCATACATATATGACATATATGTATCGGCATACTAAACAAACAAAATAACAAAGCCTCAACGCAATACTAAATTCCACCCCCGGTGGCGCGAAGGGTAGAATGTAATATTACAACGTTAAATCTGCATAAAAATTATAACTACATACAAGTATAGAGAAACCCCTAATACGAGCCGTACAAATTCTTTGAAATAAAACCCGACCAATGCTAATAAGACGGCGTTACTGTCCAGCAGAGAACCCAATATTACTCCGGCATTCAAAATTCGATAAAATGTTCGTCAAAAACCCTAAACTACAAGGCAGTCGCTAAAACTCGTTTTTCGATATTTCCGTGCCGGAGTAATAACCCTAAACTCCAAAAAATTACCCGTTACTGTCTAGCGGGGCAGAAGTGCTGATTTTTCAAGGCTTTCTATAATGTAGTCTTTGATACAAAAAATTGCACATAAATTGCGAAGCCTTGATTTTATGACATTTTAGTACGTTCTTTCATAATTATTGTTGAA
>BOCC01000134.1 GCA_026002715.1 Synergistales bacterium
GTATCGTCAACATAAAAGACGAAGCGTTGATGGTCAAGTACAGCGAGATTTTGCGACAATACAAAGAGGAGGGGAAAAATATGTATATACCGATAGCTTTGAGAGACCAAGCGGACGACCTGTTAGCAAGGGGCATGGAAAAAGGCATGGAAAAAGGCAGAAAAGAAGGCAGAGAAGAAGGCAGAGAAGAAGGCAAGCGCGAAGTAGCCCGTAACCTGTTGGTTCGCGGAATATCGCCGGACATCATAGCTGAGAGTGTCAATTTGCCTCTGGATCAAGTCCAAGGCATGATGAACTGACAAACCAATCCATTTTGCCGAATAGAGATGTATCCCCTGTATGCAAATGATAATTACAGGGGATTTTCTTATCTTCTGCTCTTTACGGAGCGTATCGTCAACATAAAAGACGAAGCGTTGATGGTCAAGTACAGTGAGATTTTGCGGCAATACAAAGAGGAGGGGAAAAATATGTATATACCGATAGCTTTGAGAGACCAAGCGGACGACCTGTTAGCGAGAGGCAGAAAAGAAGGCATGGAAAAAGGCAGAGAAGAAGGCAGACTCGAAGTGGCCCGCAACTTGCTTACCAATGGCATACCGACAGATATTATCGTTAAGAGTACCGGCTTGCCTCTGGATCAAGTCCAAGGCATGATGAACTGACAAACCAATCCATTCTCCATTCTCCACTCTCCATTCAAGAGAAAGGTGACGATTTTGTAACCTTTCTCTTTTTTGCGTTTGAATATGCTACTATAACGAAGATCACTTCTTGAAAGCGTGGACGCGTTTAGGGGGCGCGGAGCGAAAAAGCGAAAAACCGCCTAAAATTTCATCAAGAAAGGACTTGACAAATATGGAAAAGGCGCTCACGATTTTAAAGCAAGCAAGCAAGCAAGCAAGCAAGCAAGCAAGCAAGCAAGCAAGCAAGCAAGCGGCTAACTGCGTCTTTCAGCTATGCCCTGAAACCGAATACTTATACGCAAGCAAGGCGGCTTTCTTCCGTGGCCTACGGGAGGGATCCGCCTTTTTTCGTGTTCGCGGACGGGAGCCGCGCCGAAGTAGCGGCAGAAAATAACACACCTTATAGGAGGGGAATTTTATGAACACAACTATCTCAAAACACGCTTGGAGCAAGAAAATCCTCGCAATCGTACTCACGGCGGTCATGGCGTTTGGGCTGCTACCGACATTCGCGCCGATTACGGCAAGCGCGGCCATGCCGACGGCAGACGGGATGTGGCAGATGTACGCCGGCGTGGATTTCTCCGAATTGACAAACCCCGCCAACAAGATATATTACGGCGCGTATAAGCACCGCACCGGGTTGTTAAGCGGGAGGGACAGCGAAACCTGCCCCGTCCTGTGGCGGATTATGGGCGAGGAAGCCGGGGATGGCGCTATAACCTTATTCAGCGAGTATGTGCTGGATAACCATTCCTTTCACGAGACGCTTGCCAACGGCGCCAATTACTACGGCGCTTCAGAGATTTACATATGGCTGGCCGACGAGTTTACCAATGAAATCTTCTCCGCGCCTGAGGACAACCACGGGCTGTATAAGGACGTAATGATCGGCATGTATAACAGTACCAACCTCCCTGGTCTCGAAATAACGGGAAGTTACAGCGTCGGCAGTTACGATTACCCGAGTAGCTTGCCGTGGAAATCCGGCGGCAAGCTATATCTGCCCTGGAGCGCAAATACACAGACTAATAAGAATGTGTACTGGACGGCGGGGAATGACGTGGCTTTGGGCAGACTCGCCATCAATGATGCTGCGGGGAATATAGGAACATACAGAAACGGAACCGCTGCGGCTTACTGGACGCGGTCGGCAGCCTATAACAACGCCACGCAAGCAATTACCGTCTCTGACACCGGCTCTCTCGTATCTACTGGCGTCACTCTCCCACTGGGAGTCCGGCCCGCTTTCAAAATAAATCCGGCCCAAATAATATTTGCGTCTGAAATCAAAACCTCCGCAAATACCGCAATCGGAGAAACGGCGGCGGACGACACAGATTACGCCGCACCGGCAGACGGCACAAAAAATTTCAAATTGACGGTTGAAAGTAATTTCCTGACTCCCTGGTTGGATGAAGGGGGGACGATGAAGGCGGGCGGCGACAATGTAACAGAATTTCTGACCAAAACGGTAGTCCCCGGCGGCACGGTAGCCATAGCCGCCACCGGCACACCCGCAGGCACAAACCTTACCTATAAAATCGTGAACAGCAGCGGCGCTATTGTCGGCTACGGGCAAGGCGCCAACACGACCCTCACGGTAAACGCCAAAAACCTGTCCGGCGCGAACCTCCCGGTCGGCGACTACAAGGTCTATGTCTGGGTGCAGAAAAACAGCGATAAAAATTCACACGAGGCCTCCAACCCAAGACGTTTCACGCTGAAGGTGGCGCCGCAAAGCGCGGCGGCCCCAATCATCGGAACGCAGCCCACCGGCGCGACCTACACGCGGAACGCGGCGGCGACGGCTCTGAATGTGGCGGCGACGGTAAGCGACGGCGGGACGCTCTCCTACCAGTGGTACAGAAACACGACAAGCAGCACAAGCGGCGGCTCGTTCATCGGCGACGCGCAAACCGCCAGCTACACCCCGCCTACCACGACGGCGGGAACGGTGTATTACTATTGCGTGGTGACAAACACCAACATTAAAGCCAGCGTAACTAAAACCGCGACGGCAACGAGCAGTAGTGCGGCGGTAACCGTAAACAAAGCGAATGTGAACAGCAATATCAGCTTCACCCCCGGCGGCGCGGTCTACACAGGCTCGGAGTTGGATTGTGCGGCGGCGACGATAAGCGGGTTTACGGCAGGGGCAACATCGTGGACATACACCTATGTCGCGGACACCGATACAACCAAAACCTCCTTGCTCGGCACAAACGGCAAGCCCCTCACGGTGGGGGAGTATATCGTCACGGCGGTCTATGAGGACGCGGGAAACAAAGGCACGAAAAGCGGGACTTTTACGGTGACCAAGGCCAGCCAAACCGCGCCGGGAGCGCCGACGCTTGATACAAAGACGCACAACACCGTCACGCTGACGGCGAACGCCCTGTATGAGTTTTCAAAGGACAGCTCGACTTGGCAAAAGAGCAGCGAGTTCGGCAACCTGGCCGCAGGTACGGCGTACACGTTCTATCAGAGAGTGGCCGGAACTGACAACACGTTTGCGTCCCCGGCAAGCGCGGTTCTGAACGTAACCACCGACGCCGAACCGGGGGGCGTTTTAATCGGAACAGCGACGATAGACAACACGTCGCCGCGTATAGGCGACACGCTAACCGCTTCCCTTGTGAACGGCAACAACACCGGCACATTGAGCTACGTATGGAAAGCGGACGGCGCACAGGCAGGCACGGGAACGAGCTACGCCGTATCGCTTGCAGACCTCGACAAGACGATAACGCTTGAAATCAAGTCCGACAAGGAAACCGGCACGGCCACAAGCGCGCCAACGGCGGCGGTATTGAAGAAAGCGGCGCTACTCGCGCCGTCCGCGCCGACGCTTGACACCAAGACGCACAACACCGTCACGCTGACGGCGAACGCGCTGTACGAGTTTTCAAAGGACGGCGCGGCATGGCAGACAAGCAGCGTATTTAACAGTCTAAATCCAAGCGCGGCGTACACTTTCTATCAAAGGTTAGCGGAAACCTCCGACACGCTGGCGTCTGAGGCAAGCGCCGTATTGAACGTAACCACCGACGCCGCGCCGCCCACTCTCGACACGCAAAACAACGTCACCATCGGCGGCGTCTGGACAAACCTCGCCGATAACGCGAGCGGAACGGGCTGGACATGGGACGCGGACGCAAAAACCCTGACACTTACCGGCGACACTACAGACGAGATAAAAATCGCCTCCGAGACGGACGAAATAACGGTTCGCGTCACGGATAACGTAAACGTCCCAAAGATCGTCAAGACGGGAAGCGGTTCTCTCAAAATAACTGTAGAGACGGACAAGGTTCTCTCAGTATCCAACACTAACGGCCCGGCCATTTCCTCAGAAGGGGATATTTACATCGACAGCGGAACAGTCAAGGCCAACGTGACCGGCACGGGCAACACAGAACCGGCAATAAAAGCCGGAGGAAATATAACCATCACCGGCACGGCGAACGTAATAGCCTCAAACAGCGGGACGGGAGCGAACAGCGGCGCGATAGCGTCGGGGAATGGAAAGGATGTCGTCATCTCCGGCGGCGCTTCCGTCATCGCGGAGTCGAATGGCAGCGGAGCGGCGATATCCGCTGGCGGCGACCTCACGATAACCGCCGACGCGGACGTGACCGCGAACGGTTACGGCGCGAACAGCGGAGGCACGGCGTCAGGAGGCAAGACGACGATTTCCACCGGCGGCAGAGTGGACGTCACGAGCACAGGAACCGCCGACGCCATAAGCGCAACGGGCGGCGTGGAGATAACGAACGGCACGAACACCATCGAAGCGAGCGGCACCGGCAACGCTATCAACGCGAACGGGATAATCTCCATCACGGGCGGACACACGGAGATAACAGACCAAGGCAGCGGGACGAATCCCTATCCCCCAGCGATGAGCGGAGCCGATACGGTCGTTATCGTCAACGGACAGATAATCTTCGGCGACCCCGCGACTCCGGACGACCCCGATAATCCCGACGACCCCGATAATCCCGACAATCCTGACAACCCCGATAACGGCGATGACCCCGACAACGGCTATGAAAGCGGAAGCGGAGGCGGAGGCGGCTGCAACGCCGGGACTGGCGCGGGAACGCTGTCGCTGCTGGCGGCGGCGCTGTGGAAAAGACGGCGCACCAAGTAACAATATCCTTTACTCATTGCACGGCCGTTTCATAAAAAATTTCAGGCTTAACAAGAATGCACAAAAGGGAAGCCTCTCGCCTCCCGCGAGTTCGCGGCTTCCCTTTTTGTTGTTTTGCAATGCTTTAGGTTGTTTAGCGTCTTGTTTACTTTTAGCCGTCTTGTTTACTATCGAGGAACTAATATTTGGAGCTGATCTATCGGCAATTCAGCAATCTCGGCGACTTCCAACAACGTCATGCCGCGCGCCAGCAACTTTCGCGCCATATCAAAAGCCTTTTCGACTTTACCTTCAGCTCTGCCTTCGGCTTTACCTTCGGCTTTACCTTCGGCTTTACCTTCGGCTTTACCTTCGGCTTTGCCTTTCTCAATGCCTTCCTTGATGCCCTTCTCAATGCCTCTTAGTTCCGCTTTTTCCGCCGCCTCTTCCGAATAGGTCAAAATTCTATCCTGCAACATCACATCCCCCTCCTTGAACTCAGTGTATTGAGCAAACAGTTCTCTGTACAACCGCTCCAT
>BOCC01000135.1 GCA_026002715.1 Synergistales bacterium
TATCGGATAGCCATTTCAGAATCCTCCTGCATAGTAGGTAATACCTACTATGCAGGATAGCACCCTCTTGAAATTTTATCAAGTATTTTTAAATATTTATCTTGCTATATGGTAGGTATATTCCGGGAATTTGGGGTAATTTCTCTTGAGGAATTAAATACGCCGCCTCACCCGATAGGTAAGATTATCGAATATTAGAAAGGAGCCCGACCCCATCAACAACAAAACCCTATCCGCGCTATAATAGAAACAATTTTGAAAGACAGGAGTGAATGAACAATTAGGGGATAGAGGGAAATCAGGATTTTAAGGATTGCCTATTGCATTAGGTATCCATTGAAACTATAATAAAGACTAACAGGACTCCCCGCACCTCTCCTTGATGGCGTTACGCTTTCGAGTGATGTGTCCCAGGGGAGACTTTTTTTAAGGGGAACTTTTGTTATGTCTATAATCAAAACACCTAAAACTTATAAAGAACAAATAGAAAAACTGCGCTTGCGCGGTTGTTTTATTGATGATGATTCTTTTGCTGAAAATGTCTTGTCGCATATCAACTATTATCGGCTCTCAGCGTATTTTTTGCCATTCAGGCAAAACGATGAGAGTTATATCACAGGAACAAACTTCAGAACGGTATATCGTATATATGAATTTGATAGAAATATGCGTAACATACTTTTTGCGGCCATCGGGAAAATTGAGATATTTCTAAGGGCAAAGTTTGCTTATTACCATGCTCATCAGTATGGCGCGTTAGGGTACAAAGATAGTTTCAATTACAATAAGACTCATAAACACAACGAATTTCTCATTCACTTAGATAGCGAGATAGACAAAAATAAAAAGGTCGCATTTGTGAAACATCATATAGAAAATTACAATAGAAAATTTCCTATATGGGTCATTGTTGATTTGTTTACTTTTGGAATGTTGTCATATTTTTATGCTGATATGAAGACCCGAGACCAGAAATATTTAGCGAAAGACTTATTTGGTCTTGCGCCACAAGTACTTCGTAGCTTCCTAAGATGCTGCACGGATTTACGTAATATTTGTGCCCACTACGGACGATTATATTTTCGTGTTTTTTCTGCGGTTCCTTCCGGGTTTTTGAATATCCCGGAAGCAGACAGAAGAAGGTTGTTTGGCGCTGTCATGATGTTGAAAATATTATATGCCGATACGGATTCATGGAGTAGAGAAGTCCATTCACCACTACGTAGCTTGATAGCTGAGTATAAAAGCGACATTGAACTTTATCACATTGGATTTCCCGAAGATTGGGAAAAATATATAGTGAAACGTGTATAACAAAAGGAGTGACAAACCATGACCCTATCAATGACCAAAGAAGTCTACGCCTTACTAAAAAAAGAATGGCGGCTAATCGCCATCCTGCTGACTATGATCTACGGCTTCTCTCTCGTAGAGAAAAGCATAGACCGCCTCAACTACAACATCAATGATAACCTATCCGACATAGCGAAAGAATTGGGCAAGAGATAAAGAAAGTCTCAATCGAAGAATGAGGGGAGTGGAAAGATATGACCACAGCAACATTAGAGCGCAGAGAAACACTTATCCGCCGCGTCCGCGAATTGCCGGACGAAGGGATAAGGATGGTTGCCCGGTACGTAGAAGAGATCGAAGAGCATGAGCCGAACGAAGATACCATTGCCGCAATGTTAGAAGCGGACGAATTGGCGCGACAATACAGTCGGCGGATACTGGGGAGAGTGCCCGGAGCTGCCGGGGTGCTTCAGTCAGGGAGAGACCGTTGACGAGCTGATGGGCAACATGGAGGAAGCCGTTGACCTGTACCTCAAAGATTCTTCTGTCTCTATCGACTCTATAACAGAGATAAGAGAATTGGAATATGCCACGACATAGGCCGGGGGCTTGCGGTCGCGATCCTGCGCCAAGCCGGGATTGTTTCATAACAAAAGGAGTGACGCACCATGACCACAGCGGCGCTATAAAAAATTTTAAGTAATGCTCACATTGACAAAAGTACAAAAAAAATGTAATATTTCTACATACGAAATAATCTTTTGATGTCTACCCCTGACAGTAAGTGCTTTCGCTTTGTCCAGAAAGTGCCGAACTCAGGGGATAATTTTATATCTGAAAAATATAAAAACGAATCTTTTTGGGAGGCAATTTTTTAAGGAGGCGACAACATGAGAAGATTCGATTTAGATATGCCTAAGCTAAAGAGCTTGATACATTATGTTTGCGCGTGTTATGAACGTTCGTCACTCGGTAAGACCAAGCTAAACAAGATTTTATGGTTCTCTGACGTCGCGGCATATCGTGATTTTGGCGCGCCTATTACAGGCGAGACCTACGTTAAGCAAAAATACGGCCCAGTTCCGTCTCATATTGACGAGGCGTTACGTGAGCTTTTCTTCGAGAGTAAACTCATCGAGAGGGACGCGCCTATTTATAAGTACAGCAAAAAGGAATTTATTTCCTTGGCTCAGCCGGATATCTCTCTTTTTTCAGCAGCTGAAATGGAGATAATCAACGAGACGGCGCAGATTATATGCGACAACTACACCGCCGCGCAGATCAGTGAAATGTCACATGATATGCTGTGGAAGACCGCCGACATGAACGAGGAGCTTCCTTATGAAGCTACGCTTGTAAAGTATGTAGAGCCGTCGCCCGAGGCCATAAAATGGGCACAGTCAATGCTTATTGAGCAATGTGAGGTTGCCAGTTGAGTTTTGTAACTTTATGGGATGTAGATATTTCATCGCCTGCCCAAGAAGATTTGAATTTGATTCAAGCGCATTACCCTAAACTTATAGATCATTGGGAGGGAAATCTCTGGTTTTTTAAAAAAAGACCAAGAGATAGCGCGATAATCATAAAAGAAGGCTATTACCTGAAACAGACAACATCAGATTTAGAATTACCTGATTATACAGTATTCTATTCTGTAGATGATGATAGCAAGACAGTCGAGATCATAAGCGTTAAACTGTTATAATATTTTCAGGTTGACCCGCCCCAATGATGCCACAAACTACCCGTGGCTCAAGGGCGGGTCTTAGCTTACCCTATCAAATCCACAGCAGCCTTCTTCACCTGAGGCGCAAGGTGCGCGTATCTAAGCGTCATCTTCATATCGGCATGTCCCAGCAGCTCCCGCACGGTGTTTAGGTCCACGCCTTTCATCACGAGCTGAGAGGCGAAGTCATGCCGCATGTCATGCCACCTGAAGTTTTCAATCTCAGCGGTCTTGAGCAGCGTTGCCCATGAGTTACGGACGTTATCCATTTCAGTTCCAGTTGCGGACGGAAACACAAGTCCGTCAGTGTTGTCTTTGCGCCATGACACAAGAGCATCAGCCGCCGCCTGATTTATCGGCACGTGATACCCCTTCTCGCTTTTGTCCGCCGCCGGCCGCACGGTCAAAACCCCATTATCAAAATCCACGTCGCGCCATTCCAGAGCGAACAAAGAGCCGCGCCGTATACCAGTGTTGAGCGAGACAAACACCATGACGCGCAAATACTCAGGCGCGAAGACAAGAGACCTGTGCAGCCGATCGCGTTCATCACCGGACAGATAGCGTATCTTCCGGTCGCTGTCGTCTTCCCTTAACGGCTCCAGACGCGCTAAAGGGTTGGCGTTGATTATCTCGCGCCGCTCCGCCCAATTCAGCAGAGACTTGAGCGCGGTTATCTCCCTATTGAGCGACGCGGCCTTGAGCTTTAGATTTTGGCGTTTCGCGTCACGCCATTTCTCTACGGCGGTCACGGACAAATCAACGACAGGCGATTCTAAAAAATCCCCAAACAAGTTCTTTAACATTTTTATTGTCTCTTTGCCGGTGCGCCGGTTAGCCAAAACCCAAGGCTCATAGTGAGTCTCAATAAGTTCTTGAAGCGTAAGAGCTCCCCGCTTGGTGTGTTTCTCCACAGTCTCATCTCCAAGCTCAAGCCGCGCCAAAAATTCGCGCGCCACGTCACGCGCCATAGCGACGGTGACAACGTCAGCATGGCCGATTTTGTGATGATTGCGTTTGCCGTCCAAACCCTTGTAATCAACATACCAAGTCTTTGTCCTGCCAACGTAAAGCAAAAGTTTAGAGTCTTGGGCGTCGCGTATCCAGTAGGGTTTATCCTCGGCCTTGAGCGACTGAACAAAAGCCTGCGTAAGTTTCATTTTCATGAATTAATGACGCCTTCCTTTTTCAGAATTAAGCAAACTGTTTTTGCTCAAATTTTGCTCAAGCGTCATTATAAACGATATGGAAAAATAAGAAAAGATAAGAAGTGTTAAGAAGATTAAAAGTCTTTAACCTCAACGATTTTACTTAAAAAGTATTGATATGCCTAAAACCTCAAAAAACGGCTTATAATCCTTCACACGGAAGAGGCCAGAGGTTCAATTCCTCTATCACCCACCAGGTTATACCAAGGACTTAGGAGATTTCTTCTGAGTCCTTTTTATTTTTCATTCCTCCATATTTCCTCCAAAAATTTTAGACGTATCGTTTTCCTCCTTTCCTTGCCCTCCATCTTAGCTACCTCTTCGGAGATTTTCTTTGAATACTCTTCCAGCGATATTGTCTGCATCTTGTACGCCTCCTTCAAGTTCTCGCTTATGCCGAAACCCTTCACCCAGAATACCCTATCCGCAAACTCAAGGATAAATTTCTTTTGTCTTTTATCATATTCCTGTTCGTTCGTCGTCTTCAGGAGTTCCCACGCGTATTTCTCGCGTAGAAGCACGTCGTCGCCGCTTTCAAGCGATAGACGCGACGCGTACATAATCCGCGCGAAAGGGCGTTTGTCCTCCACAGCGTCCTATGTCATTAATTTAATTCAGCGAAAGTATGGAGTTTTTATCTAACCCGGTGTATTTCTTGATAACTTCCACAGGAAGGTTGTCGGCGAGCATTGAACGCGCAACCTCGAACTTACCTTTCTCCATACCCTTCTCCATGCCCTTCTCCATGCCTTTCTCCATGCCTTCCATTACGCCTTCTTCTTTTGCAAGTTGCTTTGAATACTCTTCCAGCGATATTGTCTGCATCTTGTAAGCCTCCTTCAAGCTCTCGCTTATGCCGTAACCTTTCACCCAGAATACCCTATCCGCAAACTCAAGGATAAATTTCTTTTGCCTTTTATCATATTCCTGTTCGTTCGTCGTCTTCAAGAGTTCCCACGCGTATTTCTCGCGTAGAAACACATCATCTCCGCTTTCAAGCGACAGACGCGACGCGTACATAATCCGCGCGAAAGGGCGTTTGTCTTCTCTCAGTTCTTCCACGTCGCAACTTGGGACGTGGAATGTCCTGAATTTAATAGCCGCCTCAAAGCCGT
>BOCC01000136.1 GCA_026002715.1 Synergistales bacterium
ACTTTGCCTCACGGATATTCGATTCTTGGGTTCGCCTAAGAGCGCAAAGACCGACGGGCAGAACTACGGGATTTGCTATATACACCGGAGACGCCAAGAATGTGAGTTCTTATAGCGAATCGTGCTACGGCTTGAAAGCGTCATTGGAGTTTAGAACGTTTCATGTTCCAAGTTATAACGTGGAAGAACTGAGGAAGGACAAGCGCCCTTTCGCGCGAGTGATGTACGCTTCGCGTCTATCGCTTGAAAGCGGAGACGACGCGCTTCTGCGCGAGAAATACGCGTGGGAACTTCTGAACACGACTAACGAACAGGAATATGATAAAAGGCAAAAGAAATTTATCCTTGAGTTTGCGGATAGGGTATTCTGGGTAAAGGGTTCTGGTATAAGCGAGGAGTTAAGGGAGGCATACAAGATGCAGACAATATCGTTAGAGGAGTATTCAAAGAAAATCTCCGAAGAAGCGGCTATGATGGAGGGCGTTGAAGAGGGTGTAGAGAAAGGCAAATTTGAGGTCGCGCGAAAAATGTTGGCTCGAAATGTATCTGTTAGTGACATTATCGACTTTACAGGTCTCGACGAGGATGACATTCTGGCTTTAGGCTAAAATAACAGTAAGTCAGGCAAGCGATAAAACCACGTTTGCCTGACTTACACAGATGATCGCCTCTCTCATAAACACGAATGCTGGCGAGAAAGATTGGAGCGTCGCTTGCATAGTCGAGCGACACCTGAAGCCGCGTACTGTTTCAACAGACCGTTATTTTTGTCTATACAGCAAAAAGGAGACGTTTTTATGACAACAACGCTCTGCAATAACAGACAAAAGAGGTCAATTTCTGACATAGATCCCCTGACCCGCAAAGCGTTAGATTATTTTGTTGCAGATATTTTGAAGAAGCAACGAGGCAATATTTTGAAGATTGTTCTTTTCGGCTCCGTTGCTCGTGGGGAAGAAAACGAAAATTCCGATATTGATGTATTTTTGCTTTTAAAAAAAGATGATCAGGTAAATTCTGATTTTACCGGCAGCGCGATTGAAGCTGATAGATCTTGTAAATACGATACGTTTACCGCGCCGTTTACGATGTCAATAAAGAACTATATTGGCAGCAGAAGAATAGGTATGCCTATCATCAAAAATATCGAAAGAGAAGGAATTGTTTTATATGTCGTTGGAGATTGAAGAAAGAAATGAAATGTTGAAGTTGTATATGGAAAAAGCGAGCGACAGCTTAGAAGACGCGGAAAAAGAAACAAACAAGCCGTCCACAAGAGTAAATCGCGCTTACTACAGTGCTTTTTATTGCGCTACAGCATTGCTTTTAGTAAAAGAGGTAGAAAATTTATCTTCTCATAAAGCAGTTTTAACTAATTTTTCAAAATATTTTGCAAAAAATGACCTATTATTCTTAGAACCGGAAAAAGGTCTTAGGGATCTTGAAAAGTCAAGATATGAGGCGGATTATCAGCCTAAAATTGAGATTACCGAAGCAAAAGCCAATGAATGCACTGTTTTAGCAAAAAACTTCTACAATACGTCAATACGCGAACTCAACAAAACAAACCCTGAGCTATTCCCTGAAAATTTGGAGCAACCGCCCCTCTCTCCCAAAGAATCCGCCGAGGAAGAAGCATGGTCTATCCTCGGAGACGACGCGGATGTTTCCGAAGCGGAGGAAGATAAAACATACTATGGCTCGATTATCTCCATCACGGACGATTACGCCATACAGCGAACGGCCAAAAAGGAAGCCATTCTGCACAAACTTGATGGTTTAGACCCACAGGTTGACCTGTTCGATTTCGCTAATGGCAACTTCCCCGCCGTTCTGATACGTCCCGGTAAATCAGGCATCAAGGAGATTTTGTCCGGGCAAGAGGCAAAAAAAGCGCTCTTAGAAGTAAATATGGCTAAAAACAGGGAAAAAAGCCAAAACCGGACAAGATAGCAAATCTATACAATCTCACCTCCACGCGATTGTGGTAAATCTTACTGCTCATCAACATGAATTAAACTACGCAGAAAGGAATATAAAAATGTCCACAATGATAACCTCAGTTCAGCTAAAAGACAGATGGGAGGTTTACGATACTCAATAAATCACCTCTAAAAACCCTCTGTTTTTGATTTTTGACATAACATAAAACCAGTAAAATAGCAGGGTTTATTTTTTTGGAAAATAGGTTTTTAGAGGTGTCATTATGTTAATATATTACGCAAAAATAAAATTTATAATTTTTATGGCGACCGCCAACAAAGGAGTTGCATCTGCTATGTAAGCGGTTATGTTTGACTGATTTTACTTTCTGCTGAGCGCTGATTTTCAAACCTGTCGGGATAAAAACATTGCTTTACAAAATAGAAAGGAGTTTTAAAGTATGAAGCGTAGTTCAAGCAGTTCTTTTTCAAAAAACACAGTAATATGCGCGTTATTGTTCGTAGCGTTCCTGCTCCTCTCCGTTACTGGTTCATGGGCAAATCCAGTCCCCCCGGAAGACGCGGCGCGGATGGTCAAGGGATGGCTCAATGAGGACAAAACACCTCTCGGAGAAATACTCGGATCGGTCGAACGCGTGGAGATGTACGGAGAATCTTCAATTGTGTATTCCCAAAACGACGCTCTCTATTACGCCGTCTTCCTCTCCCCAAAAGGAATAGTTTTCGTCCCCGCCGACGATCTTGTAGAACCGGTCGTCGCCTTTCAACCTCAAGCGAACGACTACGACCTCGATGAAAACAGTCCATTCAACGCTCTTGTAATCACCGACCTGAAGGCGCGTGTAAAGGCCGCCAGAAGCGGCGCAATCACATCAACCCTCAGTACATCCTCTCCTGACACCCCCCAGAACAAGTGGAACCGCCTGAAATCGGGCACAACAACCGCGTCATTAGCTACTTCCCCCAAGGGTATCCCCTCAGTCTCCGACCTCCGCGTAGCGCCTCTTTTGAAAACCGAGTGGAATCAGGAAAGCACTCCGCCAAGTTACAATTATTACACCCCTAATAATTATCCGTCTGGTTGTGTAGCAACAGCAGTAGGTCAGATATTGCGTTACTTTGAATGGCCCAAAAATGCTATCGGAGCGAAAACATTTAATATCCAAGTAGACGGCGAGGTAAAAAGTGGAACAACACGAGGTGGTGATGGGTTAGGCGGAGCATATTTATGGAGCGGAATGCCAAACAAAGTTGACGACGCCACAACGGAAACACAGCGAAAAAACATCGGAGCGTTGCTTTCCGACATTGGTATATCTGTCCGAGCTATTTATTGGCCCAGTAGCACTAGCGCTTTTTCTCCCTTAGTTTTTCAAAGATTGTTGGATACATTTCAGTATTCTAATGTTATATATGCGGAAAATGAAGGTCTTGTGCCCATTTCTAATTCTGATTTGACACTCATGATTAACCCTAACTTGGACGCGAAATTGCCGGTTTTCCTCGGTATAAATTCCGGCCCCGGCTACGGACATGCAGTGGTGGTTGATGGTTATGGTTACAGCGCGTCTGCCTTATATCATCATGTCAATTTGGGCTGGGGTGGTAATGATAACGTATGGTATGCTCTTCCCAGTATTGATACAGTTTATAATTTTAGTATCATAGAAAGTTGCACCTACAATATTTATACAAGCGGGACAGGAGAGATCGTCAGCGGAAGGGTAGTTGACACCGCGGGTTCTCCTGTGAGCGGGGTTACTGTGTCTTTAAGCGGCTCGACCATATCTCCCGCTACCACAAACGAAAAGGGAATATTTTTCTTCAAAAACGTCCCGTCAAACACATCATACACAGTTGAAGCAACAAAGGGAGATTTGGTATTCGACAGCAAAACAATAAACACTACACAATCAATAAGCCCGGAAATAGGTGAATATGGTCATACTATTGCGTCCGGTTCTCACGAGTGCGGTAATGTCTGGGATGTAAAAATTACCGGTGACTTCACCCAAGACTTCACCGTTACTTTCGACTCGCAGAGCGGAAGCGTGGTAGCGCCCATTACAGGCATTGTCTCCGGCGCGACAATCACAGCTCCGACTTCCCCGACTCGCTCCGGCTATATCTTCGATGGCTGGTATAAAGAAGCATCCTGCACTAACATATGGGACTTCTCCGCTGATACCGTAACCGCCAATATCACACTCTACGCGAAGTGGACGCAGGGTAGCGCGTCAACCTTCACCGTCACATTCGACTCGCGAGGCGGCAGCTCCGTATCCTCCGCAACAGGCATTGCCTCCGGCGCGATAATCACAGCCCCAACGAGCCCGACTCGCTCCGGCTATACCTTCGACGGCTGGTACAAAGAAGCGTCCTATCTGACAAAGTGGAACTTCCTGACCGATACCGTAACCGCCAATATCACGCTCTACGCAAAGTGGACATCAATTGGCGGCGGCGACGGTGGTGGTGAAGGAGGCGGCGGAGGCGGATGCAATACTCTTGGTATTGGTTTCGGACTTCTCGCTTTCTCGGCGGCGTTGGCGTTTAGAAAACCGAAAGAGTAGCTACGCCCACCTATCACATTTCAGCAATATTTAATACCAAGTTGCAATCTATGGGGATTTAATCTATTTAGAAACCGTTGATATATCACGACTAAACGGATAATTAATCCCCTATTCTCAATATGTTGAATGCAACTTGGTATAAATGACAAAAAAGCGGTATTGCCTTTGATGGCAATACCGCTTTTTTGTTTGCGTTTAATGGTCATTCCTATCTTCAATACTCAGCGTCATATAAAACAATCCCCTCTCTTTCGATATTTTTGATGATTGGTATACCTATCTTTTTGTGTTCGTAGTGTTCAAGTATTGACAAGGTAAATGGTGCAATGAATGTGTCATAATCACAAAATTCATCAGCATCCTGAGCGCTTTCAACAAAATCAGCATCTAATCCAGCATGTTTTCTTAGAAGCAAAAATACATCAATATCAGAATTTTCGTTTTCTTCTCCACGAGCAACGGAACCGAAAAGGACAATCTTCAAAATATTGCTTTGTTGTTTTTTAAGGGCATCGGCGACAAAATAATCCAGTGCTTTACGAGTTAACGGATCCAGTTTGGAAATTGACATTTCACTTTGCTTATTCTCGTGTAATATATTTGCCACAAAAAATGCCTCCTTTGCTATATTACGTGCATTCTTGAATGTTGTTTTATATTTTATTACTCCGGCATGAAAATATCGCAAATCATGCGGCATAATACACACGCTTATGTTCGAATAATTTTTTGACTCTATCGGGAGCCCTCTGCTGAGTTTGCATAAAACGACGCGTCTTTCTTTTTAT
>BOCC01000137.1 GCA_026002715.1 Synergistales bacterium
TTTGAACCGAAGCTGGTTTGAAGAGCCGTATGCGGGAAAACCGCACGTACGGTTCTGTGAGGGGCAGTAGACAATACCTTCACTCAGTAAGTATTGATGAAAGGAGTGTCGAGACTGTCTACTCGACAAATAACATCAGCACACAGATACGAGACATTTGTCTTAAAATTTTCGGTATTTCACTTTGATGGTTTTCAATTCTCAAAGCGGCTGATTCCGAAAAATCCTAATGGTTCATCGATTAATGCCCTATCCTCTTTCTAACGCGTACAAATGTCGTTCGGGGAAGATTTCCAACTTTCGCCTAAACGTTCAATGAGAAAGCGGAGAGAAACTTTAAAATTTACGGCTCTGAGAGCAGGGCAATGATGGGAAGTGTTTGGCTTGGATAATTTGACGTTATTGGTGCGGGAATTGCTGAAACACCCTACAGAAACACTATGGCTCGAATTTAAGCATAACAATGACGACCCGAAAATGATCGGCGAAGACATCAGCGCGCTTGCCAATGCCGCCGCTTTATGCGAGAAGAGTTGCGCTTACATGATCTGGGGTATTGAGAACGGCACTCATGCTATCGTTGGGACAACTTTTGACTATCGCGTTGCCAAGAAAGGCAACGAGGAAATCCAAACTTGGCTGCGGAAGCTACTTTCATCGAATGCAAATTTTGAATTTGCCATGACAAGTATCGATGGGAAGCCAATCGTTGTGCTCACAATATATAAAGCTGTCGATAAAACAGTTATGTTTGAAAAAATCGATTTCATCCGTATTGGAAGCTATACTAAAAAACTGAATGATTTCCCACAGGTGAAAACTCAGTTGTGGGACAAACTCCGCAACGCTCATTTTGAAACGCTCTCGGCAAAATTTGACTTAACGTCCGAAAATGTACTGAAATTCTTGGATTACTCCACCTACTTTGACATCAAAAACGAGGCTCTGCCGTCGTCTCATGAAGGCATCTTGCATTACCTGATTGAGGAAGCAATTATTTCGCGACAGGACAACGGATTGTATTCCATTACAAATTTGGGCGCTGTTTTGTTCGCCAAAAAACTTGACGATTTTCCCAGCGTCGCCCGCAAAGCCCTCCGCATTGTGCAGTACAAAGGCAAGGATAGGCTGGATATGCTTAAAGAGGATGTCGGCAAGAAAGGATATGCCTATGGATTTGAAGGACTCCTCAAATATATTGAAGCATTGTTGCCGGCTAGTGAAGTGATTGAGGGAGCTGTTAGAAAAACGATCTCGGCTTATCCCATGATCGCTATAAGAGAATCGGTTGCCAATGCCTTGATCCATCAGGATTTTTCAATTTCGGGCACTGGGCCTGTTATTGAACTCTTCAATAATCGCATTGAAATTACAAATCCTGGCGTGCCTTTAATAGATGTACAACGGATCATTGATAATCCGCCTAAATCAAGAAATGAGCGCTTGGCATCCTTGATGCGCAGGTTAAAAATGTGCGAAGAATTGGGCACGGGCTGGGACAAAATTGTTATTAGCTGTGAGGCGTATCAACTGCCAGCGCCCAAAATAGATTTATATGAGGAAAATACCAAGGTATCGCTATTCGTAAATATCCCATATTCTGACATATCGCTCGAAGATCGTATGCGCGCATGTTATCAACACGCATGTTTGAAACAGATTCAAGGCGAACAAGCGAACAATACTTCATTACGCGAGCGTTTTGGACTTGAAGCAACCGCAATGTCCAGTATCTCCAGGCTTATAAGAGATTCGGTGAACGCTGGATTTATAAAACCCTACGATCCGAATACCGCCCCGCGACACATGAAATATGTCCCATTTTGGGCGTGATTTAACTTGCCGGTAACTTGCCGAACATCTCAATTCTACATTGGCATAGAAATCACAAATGTCGGAGAACGTACTGTTGTGCACAGTCTTGGGCAATTATCGCACTTTTGAGAAATAGATTTTAAGTTGCTGGTAACTTGCTTACTCTCAATAACGATAGAAAAGAGCACTATTTTACCTCTTTCTTTTTTGTGAGTAGTTCAACGGCGCGCTGTTTGACGCTCGGGGCAAGGTGCGCGTATCGCAGGGTCATTTTCATGTCGGCGTGTCCCATCAGCTTTTGTACCGTGTTCAGGTCAACGCCCTGCACCACAAGCTGAGATGCGAAGTTAGGTTAAATCCCTATAGATCGCAGATTTGTATGAAAAATAGGTTTTTAGAGGTGCCCTTATGCCATTTTTTAATTTGCTTTGCTGCCGCGGATACGCAAAACCCGCGCCGAGCTTAGCGCTCGCCGCGGGAGTACAAGCTAAACTGAAAAGATCTTATCCTATATTTTCAAACGTCAGCTCGCCGTCTTTTACGCCCACTTCAATAGCCGCGCCGCTCACTATCGAAGCGGCTATAAGTTTTCGCGCCAAGGGCGTCTCCACGCTTCGCACGATGGCGCGTTTCAGGGGGCGCGCGCCGTATACGGGGTCGTAGCCGGAGTCGGCGATAAAGTCTATGGCCTCGCCGCTAAACGTCAGGGAAATCTGTCTGTCTTTGAGACGCATAGCGAGCCCGTCCAAAAGAAGCCTGACTATGCTCCTTATCTCCTCTTTGCGAAGCGGCTTGAACAGCACCGCGTCGTCCACGCGGTTCAAAAATTCCGGCCGAAACGACGCGCGGAGAGCCGACAAAACTTCTTTCCGGGCGCTCTCGCTGATCTCGCCCTCCGGCGAAATTCCATCGAGGAGAACATTGGCCCCGATGTTGCTCGTCATAATGACGACGGTGTTCTTAAAGTCAACGAGGTGCCCCTGAGAGTCCGTAATACGCCCGTCGTCCAAGACCTGTAGCAGGATGTTGAACACGTCGGGGTGCGCCTTCTCTATCTCGTCGAAGAGTATGACTGAGTAAGGACGCCTTCTCACGGCCTCGGTCAGCTGCCCGCCCTCCTCGTATCCGACGTAGCCGGGAGGGGAACCCACAAGACGTGACACCGCAAATTTTTCCATGTACTCGGACATATCCACCCTGATAAGGTTTTCCTCGCTGTCAAAGAGGGCCTCGGCCAAGGCCTTGGCTAATTCCGTCTTGCCCACGCCCGTTGGGCCTAAGAAGATAAACGAGCCTATGGGACGCCTCGGGTCTTTTATGCCGCTGCGCGCGCGAAGCACGGCGTCCGCCACCAATTGCACGGCCTCGTCCTGCCCCACGACGCGCTTGTGCAGCAGTTCGTCCAATTTAAGGAGCTTCTCGCGCTCTTCCTCCACAAGACGCGTCACGGGTATGCCCGTCCAGCGGCTGATTATGTCCGCTATCTCGTTCTCCGTCACCTCCTCGCGCAAAAGGGTGTCGCCGCCGACCGAGTCCTTGCGCTGCGCCTTGTCGGACTCCTCTTTGGCCTTTAGCTCTTCCTCCAACTTCCGCAAAGTTCCGTAGCGCAGCTCGGCCACGCGGTTGAGGTCGTACTCGTGCTCGGCCTTCGTTATCTCTGCCTTCACGTCGTCTATGCGCTTACGGAGGTCGCGTATGCCTGTTATGGCGCTCTTTTCGGCGTCATATTGCGCCCTCAGAGAGTCGGCCTCCTCCCGCGCCTCCTGTAGCTCCTTTTGAAGCAGCTTCAGGCGCTCCTGAGACGCTGAGTTGTCCTGTTCGCGCGACAAAGCCTTTTCCTCTATTTCGAGCTGCATGACGCGCCTACTCGCGGCGTCGAGCGCCTGGGGCAGCGAGTCTATCTCGGTGCGAATCATGGCGCAGGCCTCGTCCACCAAGTCGATGGCTTTGTCGGGGAGGAAGCGGTCTGTTATATAGCGGTTGGAGAGCGTCGCGGCGGCGACGAGCGCGTTGTCCCTGATACGCACGCCGTGGTGAAGCTGCAGTTTTTCGCGTATCCCCCTGAGAATGGATATAGTGTCCTCCACGTTTGGCTGCGCCACGTTCACGGGCTGGAAGCGACGGGCCAGAGCCGCGTCTTTTTCTATATATTTTCGGTATTCGTTCACGGTCGTGGCGCCTATGCAATGAAGCTCGCCGCGAGCGAGCATAGGCTTTAGCATGTTGCCGGCGTCGACCGCGCCCTCCGCCGCCCCCGCGCCCACGATGGTGTGAAGCTCGTCGATAAAGAGGATAATGCGCCCGTCGCTTCGTTTTATTTCGTTCAACACAGCTTTCAGACGCTCCTCGAACTCGCCCCTGAACTTCGCCCCGGCGATGAGAGACCCCATATCGAGCGCAAAGACCGCGCGGTCTTTCAGTCCCTCCGGGACATCGCCGCGCACTATGCGCTGGGCCAAGCCCTCCACGATGGCGGTTTTACCAACGCCTGGGTCGCCTATCAGAACGGGGTTGTTTTTGGTCTTGCGGCTCAGGATACGTATGACGCGCCGCACCTCCTCGTCGCGCCCTATGACGGGGTCGAGCTTGTTGTCCCGCGCCGCCGCCACGAGGTCGCGCCCGTATTTTTCGAGGGCCTCATAAGACGCCTCCGGGTCGGCGCTCTCCACGCGCTGCGAGCCTCGCACCTCCGTCAGGGCTTTCAGGAACCGCTCCGGCGTGACGCCGAGCCTGTTCAAAATCTTGCCGAGGTTCGTCCCCGTCCCCTCGTCAAGCATGGTCAAAAAGAGATGTTCGACGGAGACGTACTCGTCGCGCAGGCCCTTCGCCCTTTCTTCAGCCTTGACCAAAAGCGCGGAGAGCCTCTGCGTCACGTAGACCTTCCCGGCCTCGACGCCTCCCCCCGTCACTTTGGGCTTATGTGAAATTTCGTCCGTGACAAGCTGAAGCAGGGTGTTTGGGTCCATCTCCATCTTTTGCAACAATCGCGGGACAAGGCCGCCGCCGTCTCTGAGTAGCGCCGTTAAAAGATGTTCGACGTCCACTTCCTGATTTTTATACGATACGGCTTCTTTGTCGTCTTTGTTTTCAGTCGCGGGAGTGGCGTATGATATACCGCGCGTCATCGTCATATCGAAAAACACCGACAGTATAAAAACCAACATAAGATACGCAAATGCTCTTTTCATTCATTGGCCTCCTCTAATCAAAAAAACGAACGGTCTCGTTGATCGGACGTCTGGAGCTGACAAACTTGTTTATGCCGTTTGCTTTGTCGGCGTAACCCGCTTCTGTTACGTTCACTTAAAAATTCCTCCCTTTCTCGTATAGAGCTCCAATGGATACGATGTCTTTTTGTCTGAGCGAAGTGGTGAAATATAGTATAGTATATTTGTAGGCTTTTTAACAGATATGTTTATCTATCCATTGCTGTTAGCGTATCCCATTTTTT
>BOCC01000138.1 GCA_026002715.1 Synergistales bacterium
GTGACGAACGGATCGTTGCTTACATCTACGACAAAATGGACGATACGGAACACGGTCATAAGGTTGAGCGCAAATCCAAAACAAAAGGATAATATCGCTCTCCGTTACAGGAAGGATTGAGAAAATGGCTACGCCAAAAGAACTTGACTACATACGAGAAGAAGACATCTTGGTGTAGCCGAGCTTGTCGTCAAGTTCGCCGTCAAGTTCGCCTTCAAGACCATTCTCGAGGACTGCTACCGTCCACTCAACGCTTATATGCGTCCGTCAGCTATTTCGCGCTTGCGCCTTCGCCATAAACCGTTCACGGTCTACAATAACCCTTGTGTGCGTTCCATGTCCTATTTCACCGGCATCGTCATGAGCGTACACCTCGAAGTCAATCACTCGTCCGTTTACTGAAGTAATCGTTGCGGTTGCCGCGATTTCAGCGTTTAGCGGGCTTGCCGCCGTATGTGCTACGGAGATAGCTGTTCCGACCGAGGTCTGCCCGTCGTCAAGCGTATCGGATAACGCTTTGCAGGCGGCTTGTTCTATAAGGGCAATCATCATAGGTGTCGCAAAAACCTCCAAACTACCGCTGCCAACTGTTCGCGCCGTATTATGTTCGGTAACGACCGCGCTGGCCGTCGCCGACTTGCCAAGCGTCATTTTTGTTTCCGTTGAGTTTGGCATAAACTTTCCCTCTGCTTTCCTTGTAAGTTGTACAACAAAGCGCCGAAATACGTCACTGTTTTCTCCCCCTCGGTGTAGCCCGTCATGCATTCGCCGCAGCCTTCGTGTCGAATGGGAAGAACCGGACGAATTGAACCGTGATCGCCAAACTTTACACTGACTAAATATAGCTGACAGGAACAATATTTCCCGCGCCAAGCGGTAGGGGTGAGTCATACATGCAAACTACGCCGCCCGGCGCAACTTCGAGTCCAAATAGCCTACGAAATTAAACAAAAAACTCGCGCCTCCAAATTGTATGGAGGCGCGAGTTTTCATATCATAAATATACTTATTCTTTTACTAACCCGGCTTGCAGAACTCCCAATCCCTTGCCGAGTTCTATCTTGCAGCCGCATTTGACGCAGGCGCGTTCTATGGAGGCTATTGTCCCCACTAAGATATGTTTGTCGATATTGCCCATGTGTCCAAGGCGGAAGCCCTTGCCGGCGTACTCCGCGAGACAGCCGGCGGACTGAACGCCCTCCTCGGCCAATTTTGCCCGGAACGCCGCGTCGTCGATGCCTGAGCCGTCGGGGTAGAAGAAAATCGAGAGAGTGGGCGCGCGGTTTTCTTTGGATGCCGCCGTTTTGAAGCCAATGGCCTCCATAGCGGAGACAAATATAGCGGCCTGCCTGGTGTGTCGGGCGTAGCGCTCCTCCAAGCCCTCTTCTTTTATGAGCCGAACCCCTTCTTTGAGCGCCCAGATCATGTTGATGGCCGGAGTGCCCCAGTATTTGGACGGGTCGTTCATGATGGGAATCCAGCGCTCGAAATCGAAATAGGACTCCGGGATCGTTCCTAATGCTTTGCGCTTCTCGACGGCCCGTTTGTTCGCCCAGAGTATGGCAAGGCCGGGAGCCACACCGAAGGCTTTTTGGCTGCAACTGAACAACACGTCGATACCCCAGTCCATCCATGACTCCGCTCCCGCGGCAGCCGCGACGGCGTCTACGATAAACAGAACTTCGGGGTGTTTCTTTTTGAGCATCTCGCCTATCGCTTTGATTGGGGCTATAACACCCGTAGCCGTGTCCACGTGAGTAACGGTGATGGCGGAATATTTCTTTTTGGAAAGCTCGGCGTCAATTTGTTCCGGTGTGTAGACCGTCCCCCATGCCGCCTTCAGCACGTCGGTGCATAGCCCCTTGCGGGCGCATATGTCGATGAAGCGGTCGCCGAAGAAGCCGTGAGAGCAAACCAGAACATTTTCACCGCTCTTTGTGACGTTGGCGACGGCCATTTCCATAGCCATGGTTCCGGTGCCGGCGACGACAAAAGCCTCGCCGTCGCAGCGCCACATGGCCTTGAGGTCGGCGACGAGCTCTTTAAAATCAGCGATGAAGCCTGCGTCGCCAAACGCGACGGTCTCGCGCGCCATCTGATCCTGAATAGAACGGACGACGGGAGTGGGGCCGGGGATCATAAGCAGTTTAGGTGTTTTAACCACAACAAACCCTCCTTAATTGTAAAAAATGAATTATTTATATTTTCCCAGCAAGCCTAATTTTTCGATCTGAGCTTTGATGTCGGTGACCGCCGCGTCGTTGGCGGGTTGTATGGGTAAGCGTGGAGCGCCGCCAAAGAAGCCCACCAGATCCATCGCCGCCTTCATGCCGCCTATCCCGTAGCGGCTTGTCACGCAGGCGTTGAGCTGCAGAATGTCAAGCTGGATTTTGCGCGCTTTGCCGTATTCCCCCTTCGCGCTCAGCGCGTACATCTCGGCGCACATGTCGGGCGCGACGTTTGCCACGGCCAAAGTTCCGCCTTTGCCGCCTAAGGCCGTCGTCGCGAAGAGGTAGCTTCCCGAGCCGGCGAACACGGAAAAGTCTGGCGGAACGGAAGCGAGAATCTCCGAAATCTGGACGATATTTCCGCCTGAGTCCTTGACTCCCACGATATTTTTGTGGGCGGAGAGCTTTATAACAAGGCTTGATGACAGATTGATACCGCTGTTCCCGGGCATGTTGTAGATCATCACCGGCACGGGGGAGGCGTCGGCGACGGCGGTATAGAACTTTTCGAGTGTTGGTTCGTTGAGGTCCCGTTTGTAATAACAGGGGTTTATAACCAACGCGGCGTCGGCGCCCCTGTCCGCGGCGCCCTTCGTGAGGTCGATTGTTTCTTTCAGGGACTCGCAGCCCGTGCCGGCTATGAGAAGTTTGTCTTTTGAAATGCCCTTTCGGATGGCCTGTATCAGGTCGAGTTTTTCCTGATGAGAAAGCATGGTAAACTCTCCGTTGCTGCCCAGCGCCACGATGCCGGCAAGTCCCGTTTTGTCGAACTTCGCCAAGTTGTCGGAGAACTTTCCGAAGTCGATGTTTCCGTCTCCCTGAAACGTGGTCGCTATTGGAGCGAACACACCTTCGATCTTTTTCATTGAAGCTCTCTCCTTAATTCGTCAGATTAAAATATAGGCAATTGTTGACCAGTCATAATATTATATATTATTATTCCGATGGTTTAGGATTTTTTAAAACTCCGGATTTTTTTAAGAGCGTGGATAATGAACTCGTTTCTCTGACGCTCGAGCGTCTTCATATCCTTTACCGACCAGTCGTAAATACCCTTGCCGGTTTTGTATCCCAATTGTCCGCTCGCGAGGAGGTCGCGCATAAGGGGGGCGGCCTCCGTTCTGGGGCTTATGGACGGCAGCACCGTATTCTGTACGGATGCGCAGAGGTCTATCCCCACAGCATCTACGTGCTCGAGCGGCCCCCAGACAGGAAAGCGGATGCCCATGCCAGATTTGACAGCTCTGTCCACGTCCTCGGCGGAGGCCAACCCAATTTCGACCATATTGACGGCTTCCCTTATAACGGCCTGTAAAATCCGGTTTCCCAACTGTCCCGGCAAATCTCGCTTCACCAAGACGGCTGCCTTGCCCCAGCGATCTAACTCTTCTCTGACGGCGACGGCCATCTCCATAGAGCTTTTTTCCCCTACCACGACCTCCACAAGGGGGGCGAGATGGGCGGGAAACCAGAAATGGGCCGTGAGCGCGCGATCCGGATGCTTCATCTTAGCGGCGATGTCGGTGATTCGGAGGCCGGATGTATTGGAGAGTATAGGCACGTCCGTGGGCAGCAGACCGTCGAGCTTAGCGAAGAGGTTCTGCTTGGCTTCCAGATTTTCGGTGATGGTCTCGATGACCCACCTTGCGCCGGGAAGCGCGCTCTCAAGATTGGAGGTTCCGGATAAAAGCTCCGAAGCTGATTTTTCAGCTTCCGCCGTGGCCAGATCGTTATCAAAGAGCTCTTTGCACTGAGCGAGAGCGTCGCCGCGAGCCTTTTCCGCCTTTTCCTGAAGCCTATTGAACAGGACTGTTTTGTTTCCAGCCAACACGCTGACGGCCGCGATGCCTATTCCCATCAGACCGGAACCCACTACCACAACAGTATCCCTCATCGTTACGACCACTCCTCACTCGATAGCGCCGAAGGGGCAAGCCTTGACGCAAGCCGGCTTCAGACCTGTTTTTCGACGTTTCGCGCATGGTTCGCAGCTACGCTCGCCCCCGTCCAAGCAGGCCACTAAACAAGCTCCGCAATTTACGCATAGCGAATTCGGCTTCGGCATTCCGCTCATCCTTGCAACGCTTTTTTCTGATTCGCTTTGATTATCAGCCCTGAGCTCAATTTTTTCAAGTCGGTTCAGCATTCGGAAGCTCGTATATTTAACATACTCACAGAACTTCTGTATCATTTTGAAGTTCCCGCTCACCCCGTAGTAGTTGTAGTGACCAAGAAGCGATACCCTGACTATCTTCATCGTATCTGAGATTGGTTTAGTCAACCTTGACCTGAGCCATTCCTTAACTGCTGCCCTCTTAGCCTTCAGTTTCTTCTTGCTTGTGCGCACGCTTGCGCAGTACTTTCCGCTTCTGGTTTGCGCGTTGAAGAAAGTGAAGCCAAGAAAGTCAAAGTCTTCCTTTGTTCCTTTGAATCGTCCGAAAGGTATTACTCCGGCATTCAAAATTCGATAAAATGTTCGTCAAAAGCCCTAAACTACAAAGCAGTTTCTAAAACTCGTTTTTCGATATTTTCGTGCCGGAGTAATAGTATGCGCGTCTTGTCTTCAGCGAGTTCAAGACCGAACTTCTTCAGTCTGTCTTTGAGTAACTTGCATAACAGTTCTCGCTTCGTTTTCAAATTGAAACATCAATATGAAATCATCGGCGTAACGCACATAGTGTACTTCACCCTTCAGTTTCGCTTTCAGAACTTTCTCTGCCCATAAATCTAATGTGTAGTGAAGGTATACATTGGCAAGTACCGGCGAAATCAGACCACCTTGCGGTGTTCCTAATTCGCTTTCTTTTCTTTCTGTCCCCTCGCGTCACGCCGGCTATCAAGAATCTCTTGATATATCGCAGAAAGTTCTTGTCGGCTATGTCATGCTCAAGAAACTTCATAAGCCAATCATGGTTTACGTTGTCAAAGAACCCTTTAATATCCGCTTCTAATACATAACCTACTTTGTGAGTCATGATGGTCTGGTCTATGACTTTTA
>BOCC01000139.1 GCA_026002715.1 Synergistales bacterium
TACTGTCTATTGCTATCGGATATATCGGCGTACTTAGTGAAAAAATAGATGAGAGCATTGAGGTTCTCGAAGTTATCGAAGTCTCGAAACGCCTGTACGGCTTGTCTAAATTCACATTTTACGCAATGGCCGACGGCTTAACTGAAATATTTGGCGAGCTGTACACCGGGATCTCGTCGTTCTTTGACAAGCCGCCACGCTCAAATCAGCTTCTCCTTTGGAGATACGCTTGAAAAAATGGAAAACTCAAAGGTTTTCAACATTGAAATCACTAAAAACATAGCAATATCAATCACTTCAAGAGATACAAAAATGAAAAATGGGGAAACTCAAAATCGAGTGACCATGCTGGCTAGATTTTAAGAAATCCAGCAAAATCAATGTGTTCATAAAAACAACTTACGAATTACGATATTGTTGAGCGTCTGCAAAGCCCCTGTAAAATCAGGATTGATAGACGACTGAATAGTTACGAAAAAAGTAAATGCTGTTGCCCTGAGAAAACCCGCGGGCTATTGACAAACGTTCGGCGAATATGAGAAACTACACCTTGGAAATACGAATATTAAAACTGTTTTGAGTAATATATTTTCAGACGATCCCACATATTTGGAGGTGTTGGATTGAGAATATACAAAAAGATTCTCGGTGTTATTTCCACTCTTTTCGAGATCATCGCGGCGGTTTTTTTATGCGCGATGGTGCTTGTTATTTTTTATCACGTCATTATGCGTTATTTTTTCAGCCTCGCTCCCCGCTGGAGCGAAGAGGTCGCTTTACAGCTTATGATATGGTTTTGTTTTATCGCGATGTTTTTGGGCGTCAAAAATCAGGCGCATATCGCTATTGAAGTGTTAGTGAGCAGACTGCCCAAAAAAGTTATTTACGTGGTTGAGCTTTTGGATAAGATACTGATAGGCGTGTTTGGCTGCGTCATATTTTGGTCCATCATCCCCTATATCACGAGGCTCTCCCGAAACCGCTTGGCGGCTACGGGCTGGCCTGTGTGGATTCAGTTTGCGGCGCCTTGCGCGATAGGCGTTCTTATCGTTTTGGCCATAGCCGAACAGGTGATTATTCAGCTTAAAGAGGGCCCAAAAGCCCCTGAAACCGAGAAAAAACGGGAGGTCGTAAACCTATGACGCCGGACCCCATTGCCATAGCGCTTCTCCTTGGGCTCTTTGGTGTTTTTATAATATTCAAAGTCCCGATAGCTTTTTCACTCGCCCTCTCGTCTTTTGCGTCGGCCGCTTATATGGGTATATCTCTTGGCGCCATAACACAGCAGCTCGTGAAGGGTATAAACTCGTTTTCTCTCTTGGCCATTCCGTTCTTTATTCTGGCTGGAGAAATAATGGGCGAGGGCGGGATTTCCGACCGGCTCATCAAGTTCTCCGACGTTTTGATAGGGCGCATGAGGGGCGGGCTTGCGATGGTCAACATCTTAGCGAGTATGTTCTTCGGCGGCATATCCGGCTCCGCCGTGGCCGACACGTCCTCCATAGGGGCTATGATGATTCCTATGATGGTCAAGCAGGGCTATGACGTCGACTATTCCGTGGATGTGACCATAGCGAGCGCGTGTCAGGGCGTGCTCATACCGCCGAGCCACAACATGATAATCTACGCCTCCGCGATAGGCGGGCTCTCCGTGGGCAAGCTCTTTATGGCGGGGCTCGTGCCCGGCATAATACTCGGCGTAGCTCTGATGATTCTGAGCTATGTCATGGCAGTCAAGCGCAACTACCCGCGGGGCGAGAAATACACCCGCGCCGAGGCTTGGAAGATAGCCATAGACAGCATATTCGGCCTTATGACCGCCGTTATCATCATAGCCGGCGTGTTCACCGGCATCTTTACGGCGATAGAATCCGCCGCCGTGGCCTGTATATGGGCGTTTTTCGTGACGTTCTTCATCTACCGTGAGGTTCCCCTGTCGCGCATGTGGGTCATCTTAAAGAAAACCCTTAAAACTCTGGCTATGGTCATGTCGGTGATAGCCGCGTCTCAGGCGTTTGGCTACATGATGACCACCCTTCGCATACCGACCATGATTTCAAATTTCCTATTGACACTTACAAGCAACAAAGTAGCCCTGCTGCTCCTCATCAACATAGCGCTTTTGGTATTGGGCTGCATCATGGATATGGCGCCTCTTATCCTTATCACGGCCCCGATACTTCTGCCTGTCGTCACTTCGCCCGCCATAGGTATGGACCCGGTGCAGTTCGGCATCGTGATGATGCTGAACCTCTCTATCGGCCTTCTCACGCCGCCTGTCGGGACGGTGCTGTACGTCGGCTCGTCCATAGGCGGAATATCCATCGAAAAGGCGGCCAAGTCCATGTTGCCGTTCTACGCCACGATGGTAGTGGTTTTGTTGCTGCTCACCTTTGTCCCGGCTCTTTCCATGACCGTGCCCAACATGATGTTCGGCAAATAGTTTGACCAATATCCCGCGCACAGGCGGGTAAAATAATAAGGAGGGGTTTTTGATTATGAAGAAGAGTATGCTTTTGGCTTTGGTTCTTGCGCTTGTTTTAACGTCCGCTTCGTTTGCGGCTCCGCGTGTTTTTAAGCTGGCGGACAACCACCCGGACGGGTATCCCACGGTCTTGGGCGACATTCGCTTTGCTGAGCTCGTGAAAGAGCGCACAAAAGGCGACATCGTTATCGAGGTTTACAACAACTCTCAGCTTGGCGACGAAAAGACCGCCATTGAGCAGACTCAGATGGGCGACATTCACTTTATCCGCGTGGGCACAAACCCCCTCGCCCCGATAAACCCCATCATGAACGCCCTATCCATGCCCTATCTCTACCGCGACCGCGACCACGCCTTTAAGGTATTAGACGGAGCTATAGGCGAGGAGTTCCTTACCTCCATCACCAAGGACGGGCTTATCGGGCTTTGTTGGTTCGACTCGGGCTCCCGCAACTTCTACAACTCAAAGCGCGCTGTGCACAACCCGTCGGACATGAAGGGCCTGAAGATTCGCGTTCAGGAGACGCCCCTCATGATGGACCTCGTCTCGTCTCTCGGCGCCTCCCCCACGCCTATGGCGTACAATGAGATTTACACGGGCGTTCAGAACGGTATCATCGAGGGCGCGGAGAACAACTGGCCGAGCTACATGTCCCAGTCTCACAACGAAGTGGCGCCCTTTTTCGTGGTTGACGAGCACACCCGCGCGCCCGAGATGATTTTGGTGAACACGGACGTGTGGGGTAAGTTCAGCGCCGACGAGCAGAAGATAATCAAGCAGGCCGCGCTTGAGGCCGCCACTTATCAGCGCGAGGAGTGGGTGCGCCAGGAGAACGACTACGCCAAGCAGGCTGAGGCCAAAGGCGTCACTATCACTCGTCTCACCCCGGCCGAGGTTCAGCAGTTTATGGACGCCGTCCAGCCAATCTACAAACAGCCCGCCTACGCTCCCTACGCCGATATAATCCAACGCGTAAGAGACGTAAAATAACTGACCGCAGATAGTCTGACGTGATATTTTGGGCTTGTCCGTTTTTCAAACAGCGGGCAAGCCCTTTTTAAAACCAAACGGAGAGTGAAACGAATTATGAGCGGCAAAACCAACAAGAAATTGTCCACAAATTTAATTCATAACGGCGACGGCCAACTTTGCCATAAACTTGCCGGGATGTCGTCCGTGCCGGAGACGTTCCCGATCTACTTGACTTCCGTATTTGCCTTTGACGACGTTCCGCCGGTTGACGCCATTTACGAGCACAAGAGCGACGCTTACATCTACTCCAGAATGGCGAACCCGAACTCCGACGCCGTCGCCGAGATATTGTCCGCCGCTGAGGGCGAGCCTTCGTCCAAGAAGAACGACGTCGGCGCTCTCGTGTTTTCGTCCGGCATGGCGGCCATTATTACGTCTATTTTATCGGCCGTGAAATCGGGAGACCATATCGTGGCGTCAAGCGTCCTTTACGGCGGAGTTTACGACTACTTGGCGAACGAAGTTCCGCGCTTCGGCGTCTCTGTCACATTTGTGGATTTTCTAAAAGACGACTTCACACATGCCGTCAAACCCGAGACGAAGTTAGTCTATACCGAGACCATAAGCAACCCCCTCATGGAAGTCCCCGACATCGCCGCCATATCCAAAGAGGCTCATAAACGCGGGCTTCTTTTCTTTGTCGACAACACCTTCGCCACGCCTGCTGTAGCCAGACCGCTCACGCTCGGCGCCGACGCGTCGCTCTACAGTACGACAAAATATCTGAGCGGGCACAGCGACATCACGGGCGGCGCGCTCACGGCGAACTCCGAGTTAGTCGCTAAAATAAAGAGATTTCAGACGCTGTACGGCGCTATGCCAAGCCCGCTCGACTGCTGGCTCTTGGCGCGGAGTCTGCGCACGCTCGACCTTCGCATGAAGAAGCACTCCAAAAACGCCCTGCGCGTCGCGGAGTTCTTGGAGGCGCACCCAAAAGTGGAAAAGGTGTTTTATCCGGGGCTCAAATCATCGCCCTCCCACAAGACGGCCGCCGCGCAGTTTGCGGACGGGAGGTTTGGGGGGATGCTGAGCGTAAACATCAAGGGCGGAGTCAAGGAGGCGTCGAAGCTCATCAAAGAGATGAATATGATTTCGTTTGTTCCGAGTTTAGCCGGAACCGCCACAACGGTCTCATACCCGGTCAAGACGTCTCATCGCGCGTACAGCGCGGAGGCTCTCAAGGCCGCCGGGATAGCGCAGGGGCAGCTGCGTTTTTCCGTAGGCTTAGAGGACGCGGACGATATAATAGCCGATATATCGAGAGCGCTGGATAAGATATAAGCCGGGGATATTGAATGATATCGTGTATATTATAGAGACGCATGATCGCGCTTCCCTGTCAAGACAAAGACGTTATGATATAATACTTTTATGCGAAATTTTATACAATTTTGATTTCACGCTAAGGAGATGACAGGATATGAAAAAGTGCGTATGCACTGTTTGTGGGTATGCTTACGATCCCGCCGTTGGGGATCCTGACAACGGGATAGCGCCGGGGACGGCGTTTGATGCCATTCCTGACGGGTGGGCTTGCCCTACTTGCGGCGTAGGCAAGGATATGTTCGAGTCGGAATAACCGCGCGATTGCAAGAACCCGCAGCAAAACCTCTTAAAACCCACCCGGTTTGGCTTGAATTTAAGCCTTTCCGGGTGGGTTTTTTATATTTTATTTAAAGTAAAATAAATTTTACTATTGACAC
>BOCC01000140.1 GCA_026002715.1 Synergistales bacterium
TCACCGTACATTCCGGCGGTGGCATTTATTACGTTGCTGATCTGCTGCTCCCGCTTCGCCCATTGCTTTGTGATGGCCTTGCGTTCTTTGTCCAGGTCATCTTTCATAGTCGAAAACGCTTCCACTATGGCCTCGACTCTCTGGCGGAACATAGGGCCAGTAAGATATTCGTAGATTATCTCGGTCTTGGTCTTTACACCCTCTGAAACCTGCTTGGCGTTGGCTATCTCAGTCAGCGCGTGCCGTAAAATAAAAGCCACAGGCTCTACATCTTGAGGACTCGTTATCCATACGCCCTCATATAGCCCAAATCTCTTCATGTCCGTCGGCAGAGCTTGCGTTTCCAAGACGGCTATATCGGCTTTAGCGTCTCTTTGGTCGGCGCGTAGCTTCGGCAGCCAAGTATTGCTCCAGTTCTTCGTCCTCTTGGATTCCCAGAGAATGACGCCGCACTGCTGACCGTTTTGGATAACTTTCTGCAATACGTCGCCTCCGTATTCTCCTTTGGCGACAGGTTCTATGGAATCGTAGACAAATTTCTTTCGCAGCAAATCCTCTAATTGCAACTCCTGAACCTCTCCTTGAAGCTGCTGGGAGCCTTGGTCGGCTTTGCGTTTCAACTCGTCTATCGTCTTCTGCATGGACGCGATGGTCTGCTCCTTCTCCGTCACTTTCAGGCTCAATAAATCTTCGGCTTCTTTAAGCGCCTTATTACGAACATCGGTAAGTTCGTCCGATACTCGTTTCTGAACGGTAAGTTCCAGTTCGCGTTTCGAAACCTCCAATTCTCGCTTCGTTTTAAGAAGGTCAGCTTCCGCTTTTTGGGCTTCCTCCAACTTCTTGTCCTGCAAAGCGACAATGTCCTTCATATCTTGAATATCTCTATCCCGCTTTTCTATTTCACGGGCCACAGCGGACTTGGCGCGTTCGGCCTCCATCTTTATAAGATGGCTGCGTTCGGACTCAAGGCGTTCTGTCACTTGGAGAGAAATTTTCTCCTCAATAGTCTTTTCCTGCCGGCTAAGTTCGCTCATCTTCTCCGCAATCTCCTGTTCCTGTTTGGCAACTTCGTTGTCTTTCTCTTGAAGCTGTTGCCTGAACTGTTCTTTCAGCGAATCCAACATGGGAGCGGCGAGAGACTCTGTGAGCTTGATTTCAGTCTTGCAGTGAGGGCATATTATAATCGAATCCATAAGGTCTGCGGTTTTGGAGTTTTTCATAAAATATCATCCTCCTATAAATTAAGATAGCGATATGAATGAAGCCATAGCAAGTATGAACGCAAACCCGTTAAGAGCCATATTTTGTCTACCTCGCTTCCAAGAATCCGACCCTACCAATTCTTCGCAAAACAACATCACCGTTAAGTCGTTGTTTTTTCATTATATCAAAGTCGAAACCGCCTATTGACAATCGCACAATCAACATAGTAAAATGCTCAAGTTGTGTTTCACAAATAGCTGATTTTTATGAAAGGGGTACCCGTGATGATAAAAATTTCCGGTCTCAGCCTCCTCGTTGTTATTATAGCTTCGCTTATTCGCGGGTCCTCTGTTTGGGTGGTCGGCGTCTGAGCGCCGTTTTTTTAAAAAAATCCAAACCGGGACCCAGAAAAGGGCCCCGGTTTTTATTTTATATCGAACGCAGAATTGAAGTAAAATTTGAATGTTGGAGGGGTTTTGAATGGGCTCTAAGAGTAATAGCTGGGGAGTTTGGTCTGTGGCTTTTGTGTGGTTTACGACGCACTTTGGCGGGGGGTTCGCAAGCGGGCGGCAGTTGGTGGATTTTTACGTTAAGTTTGGGTGGTACGCGATCTTTATGCCGGTTATCTCGACGGCGATAATAGCGCTTGTCCTGTATTGCGCATGGAGTTTCGCCGTCAGGCACAAGGTCTATGATTATTACAGCTGGAGCGCCGAATACTACAAGCCTACCGGCCCAGGAGCGCCTGTTTTTTCGGCTGCCATTGAGATTATGTACCTCATTATTCTGCTGATGGCCACGGGCGTGGCTTTCGCTACGGGCGGAACCCTCTTGACGCAGCAGTTTCCGGATATTTCGTACAGCGTAGGCACAGTGGGTTTGGCCGTCTTTATCTGGGCTTTGACTATCTGGGGCGCGGAAACGGTCCGCAAGGCGGCCACGGCTATGGCCATTTTGATAATCAGCGGAATGCTCGTAATCTATCTTTCTAACTTGGCAACGAACTTCTCGAAACTCACCGCCGTCGTCTCGGCCGCGCCGTCCGAAAACGGCGGCTTCTATGCGGCGCTTTGGCAGAGCGTGAAGTACGCCGCGCTGCAATGTTCGCTGATAGGGGCATATACCGCCGTGGTTGACGTTTTGCACACCCAAGAGGACGTCAGAAAAACTACGCTTATAGGCTTTGTCGTAAACGCCGGCATCCTATTGTTGGCCGCTACGGGCGCTCTCTCTCATTATCCCGATATTCTGCCAGAAGCCGCGCCTATAACCTACATCACAAGGCACGGCGGAGGCGGCGATATCGGCGTGGCTCTCGTCTCTATGATAATTATCTTAGCTGTTGTATCGACCGGCGTCGGCCTCATCTACGGCGGCGCGCGGCGCGTCTCGACTTGGTGGACGAAGAAAACCGGAACCACGAGCAGCCGCAAGATGGACATCATCTCATCAACCATATACGTGGCGATTTCTTGGTGCGTAGCCAGTTTTGGCCTAATTCCGCTTATCGCGCAGGGTTACACTTGGGTTGGAATTCTATCGACGCCGCTTGTGGTTATCCCGGTCTTGCTGATGGGAGCGTACCATAAGAGCCGCGGCAATCTTTCGGTGATTGACCCTGAGTAAGGTTTGACTGAAAACAAAAAGCAAGGGGCGAACTAACGTTCGCCCCTAAAGTTTTTAAAACTGGACTTACTTAACCTCGACGTCAGCGCCTGCCTCAACGAGCTTCTTCTTGATCTCCTCGGCCTCTTCCTTGGAGATTCCCTCCTTGACGGGCTTGGGCGGATTATCGACAAGGTCCTTGGCTTCCTTCAGGCCCAAGCTGGTTATCTCACGCACGGCCTTGATGACGTTGATCTTATTCGCGCCGGGCGCTTTGTAGATAACGTCGAACTCCGTCTTCTCCTCCTCAGCCGCCGCAGGAGCGCCAACAGCCGCTATGGGCATGGCAAAAGCGGGAGCGGACGCGGAAACGCCAAATTTATCCTCAAGAGCCTTCACCAACTCAGAAAGCTCCAACACAGTCATTTCTTCAATAGCCTTGATAAGATCTTCACGAGACATATCTTTTTCCTCCTGATTTTTTACTCAAAATTTACGCGCGCAAGTAGAACGCGATTTTCAACAATGACAAGCTAAACCAAAATAGCGCGAAAACTACGCCGCCTTTTCTTTTTGTTCCTTGATCTGAGAAAGGGCTGTGACAAGGCCGCGAATTGTCCCGGAAAGGGCGTTGACGAGGCCTGAGAGCGGAGCCGCGATAGTGCGGACGGTCTGAGCGATCAGAACTTCCTTCGACGGAAGGTCGGCGAGGGCGCGAACCTGAGCGACGTTAAGCGCCGCGTTGCCCAAAAGCCCGCCTTTCAATACAAAAGCCTTCTGGGTCTTCTCGGACTCGTAGTCTTTCAGGGTTTTGGCGACGGCCACAGGGTCTCCGTAGCACAGCGCGTAGACGTTGGGTCCGGTAGATATAGACTCAGGCAGAGCCGTCAGTCCTGCTTCTTTCATCGCGATAGCGAAAAGGGTATTCTTGGCCACTTTAAGCTCGCCGTTCACGCCCCTTACGATGGCGCGGAGCTTCGTGCTCTGAGCCACGGTCATACCGCGATACTCAGCCACAAAAACAGCGGATGATTTTTCGAGTTTACCCTTCAAAACATCTACCTGTTCGTATTTAATTTTTGCCGGCATAATTTCACCTCCTCATATAGTAAAATAATAAAATAACAAAATAACAAAATAACAAAATATTGATAACAATAAAAACAAAGCCCCCGGCGTACAAATATGCCGAGGGACATGACAAAACATAATAAACGCTCACAATGCAAGTTACGTCTATCCTGTTTCAAGCCTCGGCAGGAAATTAAGTCACAAGCGACACCTGCTGTCTACGGTCGATAAAATCTATTTTCTTAAGCTATTTCCTTTGTGGTCGCCACGACATCAAGCGCAATCCCGGGTCCCATTGTGGGAGCGATAGAGATACCCTTGACGTAGGTTCCCTTGACGGAAGCAGGGCGCGCCTTCAATATGGCCTGCAACAAGGCCTTGGCATTTTCAAAAAGCTTCGAAAGCTCAAATTCTTTTTTGCCGATAAAGTTGTGGATAATCCCGGCCTTATCGACGCGGAACTCAACGCGCCCGGCCTTAACTTCCTGAATGGCGTTGGCTACCTCGAAAGTCACCGTGCCGGTTTTCGCGCTTGGCATCAAGCCGCGCGGTCCAAGGATCTTACCGAGACGACCAACGGACTTCATCATATCCGGCGTGGCGATAACGGCGTCAAAATCCATCCAACCGCCTGTTATCTTTTGCACAAGATCCTCGCCGCCTACAATATCGGCTCCGGCTTCTTCGGCCTCTTTAACCTTCTCTCCCATAGCCAAAACCAAAACTTTCTTGGTTACGCCTGTACCGTGCGGCAGAACGACAGTGCTTCTGACCTGCTGGTCAGCGTGGCGCGGATCCACGCCAAGGCGTATATGAACTTCCAAGCTCTCGCTGAACTTCGCTGTGGCTATTTCCTTAAAAAGGGCTATGGCGTCTTTGAGCCCATACTGCTTATCCTGGTCTATCTTAGTCAGAGCCTCTCGATAACGTTTACTACGCTTCATAATAAAACCTCCAAAGTGGTATTGGCGGGCGAATAAACACCCTCCCACAGTCTGCCTTTCAGTTAGCTATTTCGATACCCATTGAACGAGCGGTACCCTCAATCATACGCATAGCCGCCTCGACATCATTGGCGTTGAGGTCCTGCCTCTTGAGCTCGGCTATTTCCTTGATCTTAGATCGCGGAATTTGGCCGACTTTCGTTTTGTTCGGCACGCCGGAGCCTGATTCCACGCCGGCCGCCTTCTTGAGAAGAACGCTCGCCGGCGGAGTCTTGAGCTCAAAAGAAAAACTTCTGTCGGCATACACGGTAATGATGGCCGGGATAATCATCCCGGGCTGATCG
>BOCC01000141.1 GCA_026002715.1 Synergistales bacterium
TGATTTGTATCAAACAGACCGTTGATGAATTGAATGACCGTTGCGCTTGATAATCGTATCAACTGCTTCAAGATTAAGTCAAAGATCTGCGCCGTATCGCGCTCTTGTTTTTTGCCTAACTCTTTCGCCACTGTACGACATCCTCCCGCTTCACTTAGTCATGCCGCTATTTTACAGCGAAAAGTGAAACACCTCAACTCAGATTGGTGTTTTACGTTATATCTATGGTCATGTTAGGTATATTGTTCTGGCTACGTTGGTGTTCTAGCGGTTTATGAAACGACCGTGACCTAATCGCCGCGCGTACAAAAATAGGGGCGAGCCTCAAGCCCGCCCCTACAAAAATCCGCTCGCGTAGAATCTCTAAAGACCTCTAAAGCTTTATTTACCGCTTCAGGTTCACGACCTCTTCAAGTATCTGGTCGCTGGTGGTGATGACGCGGGTGTTTGCCTGGAAGCCGCGCTGGGCGACGATGAGGCGCGTGAACTCCTCCGTGAGATCGACGTTCGACATTTCGAGATAGCCGCTTTCGATCGAGCCCTTGCCGTTGTCGAGCGCGGCGTCGATGTTGGCGCGCCCGGAGTTTATGCTCTCCTGGAACATCGTGTCGCCTATTTTCTCCAGGCCCTGCGGGTTTGTGAACTGCGCCAATGCCACGCGGTAGATAGGCTGTTTCACACCGTTGGTGTAGACGCCAGTTATCGTGCCGTCTTTGCTGACGCTGTAGTCATTCATTACGCCCATCGTATAGCCGTCCTGATAATACCCCTTGCTCGTCGTGGCCGAGGCAAACTGCGTCACGCCGTCTATGGTGTCGAGCCCGAAGGTCTCTCCGCTGAAGTCGAGCGTGATAGTGCTGTTGTCTCGCCCGAGCAGGCTGAACGGCACATAGATATCCGTAGGTATAGGATCGACGATATGGCAGCTGGAGTCGAACGTCAGCTCTCCTGAGTTAGGCGTGGGCGCAAGCGAAGGATAATCCGGGAAGAAGACTTCCCAGCGCCAGCGGTTCGATGTCAATTTCTTGAACTGAAGCTCCATAGTATATGGAAACCCTTGGCAGTCATACACTGTGAGCTTAGTCTGATGGTATCCTCCTTGAGAAATGGTGCTCAACACGTCGTAATTTGTCAGATCGGCGCCGACAATAGGAGCGGTGCTAAGATCTTTGGCGAGGCGAATCTGCAGACCGGTTCCGTCATCAGTCGGGACAATTTTGAACTGATCTGTAGTGAGAATATATCCGCCAGTAGGAGGCGTACCGGATCCTCCCACGGTCGGAAGCGTCCCTCTTATATCGGACACGGTATCAAACGTGCCGTCCGCCTTGAACGAGACCGTGGCCTTCAGAGGCACCATCGCTGTTGACCCAACGTTGATGTTGTCTGGATACCATAAAGTAAGCTCTGTCGGGGAACCATTTAAATAAGTTTCGTCGAACTCCGCTATGAAATCATATTTGAACGACGGTTGCGCCGTCCTGTCGGTAAACGAAAAAGAAGTATATGACATGCTCTCTTTGAGATTTGTCTCCCAAAGCGTGACGCCCAGATTGCCAAGACTGCCCGGACCGGTTGACGGCGTCATCCCGACCAGCTTCAACCTTCCGCTTTTGTCATCATATACAATCTCGACTTCGGTAGGGGGATTAGTTCCGTTCAAGAAAACCGTATTGGTACCACCGGCACTCAAATTAGTGGCGCCAATTGACAAAATAGGCAATCCATTTTCGATTCCAATCATATCAAAAACAATTTGGCCCGCGCCGGTAGAGCCGGCGTCAAGCGTGATAGTAAGGTAATCAGTACCATCGGTGCCTGTTGTGCCCAAGTTGGTTTTGAACGTAGTTTCATAACTTATGCCCTCAATCTTTATCGTGGCGGGCTCTCCGCCGCCGCCGCCGTAAGTTGAATAGTAATCGGTGAACTCGATGTCGGCGAAGCCGATAGGCAGATAAGGCCCCATGCGGCTGTCGAGGTTGCACTTATAACCCACGACCGTCGTGGCGCGCGCGTCCATTTTTTGGCCTATCGGGATAACGATGTCGCTGAGCCCCGCGTCTTTTACGAACAGCAATGGGTTCTGGGGGTCCCGCTCCATCTTGTAGCCCTGTACGATGTAGCCGGTGCCGGAGTGAACGAGCGTGCTTTCGGCGTCCAACACAAAATTGCCGGCGCGGCTGTAAATATTGCTGCCGTTTTGGTCGTTCAGGACGAAGAAGCCCTCGCCTGAGATCATCATGTCCGATTTGCCGCCGGTGGCCTGGGCCCCGCCCTGAGTCTGGATTGTCTCAATGGCGCCGACCCTCACGCCGAGGCCGACCTGCGAAGCGTTTATACCGCCAAGGTTATCGCCGGGGCCTGATGACGCTCTGGTTGTCTGGTAGAGAATATCCTGAAAAATCGTAAAATCTCTTTTGAAACCCGTTGTGTTGACGTTAGCGATGTTATTGCCCGTAACGTCTAAGAGCGTCTGGTGCGCTTTTACGCCCGAAACCGCCGTCATAAGCGATCTTAACATTTATATTACCCCTCCCGCCCTCAATGGGGACTGCCTAACAGAATCCTTACCGAAATTCACCGATCCTCATGTCCGCACGTCCCCACTCCTTGAGGCCGTATAAATATTTGATTTCTATAAAATTTAACTCTGTGTCGTCAAGGCTTGAACTTCGTCCTTCGAGAGCTCGGCAGCTCCGCCTTACGTCCTTGTCAGCGTCGAACCATCCGTGACTCCCTCGATTTGGCTCAGTGGAATGTCTCCGTAGCCGGCCGTCTCTAAAATAGGACCCTCCTTGGCGTCATACCACACGGCCAGCACAATGTCGGCAACGGGCGTTTTCACCCCGTCCGCCCCCTCGAACTGGAAGGCCACAACCTTACCGATATAGCTCACAGCTGAGTACTCCTGCATAGAGGACATACCCTCAAAGGCCTTCGCCATGTTGGTCATCTGTTCGAGCGAACTGAACTGCGCCATCTGAGCGATAAACTCGCGGTCACTCATAGGGTCCATCGGGTCTTGATTGGAAAGCTCCGCTATGAGAAGTTTCAAAAAGGCGTCTTTGCCAAGCTCGTTCGAGACAGCCTTGGAAGCGCTGTTAAGCTGATCGGAAGAAATACCGCTTATTCCGTTTACATTAGGCATCTATAAGCCCTCCTTCGGTTAATTAAATTTTAAAAATCAGGCTACCCAGTAAAGAAGGCCCTGGTTCAAATCTACGCGGAAGTTTGCGTCTTCGTCCTGTTCGTCATCAGCCGCCAAAATGCGCTGCCTTCCGCCTTGCTGTCCGTCGTCGCGATTTCTTTGCCCGCTGTCCTGCTGAACGTCCACTGAAAAATTGGTGAGCTCCACACCCTGTTGAGCCAAAGAATATCGAAGCTGCGACATCTCCTCCTGTATTAATTGTCGGACTTGTTCGCTGCTAACCTTAATAGAAGCTTCTAAACCCGCGGAGGTGGCGTTCAACTCCACAATTATGCGTCCCAAAGCTGGGGGGTCGATTATCATAGACGCCTTCTGCTCTCCGTTCACACGGGCAAAGCGCACTACGTTGTCCAAGCCCTCACGAAGCGCTTCATTTCGAGACAGAGACCGTCCATGCGAAAGCTCCAGCGGGGCAACATCGGACTCACGGCGCGCCACGCTGTTCAAGAACTGCTCAAAGTTCACGCTTCTGTCAAGCCGCGTGTCCGCGCCGCGCGGGGCGGACACGTTATCGTCTTCGGCCTTGAGCGCCGCGTCTTCATAGCCTTTTGGTTTATCTTGGAGGGCGCTCGGCGAGACTTCTTTTTTCGAGCCTGTCGAGTCCGGTTGGTTTAGAAGCGGCGTGTCAGACGCGCGGAGATTATCACCCCGTGAATTTGACGAATCCGACTCTGAATCGTTTTGTTTGCCCTCACTTGCGGCACCCGCGGCGGCTTGAATGACGGCCGCGCTCAGGACGTCGGAATCTTTGAGGGCGGAAGAGCGGGCGTCTATGGATGCAAATTTTCCCGTCTTTTCTGTCAATGCCGTCTTGGCGTCGGTGAAATTGTCTTTCAGATATGCCGAAAAACGCGATACAAACTGCACTTGAGCGTCGCCCTGATTTAGCGCTTCGTCATTATCGTCAAAAACATCTAAAAGCGGATTAAGAATGGGCGCGCCGCTGTTCGGCAAAGGCTCGTTGTCCAAATTCTCGGTTGGAATTTCAGGCGTGTCGGACGGCTTGTGTTTTTGTACGCGCGAGTTTTGAAGATTTTTAAGAAATGACGCCGTCAGATCGATAATCGCGGCTCGGTCTAAAGACTGCGGCGATTCTTCTGAAACAGCGGACGCGTCCGATATTTCTATAGGATGACGATTTTTCATCGCCGCCAATGTAGACTCAAGGCGAACGGCGTCAATGCCAAAATCGCCTGAATTATCGATATTTTGATTTTGCTCTCCAACATCAGAACCGCTCTCTTGGCGAGTGGCCAAAAACTCCTCCATAGCCAAAGACATCTGGGTTGCAAGAGAGGAGAGATCGGCGCTACCGTTCTGCTCCGCGGACAGAGGTGACAAGAGATCGCTGAGCGCGTTTGATATATTTGATATATCCGAAACTTCGGCTTTTTCGGCCGGCGAGTTATCGCCGCGCCCCTGCGCGGACAAGCGGTTATCGAGAGACGGCGTTTCGGTGGAAGCTTGATTTAAAACGGACTCAAACGGCTGGCGCTCGCTTTTACTCGCGTCCCTTGCGTCATAACGGCGAGCGCCGCCGTCTTTGGCGTCAAATTTTTTGACTTCGGATTTTTTGGCGTCAAATTTGTTCGCGTTCAATTTCACCTGAGCATATGGCGGCGGCAGGGCGTGTGCGTGATCTCTTGGCTACTTACGCGGAGTCTGAGGACCTCATCAATATCGGTGCGTACAAAACGGGAGCAAACCCGCGAGTGGACTGGGCATTGACATACCTCGACGCGGTGCGGGCTTTTTTATCGCAGAAGGTCGCCGAGACTTCTTCATTTGAGGAAACCGTAGAGCAAATTATTAAACTCGCGCCGGAAAGTTAAAATTTTTTTAGTTTTTGCGTAATTTGTCGTATATTGTCGTATAATTGATAATAGTTTATCAAACCTGTTATTTGGGTGGCCACAATCAAAAATGCAGCGTCGTATTCA
>BOCC01000142.1 GCA_026002715.1 Synergistales bacterium
TGATCTATCCATTTGTCGCTCATAGCATTGCGAATGCCTCCGAATTCAACACTGAATATTAAGTTATTTAACGCGGATCACGCAAAATTATATCATGTTACGCTAAGGGTGGGCTAAGGTATGAAAACAAAGCCCCGGCCTCGGACTTCTCGCTGCGGGCCGGGGCTTTTATGTTGGTTATTGCGCTATTTCACTGTTTCAGGCGCTTGGGCTTATATCTTTTTGATGAGTTGCGTCAGTCCGTCGTCTTGCAAATATTTGAATCCATAATTTCAAACGCCGAATCAAGTATCTCCTGCGACGTGATTTCAGAACGATACTCGTCACCGATATATTTACCCAAGTGACCAATAAGCACAAAATGCGCGCACAGTGCCGATCGGGTAACTCCACCAAGGATTTTTTTCTTCTGCGCATTTGAAATGACGCCGGTCAGTGCTATAGCTTTATGCGACAACGTGAAGTACGCTTCGAGAGAAAGAATTCTGTTTATAAATTTTCTTCGTTGAACAGCAGATAAACGGAGCTCCACCCTCGTTCATGAAAGAGGAATGCCTTTTCTTGGATAAAATTTTGAATATCTTCGTCAATAACGCAACGGAACGCAGAAAAAGCCCCCTTTACCATGTCAATGGTATTGGGGGCTCGAAGTATTGTTTTAATAACAACTTACCTTCTTCCAACTTGCTACTTATCGCAATAGAAGGCGGCGATGGCTTTTCCATTTCACGCTCAAATCTTTTCAATGCCGCCTCGTCCTTTATTATAAATGTCTTGGTTATTGATGACGTCGCCATCTCGCTCTGCCTCCTTGTCTCGTTAAGTGAATATATCCGAATTATATCATGATTCTGATTTTATCCGAGATTTTGCGAAAAACAAAGCCCCGGCCTCGGACTTCTCGTTACGGGTCGGGGCTTTGTGTTGGTTGTCGCACTATTTCGCCGTTACATCCACAAACTCACAAACTCAAAATTTACCGCTTGCCGCTTTTTCTGAACAAGGTCGTCATAGCGAGAGCGAAAATACATAAACCTAACCCAGCGACTGAGCAACCGCCGCCGTTGCTACTGTTGTCGCCGCCGTTGCTCTCACCGTTTTTGAAACCCTTAAACGTATCAATCTCGTTTTGCAGGTTCTCAACAGCGGCGGCTATGGAGTCCGGCGAAGCTACTTCGTCATCATAAACCGCTTCTGCATTGGCTATGGCAAATGCTAGTGCATCATAAGCTCCCTTTGGATATTGTCCGGGCTTATCGCCAATCCCAGCACTGCTCAAAAGCGCCTTGGCCTCAGCTATTTTTTCAGCGAGCGCCGGCTTTTTGACAACGCTTTCCTCGTCAATTTCTAAAGCGACTATATCCAAATAAATCAATGCGCCTACGGTGCCGTTACGCACGGTGATCAACGTTTTTCCGGGTGTTATCGCTTTCAAGATTCCGTCTTCCGTGACTGTCGCTATCGACGGGTTGTCGGAATCATAAGTAGTGCCGAGCTTGGAGTTTGTGACGTCGAATACACTTCCGTCGCTAAACTCGCCCTCCACCGCCAAATTATATTCAAGACCCGCAGAGAACACAAAATTAGGACCATTAGGCACATTTAATTTTGACAAAGCGAGATTGGGTTTTACCACAACCTCCACGATATTGGAACTGAAGCTCTCATCTACCGAAAAACCAACGATGGCATACCGCTTGACACCACTGTAGTCATCAGGGAGCGTCACTGTCAGTTCATATGTGTCACTATCCGTTTTTGTCATTTCGTTGATGTTTGTCCCGTCAAGAAGCAAAACCGCGTCGAATTCTTTCCCTGCCGGCACCACAGCACTGAGTCTCAGCGACCCTCCGGGCGCCAGTGTCGATTGATTTGCCGTCAAAACAATGGCCTCTATCGGTTCCGGGATATCTTCTGCGGCGACAAATGAGTCTGATGTCGAGTTATTGGCGCGCGCTGTGTTATTGTTGAGAGTCGTGATAGTTCCGACAGAGTTTGCCTTATAAAACGCTGACGTCGGACCAACCAACAACGATGTGATCTCCAATGCCAGACTGGCATTATCACCCATACCCATGTGCCCGATGTTGGGTATCGTTTTTATGTTCGCCAAAGGTAAAAACCCTTTCCATATTGCGCTGGATATCCCCACAATAGTATCGGAGTCTTCAGGAATGTAATTTTTCGTGTCCAACGGATTCACTAACAACGCTGGAATATCGCAAAAGAGATCTTTGTGAGTTAAGCCAGACAAGAACTCCACGCTATTTCTGAGCAATATCCCCCAACGACCGGTATTTCCAGCTATCGCGAAAATAGGGACTTTACGCGTAAAACCGGAATTAATGCGCTGGGTCTCGATACTATTTATCGAGATATCACTTAAAGCACTTTCGCTTTGTATCATTTTTAATGTTACAGCAGTACCTCCGAGAGTTAAAATGACATTCGTGCTAGCCAATTGAAAGAGGCGGATTTTAGCCATGGAGTAGTCCGTTCCCCCTAATGGTAGATATCTGTAATCGCCAATAAGAAACGACGCCAATGGACTGCCCAAGTGTGGAGTCCCAAGAGTGATTATACGGCGCACTATACCTTGTCCATAACTCCTACTGTCTGTAAAATAACGATTCATAAGGAATTTCTTGGCCATCAATCCGCCCATGCTGTGCCCCACGATGTCCACTCTTGTGCACTCGATCCCTCCTGCCCTAAGCGTATCAATCGTCGGACTGATAAAATCGTTGAAAAATTTATAGCCGGTCCGCGGCACTATCTTAGACGGGCCTTGCCAGTTATCATAATTTTGTGGCGGAAGTATGTAAAAACCACCCGCTACCAAGATTTTCCTTATACCGTTGAACGACGCGCCGTTGGACCAAAGCCCGTGAATCAACACAACGGGAGTTTTTTTGAGAATAAGAGACTTTGCGGGGCTTTCCTTTTCTCCGATTTTCGCGACTATCGAAAAAGGAATACTCGACTCCGTTATACTCCCGCTGGGCCATGACTCAGGCGCAATCAGCACCAGCGTTTTTTGGTAAAAATCTTTGCCTGGGATTGACTCAAGATAAATTGAGTTTATGTCGCATGGTGTCTGTTGCAACGTCTCAATTTTTGAGCTGATCTTACTCAGTTCCGGTATTTCTAAACTTACGGGACCTTCGCTGTCCGAGCGTATTCTCACAAGTAATCTGGAGTTTCCGTCGGCGGTATAGCCTTTGGCGACAAAACGACTTGACGCAAAGTACGAATCGGCTAAATTTTCTTCGGTAATTCCATAATTCGGCTCAATATGCGAGATAACTTTGCCGAGTATATCCAACTTAATATCTGGCGCCGTTACTGTTATCCGTATCACGTCAGTCCAATCATTGCGGACATTCCGACTTTCCCCAAAAGTCGAATGGTGCAAAGTTGATACAGAGTATTCTCCGGCCGGGGTATTCTCTGGTATTTTTAAATGGACAGAGAACGAGTTAAACGGTTCTTGATAATTCGGGAAAATGTATTCCCTTCTTATATGTGAATCGATCTCTGTTATAAACCCATTCGGGTCGCTTGCGATGATAGACTTGTTCAAGTCTGATGTAAGTTGTTCCTGCTCGAGCCATTCCCAAAACACATCGTAAGCAATTTCATCGCCGGGAGCAATGCTCACGTAATGTTGTCTGGTAAGCACTTGCATTGTTCTTATAGGCGATGATAAGATTCGCTTCCTCGCTACGGTAGCCTCCGTTGTATCGGCACAGGCCACAGACGCAAAGAATGTGACACATAGCGACAATAACAGTGAAACTAAGCTTCGTCTTCCAACAAAACCACACATGACAAAAATCTCCTTTAGTACCCAAAAACTCCAACCTTTCCTCACCTAAAACGCCTCCCTATAAAAATAATTTTTAGAACCCAAAAAACTCAAAGCGCAAAAAAGCCCCTCTCCGCGTCGGCAAAACCGACCGCGAAAAGGGGCATAATACATATATTATGCAAGTTCAGAGAAAAAGAACTCTCATTAGAAAATTGTAATTTTAGACTATAACTCCGAACTCCGAACTCCGAACTCCGAACTCCGAACTCCGAACTCCGAACTCCGAACTCCGAACTCCGAACTCCGAACTCCGAACTCCGAACTCCGAACTATTATAGCGTAAATCCGATTTCAGCACATCGGTAAAAACCACTAAAATCACCCTCGCGTATAATTTTCATACTTTTGTAAGCATACTTTTGTCACTGTAGCATATTGGAAACAAATTTGAAAGAGATATTTTCAATTTTTGCGACAAAATCTCAGGCGATTTTTCTTCTCGTCTAATCCGTCCCTCAATATCTTCCTGACGGCATAACCAACGGCGACCGCGTAATATTAAATTATCCTAAACTCCTGAAAAGATTAACCCCCCTATAGTGGGTTTAATATTGACTGTAACTGAATTTTTATTATTATATCCGTCACATCCTGTTATTATAAAGAGGTTGTCTTTTATTTTACGCGCATTTTGACGGGAGCTTTTATTTTGACGGAAACTATAGAAACTATAAATGAAAATCGCGGTTTTATAAAAACTTGCGGATATACGCGGTGTCGCTGTTTTTCATGATAAAATCCCGCCCGATTTCCTTGACGTAATTTTTATTTGATTATCTCCCAATAACCCGACCTACCAGACCCAACACGGCGAATCACGCCACCTACGCGCAGATTCTTGATTTCCCGCGCGACTGTGCGTACAGATAATCCTGTAGCGATAGACAGTCTTTTTTGTGTGATTTCAGGCTCGGCGACAATGGCGTTTAAAATTTTGTTGATGCTGTCTTCTATGCCATTATCTATGCCAACATCATCGCCATTTGGCGCAGATAATGCGCCATAATTCAAATTTGGGAGCGTCACGATAAAAGACTGCTCAGTGGATCGGAATGACGGCACGGCGTTGCTGGGATAGCCGTCTATAATTTTCCGAAGCCCGCTCCCGCGACGTTTAATTGTGCCTAACGAACTTCAGCGAGTCCGTAAGCAACGAAATAGCATTGCTCTGGAACTCGTCGTTGTCGAGCGCGTCAACATACAGGCCGCCCTTTTTCAGCCCGTTCCAACGGGTGCAAAACACCCTTGCTATCTTGT
>BOCC01000143.1 GCA_026002715.1 Synergistales bacterium
AAGGTTTCGTCTAAACTCCTTGCAAAAAGATGGACAACGGAAATCACATTGCGTGACCGGATGTTCCTCGATAAAATGGGGGTCATATTGCCCTATTGATTTGAGTATATATTATCCGACTTTTAGGTTATCAAACTCTGCTCGCTTTTCCTCGGATTTTTCGGAATATGTAAAAGTTTTTTTTATATGTTATCTTCATCTTGCGCAGTGCGTAGAAAATGGCCTGGACGGTACAATCAAAGAGTTCTGCGAGTTCATAAAGGTACGCGTCAGGCTTCTCCTCAACAGCCTTTTTTAATTCGTCCTTATTGATCTTCCTCTTTCTCTCGCAAATCTTTTTGTCCTCAAGTGAGCCTGTTGTTTCGAGCAGCTCTTTCCAGTGATAATATCGCCCACTGTCTATTCCAAAGGCTTCATTGAGTTCTTCGAATGTGTGTCCGCCGTCTTTATACGCTATAGCTCGTTCTCGAAATTTTTTATCGTATGTCATACTTATATTGTCGGCATTGCTTTGGATTTAGTTAAATTAAACGACTATAGAAAGGACTTGACAAATATGGAAAAGGCGCACATCATCATTAGCAAGCAAGCAAGCAAGCAAGCAAGCAAGCAAGCAAGCAAGCAAGCAAGCAAGCAAGCAAGCAAGTAAGCAAGCAAGCAAGCGGCTAACCGCGTCCTTTAGCTATGCCCTAAAACCGAATACTTATACGCAAGCAAGGCGGCTTTCTTCCGTGGTCTACGGGAGGGAGCCGCCTTTTTGTGTGTTCGCGGACAGGGCAAAATCGCAAAACCATTTCCGCCCCGCATGGCGGGGCAAAACAGGAGGAGAGAATATGAACACAACTATACTCATTTGCCTTCAAATTTACCAGACAGTCAATTGGGCGGCAGAACTTATCTCTTTGGATTCTGGCAAATTATTCAGCACTTGAGTATAATTCGCCGATACGTTACAATGTTTGCTGAAGAGTGGTATATTAAAGACAAAGGTATTGCCGGAAGGAGCAAGTTATATGGGCTTTTTGCCAATGGGTATTGATATACTGCCGCCGTCCGACGACCGGATTTTTAAACTGCTCCTGACCTCTCCGGAGGGCAAGCCGGCGTTGATGGACTTGATCTCGGCGACGATAAAGCGCCCTGTTGTCGATGTAATCGTGCGTAACAACGAGCTTCCGCTTCAGGACACCGATGAAAAAGCTGAACGCCTTGATGTGAACTGTAAAATTGACGACGGCTCCCAGGTCGATTTGGAGATGCAAGCCAGCCACATACAAGAAGATTCAGACGGCGGGCACAGGAACCTCAAAGGAAAGAGCATATACTATCTATGCGATCTGCATTCCTCGCAACCCTCGAAAGGGGTACGAAGATACGATAAACTGGCTCAGACTTATCAGGTTACGTTTTGCTCCTATACCGTTTTCCCTAATCTGTCGGATTACGTAAACTCGTTTTCCATGCGCCACGATACCAACAATGAGTTGCTGTCAGACGCTATTCATGTAATATATGTGGAGTTGAGCAAACTCGGCGATATAATTAAGAAATCCGTTGAGGACATGACGGACTTGGAGAAATGGGCGTTGTTCCTTCAATACGCCAATATCCCGGAGTACCGGGAAGCCGTCAATAAGGTCATTGACTCAAAGGAGGTGTTGCAGATGGCCGGGAGTTTGTTAATGGGCGTAAGCAAAGACGAACGGGAGCGCGCGGTATACCGCAGCCGCAGAATGTACCAGACTGACATGCAATCCAATATAGCCACCGCTACGGACAGAGGGCGACAAGAAGGGCGACAAGAAACAACATTTGCTATTGCTCGGAATATGATAGCGGATGGGGAGCCCATTGAAAGGATCACGAGGTACACCGGCTTGACCCGTGAAGAAGTGGAGAGTTTGGACATTTAACCGTTCTCTCAAACTTACTCAAACCTACGCATAGGTAGCTTTGATGTTGAGTTCCTGCTTCATAGAGCGGCCTTGTTGCACCATCTCTCCACAGGCTGTCACCGTCGAACTGACGGCCAATGCTTATTTTTTGTTTTGGCGTTGAATATTTTACGTTCGGGACTTCCCCGAACAACCGCCTATATTCAGTTTTCAAAGTGCTATGCCTTGGTTTTTGGCATTAATAGCATTATAGCGAGAAACAAAGGCCTTGCAACAGAAATTTTGCGCATGACCTTGAGCAATCTATCTATTTTGGACACTATTAAATATGTTTGAATATATTTTAAGATACTGTTAGCTAACCCCCGCACACGCGGGGAACAGGTTACGTCTTGACATCCTCCCCTCCCTAAAGTGAGGGGATTCCCGTCAGTACCACGATGATTTGTGGACTACGGGCGGGTTCTTGCTTCACAGAGACCGCCCAGAGGGTTTTGAGCTTGGTTTTCGCATCGTATATCCCCACAGTGGGGAATTTTACGGCTACGAGCCAACGCCGATGTAGTAGTCAACGCCGAGGATAGCGACAGGGAGGGAGAACTGCTTATAGACGAAATTCTCGAATACTGCGAGTGGAAAGGAAAAACATTGCGTTTGAGGATAAACGACGTTAATCCTGATGCCATAAGAAAAGCTCTGGACAATATGAAAGACAACGCCGATTACAGAGGCGAGTACATGGCGGGACAGGCGCGACTTTACGCTGACTGGCTCGTAGGTCTGGCTCTGACCCGATACGTTACGGTTAGCCTGAGAGAGTCTGGCTATGAGACTGATGTTATACTCATTTGCCTTTAGATTTACCAGACAGCCAATTAGGCGACAGAACTTATCTCTTTGGATTCTGGCAAATTATTCAGCATTTGGGTATAATATCTAAGCGACGTCTGCCATAATCAAGGCGAACTTCTTTGATTTCCCAAGGTTCATGGATGTCTAACGCGGCTTCAAAGATACGATATTCTCGGCTGCTCGTTTTGTAAGGACTTCCCATTCTCTTTCTCCCCAATCTCTAAAAGCTGGGCTTCAGTATAAATTCTCCCCCTCTCTTTTTGTATACGCTTTTCTGTATATTTTCGTTCCCACAGTCAATGCGAAAGAACAAAATAAAACTTGGTGGTCGGGCAGACCGTGTCAGCTTATGGAGAGATAGTGAGACCTGGAGAATAGGGCGTTTCTCAGGAGCTTCTTTATCCCGCTCAAAAGCCCCTTTGTGCGTGGTATCTCCTTGCGCTTCCACTTCTCAGGAACATAAAGTAACGTATCACGTCCCCAATGCTTGTACTTTGCGTCGTAATCCTGCGGCTCTCGCCGATGTTTTTGTATTGCTCCACGGCGTAGGACTAAGAGCAAACCTATCAGAGTCCCTACCGAGCTTCCTATACAGAGCTATTCCACTTCCTGAGAACATTCCCCTGTCACACGGCGACCGTGTCCTTATAGACCTCTCACGCCTGTCTAATCCAGTAATAGAACTTGGGATAAAGCTAGGGTACGTGAGTCGTAAACAATCTATGCTTAAAGAGATAGGGGCGGTTCCAAACGACACCGTGGTATTGAAAGAAAACAGCCTTTACATCAACGGCCATTGTCAATCAATAACCGTTTCGTCTCAGGATTCGAGAGGCGGCGAACTGTTTCCATACCCTACACCCCTCGTAATATCCAACGATAACTTCTGGCTCGTCTCCGACCCGGCGCAGGGCTTCGACAGCCGTTACTTCGGCCCTATTAACAGAAGCGCGTTCACTCATGTGGCGAGGCCTATCTTCTGAGGCGTAATGTCGTATAATAAACCGTAGGTATTGGGAGGTGAGAGTCCATGACAATAACAAACAAGGCTGGCATTCAGCAAGACGACATAAAAAAGCCTAACGGCGACTCTGACAAAACAGAACGCTTCGACCACGACGGTTTCTGGAAAGACCTTACAGAACGCTTTGCCTATTCCCTGCTCAAAAGAGCCATCCCTGAGCTTTATGAGGACGCCGACAGAGAAACCAAACCGCGTCTGCTTGACAAGGAGTTCAGGGATATACTTAATACGTCTGACCCTGAAATTCATAGCAATCCCCATTTTGCGGATTATGTTCTGGAAATACCGCTTAAAAATGGAAACGCAGAGTGGATACTTCTCCATCTTGAAGCTCAGGGAAGTGGCGGAGGCAATTTGCCCGAACGCATGAACCACTATCGTTGCCTCATTTACGCTCACTACCGAAGAGAACCGGCGGCGCTTGCTATTGTTACAGATAAACGCTCCGTAAACGAGGCCGAGTATTATTCGCATTCTCACTATGGCACGGACATTAGTTATAGCTATAATAATCTTGTGTTGTCTGACCTTGACGATAGTGAGCTTATGTCGAGCGATAACCCGATAGACCTTGTCTTCTACGCGGCGAAATGCGCCTCGCGTAGCAAAGAAGAGCTTCAGAAATACAATTATCTTTACACGTTGACAAACCTCCTCGGCGAACGCGGCTGGGACATGGAGGACAAGCGCAATCTCTTGAATTTCTTGGAGCGGATTATGAACCTGAAAGACGAACAGCTGAGAATCAAATACGAAGATCATCTCGAACAACTCGATAAGGAGGAAAAAATCATGTACGTTTCCGTAGTTGAAGAGAAGTACGTGGCGAAGGGCAGAGAAGAGATGGCAAAAAAGATGGCAAGAAATCTTCTTGCTAAAGGCATCTCTCCTGACGTTATCGCCGAAAGCGCCGGTTTGCCGTTGGAAAAAATTCAGGCTTTGCTGAACTGACAAGCCAATCCCTTTTACCGAATAGAGAAGTGTCTCCTGTATGCAAATGATAATTACAGGGGATTTTCTTATTGCTTGCTCGGTATCCTGCTGTTGTGCGTTCGGCATTGCTATCACCACCCCCTATTTGTCTTTCAGTCTCGTAATAACAACCCTGTCCTGCACCGCTCCGTTTCCGACAATAAGAGCGCCCTTATCAAAAACACGATCAACTATGTACATATCATTAGCCACTTTATAATTCTTGAGAGTTCAAAGTTCTTAACGCAGGAGGTAAGAAACACACAGCCCTCAAATTGATTTTGGTATAATCCTTTGGTTAGACACAACTCAAACTAAAGGAGGCTACCATCAACAGAGGGCCTGAATT
>BOCC01000144.1 GCA_026002715.1 Synergistales bacterium
GCTCCCAGGGTTTTATCTCCGCGTCGGCCTTTATAAACTTGATTTTTTCAAGAGATTCCTTTGTGAAAATCTTTTTCGTGTCGCCCGAGAAAACCGCCACGACCACGCTTTCCGCGCCGTCGTCTTCGAGGCAGTTCAAGAGAGAAGGCGAAAAAGGCCCGAGCGCCTCCGCGCCCTCTATGACGCTCAGGGTTTTTTCTGAGAAAAGCCCGCCGCTGCGGGAGGCCGACAAAACGTCCGTCCAGGGCGAGTCCGACGCGCTTTTGAACGACGTGGCCTCCACCTTGCCGACGAGGTCGTAGCCCTTTTTGGCGAGGTCTGAGATGAGTTCCTCTAATTTACGTCTCTGGGCCTCGTGTCCTTCGATGGCTATTAAACGCGGCATGGACGTCGCCTCCCGTCACATCCTCAACCTTTTATTACGATATTCACGAGTTTATCTGGCACTACGATGGTCTTTACTATCTCCGCGCCTGACACTCGCTCTTTGACAGCGAGATCGTTCATCACCGTATCTTTGAGCTTCGCCTCATCGAGACCGGCGGGGAGGGTCATTTTTACCCTCACCTTGCCGTTTATCTGAACCACTATGACGACGGAGTCCGCCGTCAACGCGTCGTTATCATACGCCGGCCAAGGGGACGTCGAAAGGAGCGTGTCGTGACCCAACATCTGCCAAAGCTCCTCGGCCAAGTGCGGGCTGAAGGGCGAAAGACAGCTCAGGAGCGTATCCACGGCCTCGCGTCTCAGGGCGCGAGCGGCGTCGTCTGTCGCCTTGAACGTATAAAGCGCGTTCGTCAGCTCCATGAGGCGGGCTATCGCGGTGTTGAACTGCTTTTCGACGTCTATGTCGCGCGTCACGGCGAGAATCGTGCTGTGGATTTTGCGCTTGAAGTCGCGGTGCGTCGTCTCCTTCAAGTCAGTCATCTGGACGCGGGGGAGCGGTGACGCCTTGAGGTCGTCTAAGTTGTCCTCCACGAAACGCCAAACGCGAGACAGGAAGCGGCTGGCGCCCTCGACGCCCTCTTCTGACCAGTCGAGGTCGTTTTGCGGCGGGGCGGCGAAGAGGATGAAGAGGCGCACCGTGTCAGCGCCGTATTTGTTCACTATCTCCGTCGGGTCGACGACGTTGCCGAGGGACTTCGACATTTTGGCTCCGTCTTTTATGACCATGCCCTGAGTCAGGAGGTTGGTGAATGGCTCGCGAAGGTCCTTTTTGAGAAGGCCGATGTCCGACAAAAACATCGTGAAAAAGCGCGCGTAGATCAGGTGAAGGCAAGCGTGCTCTATGCCTCCGATGTATTGATCCACCGGCATCCAGTAGTCCGTGTCTTCGGGGTTGAAAGCGCCTTTGTCGTAGCGATCGGGGGCGACGGACGAGCAGTATCTTTCAAAATACCAGGAAGAGCAGAAGAAGGTGTCCATAGTGTCGGCCTCGCGCCGCGCGGGCGAGCCGCAGACGGGGCAGGTCGTGTTGAGCCATTCCGGGATGTCGAGAAGCGGCGAGCGCCCTACGTCCGTCACCTCCACGTCCTCGGGCAGCAACACGGGCAGCTGCTCCTCCGGCACCGGCACGAAGCCGCATTTGGGACAGTGAACGAACGGAATAGGCGTCCCCCAGTACCTTTGGCGCGATATGAGCCAGTCGCGGAGGCGGAAATTTATCTCGCGCTTGCAGTAGCCCTTTTGTTCGCCCCAGTCTATCATCGCCTCAATGGCCTTTTGTGTGGGAAGGCCGTCGAACTCACCGGAGTTACACGTCGTCCCGTCGTCCACAAAGGCCGCCTTCATCGTTTGGCCGTCTAAATGCTCGCCGTCGGGCTGAATAACGGGTATTATCTCTATGCCGTACTTTCGGGCGAAGTCGAAGTCGCGCTGGTCGTGCGCCGGGACACCCATTATGGCGCCGGTGCCGTAGTCCATCAGGATATAATTGGCTATCCAGATGGGGACGGGCTTGCCGGTGACCGGGTGTTTGCCCGAAAAGGGCGTCTTGAAGCCTAATTTTTCGCCGCCTGCGTCTGAGCGTTCTATCGAGCTTTGGGCGGAACAGCGCGCCACGAACTCCGACATCGCGCGCGACTCGGCCTCTGGCAAACGCGAGAGCATTTTATGCACAAGCTCGTGCTCAGGCGCGAGGGCTATGAACGTGATGCCGTAAACCGTGTCAAACCTTGTAGTGAACGCGTCTATGGTGTAGTCGAGCTCCGGGAGCCCAAACGACAGTTTGGCACCCTCAGACCGTCCTATCCAGTTGCGCTGCATTATGCGGACGCGCTCGGGCCAGCCTTTCAGCTCCGTGTCGATGTTGTCGAGAAGCTCCTGCGCGTAGTCCGTTATCTTGATGAACCACTGCTCGAGGTTCTTCTTGGTGACGGGCGTGCCGCAGCGCCAGCATTCGCCGCCGTTTACGACCTGCTCGTTAGCCAGCACCGTGCCGCATTTTTCGCACCAGTTCACGGGAGAGTACTTGCGGTAGACGAGGCCATGCCTGTACATCTGAAGGAAAAGCCACTGGTTCCAGCGGTAATATGACGGATTGCAGCTCTCGACGCGGCGGCGCCAGTCGTAGCTGTAGCCCATACGCTTGAGCTGAGCGGTCATATGCTCGATGTTCTGCCATGTCCAGTCGTGAGGCTTGGTTTTATATTTGATGGCCGCGTTTTCGGCCGGCATTCCGAAGGCGTCGAAGCCCATCGGGTAGAGGACGTTCATACCCTTTTTGCGCAGGAAGCGCGCGAGCATGTCCCCCATAGAATAATTGCGGACGTGCCCCATGTGCAGGGCCCCGCTCGGGTAGGGAAACATCTCAAGACAGTAAAACTTGGGCTTCTCAGAGTTCGTCTCCACCTCGAAACTTTTTTTCTCTTCCCATATTTTTTGCCATTTAGATTCTATAGTCTGAAAATCGTAGCCCATACCAAAATTTCCCCCTTACTTGAAAAACGAAACGAAAATAATTTATTATATTATGAATATCTGGTATAATAAAAACCGCTTGGGGGAGAAGCAAGCGGGTAGTTCAGTTGCGGTTTTGAGCTGCCCGGTGAGGCTCTATCCTCACCGAGGCTTACGCCCAAGTAAAGAATCGACAATTACGCTTTGAGAAGCCGAAGAAGTTCGGCGGTGGCTCGTATTAGCTCTGCTAAAGCTAATACGAGTTTTGTTATGGCCACTATCAGCCTTGTCAACCTCGCCACGCAATCACCTCCTTTCGGAGGTGTACCTCCAGACAGTTACGCGCTAATGTTTCGCGCATCTCCCCGATTTTGTATTATACACTAACCGCGGCGAACTCCCCCGATATGCGCTCGAACACATCTATCAAATCCGGGTCGAAGTGAGTGCCTTTCCCGTCGACGATAATCTTGACCGCCTCTTCGTGAGTAAAAGGTTTTTTGTACGGGCGTTCGGATACTAACGCGTCATACACGTCGACTATCGCGAGCAATCGTCCGGGGAGCGGTATATCCTTGCCTTTTAGGCCATATGGATAGCCCGAGCCGTTCCATTTTTCGTGGTGCGTTTCGGCAAGTATCTTCGCGTAATTCAAAAAGTCCTTATCCGTCGATATTTCCATCATGTGTTCTATGATCTCTTTGCCTTGCAGGGAATGCTTTCTCATCTCGGTGAACTCCTCGTCGGTGAGCTTGCCGGTCTTTTTTAAAACCAAGTCGCTGACCGCGATTTTGCCCACGTCGTGCAGCTGAGAGGAGCGCACCAACAAATCAATATCCCAGCCCATGTCGGCAAATTCTACGTATGACGCCTCGGCAACGATGGCCGACAAAAGAATCCGCAAATAGCGCTGTGTACGCACAATATGGCCGCCGGTATCGACGTCGCGCCGCTCCACAAGGTCGGCCATCGTTTGAAGTATGGCGGTTTGAAGGCTTCGTATATCCTTAGTTTTTTCCTCGACCTTTTCCTGCAAAGTCGCGTTGAAACTGCGCATTTTTTTGTTCTGTTCCAATATCTGTCGTCGCTGAAATTCGAGCGTCAGATGAATTTCGACGCGCTTGTTCAGCAGTTCCGGCAAAAACGGCTTCGCGATATAATCGACGGCGCCCAGTCGCAACCCCTCAAGTTCGCTGGCGGGGTCGCTTTTCCCTGTGAGGAAGATGACGGGAATCTGTTCAGTTTTTACGGAGCTTTTCAGCCGCCTAATCGTTTCGTAGCCGTCTGTATCCGGCATATCGACATCAAGCAATATGAGCTGCGGAGTGGTCTGTTTGAGCGCCTCGAACAGCTTTTCGGCTCCGGGCACGGTTATCACGGAATATTTTTCCTGCAGCGCGGCTTTCCCGGCTTTCAACGTCGCGATGTTGTCGTCTACCAATATAATTGTTTCGGCGGCCACTCGAATCACCCGACTTTCAATAAAAAATTTAATTGCTTCGCAAATTGCCGGCGGCTTTCTTTGCCGCCTCAAAATCGAACAGCAACACGGCGTCGGATATATCCGAGAGCGTCTTGACCGTTTGTTTGTCAAGAGCGTCTTTGTCAAGCGAGTCTATAATTTTGTCCGCCGTGACCCCATCCTTTATTTCAAGCGCCGAGAACAACTTCGTAATTATAGCACCGTCAAGCGTTTCAGTGGCTGACGGATTGTCTTTCTTCGGCAGAGCGTCGCTCACCTTCGCGATAAGCGCCGCAAGCTCTTCTCGGAAAACGGGGATATTTTGGCGTATGGAAAAATACTCAGAGCTTTTCGCCGCTCCCTCGAGCTCGGCGGCTTTTTTGGATAAAGACACCGCGCCTATGGTCGCGAGAACGCTCTTCATCGAGTGAACATGCGTGGTGAAGGACTTCAGGTCGTCGCCTTCCTGAGGCGTATATTCGAGCAGCTCAAGCCGTACCTTCGCGTCATAGCAGAAAAGATCGAGAATGTCGATATAGTTTTTGTAGCCGCCGCAGAGCGTTATCGCCACGTCCACGTCCACGCCCTCGATAACTATTTTGCGGGCGTTCCGCTCTTCCGGCTCTGTCTTGATATTTTTGTCCGAGAATACGCGCTTTTCCTTTGGAATCCACTTGTTTATCGCTTCGTTCAGCTTCGGTATCTCGATGGGCTTCGCGAT
>BOCC01000145.1 GCA_026002715.1 Synergistales bacterium
GTATAGCGAGCGACGTGACGGGAAGCTGAAGTCGGTCGCTCATGCGGTAGTATCCTTGGAACATTCGCAGCGGCAAATCTTTATCTGGCTCATGCTGCTGCTCTATATGAAACACTATCCGCTGGTCCGCGCCTGTCTTAAGTGGGATAGACAGAGCGACGTCCGAATTTCTCATGCCCTTGTCTGAGTCAGAACCGATAGCCGGCAACTCACCCGAAACCAACATAGGTTTTATGCTATAATCTCTGTCTGCCGCTAAATCCGGCTTGAAGAACAGAAGCGCGTCGTCTACGTTCTCGGTTATACAATCTTTCCATGCTCTATCGATCCAGTGTTCACTCATACTCGCGCGGCTCCCGTTCATTTAGTTGTTGTTAGTTGTTGTAGGGATATTATAGCAAATCTTGGGCTGCTTACTGCCGACATGGTAGGGGTCGGCAAAATTTGTGCAAAGATAAAGCCCCGGCCTCGATTCTCGCTGCGGACCGGGGCTTTTGTGTTGGATGTCGCGGTATTTTGCTGTTTCTACCGCTTGGGTTTATTTTGGTGTTCACTGTAATTATTGGCTTACTTAAATTCGTGCTTAAATCCGTTTTATCAGCACCTAAAAATAAACTTCACGAAAAAGTGCGTTTGTGATATGCTTCAATTATGGGTAATATAGCAAAGAGAAAGATATTCAATGTATTGCATTTGCTAAAAAGAGAAACAATGGTGATTATGCTTGGTAAATGATGACAGGAGGCATAAAAGATGACCACGGCGACACTGGATCGCAGGGAGAAGTTGGTTCGTCGTGTCCGAGAGTTACCGGACAGCACGGTTGATTCAGTTATGGAATTTATTGACGAAGTAGAAGAGCATGAGCCTAACGCGGAGACAATAGCTGTTCTGGAGGACATTGAAGCCCGCCGCGACATGGTTGGCCCGTTCAATACTTTAGAAGAAATGTTCAGAGACTTTGGCGTCAAATGTTGACACCGGATCCTTCTGGAGCGTTCAAAAAAGATATTCAGAAGCTCGCAATCAGAGGGTATGATATTTTAAGGTCATTCCATCCTTTAGCGTTACTTTTGAATAACGGAGTATTACCGCCTCAATATCGAGATCACCCGTTAAAAGGCAAATGGACAGGGTATCGAGAATTTCATGTTGAATCAGATTGGGTAGTCATCTATCGCATCACATGAGAGCTTTTAACGCTTGCCAGAACCGGAACCCACACCGATTTGTTCAAGTGATTTCAATAAAAGCCCCGGCCTTGGGCTTCTCGCTACGGGCCGGAGCTTTTATGCTGATCACTGTAAATCAGTATTTCTGAAAACCTACATCTGTTTGACCAAATTGACCGTGAAAGTAAAGGAACCGTCCTCGTCTCTGTAAGAACCATTCGCTACCGCCTGCGTATCGGATGTAAAGGTTACGGTCAAGTCTTCGCCGTCTATAAAAGTCCAACGTAATGTGTTCTCGTCTACTTTTGTGAGCGGCAACCTCATCGTGCCATACTCGTATTCGAAAGTCTCGCTCCCCATCCCCGCCGCGCTGACGGTGACGTTGGCGTATACCGGCCCGCATTTGACAGCTATGAGATTGCCTAAGTTTAGATCAGCCTCAAATTCCACATCCATCCGGTATGTGTTCATCCTCACCGTAATCGGATAACCCTCGTAAGTCCCAGATCCAGAACCGCTGGTAGACACCCAGCGCCCGTTTTTCTCGAAAAAGGACACGCCGCCTTCTCCAATTGGCTCCGCGCCGTCGTTGCTTGGCATGCCGTTATGTCTTGCGTCTTTCCCTATCCCCCAACTCGCTCTTGTGCCAGGTTTGTCGTAGAAGTTGCCGGTGATGGAATTGGGTGCGCGGTTGGAGTTTGTACCAGCGATGCCAAGGGTTTGGACTTGGCCTTCTAATGGTGTAATTTTGCCACTGGCAAGGCAGTTTGTTATCGTACCGGTGCTTTCGTTCACACCGACAAGACCGCCGCACTCAACAATGTTTTTTCTTCTATCATTAAGACTAACACTACCACTGGATTTGCAGTTAGTTATCGCGCCGAAGTTTCTACCGACAAGGCCTCCGACAGGACCTCCACTAACGCTACCGCTGGCGGTGCAGTCTGTTATAGTGCCACCAACTCCGTTCTCACCGACAAGGCCTCCGGCATAGTCGGAGGTCGAATAGCCGCCACCAAAAACACTACCACTGGATTTACAGTTCGTAATCGTGCCGTAGTTCGCAACGACAAGACCTCCGACACGGTCCCCACCAACTTTAACGCTGGCGGTGCAGTTCGTAATCATGCCGGAGTTTTCGTAGACAAGGCCTCCGATAGAGCCTCCTCCACTACCGCTGGTGGTGCAGTTCGTAATCGTGCCGGAGTTTTCGTAGACAAGGCCTCCGATAGGGCCTCCTCCACTAACGCTGGCGGTGCAGTTCGTAATCGTGCCAGAGTTTTCGCTTACAAGGCCTCCAGAATGGCGCCCAGCAACGCTACCACTGTAGGTGCAGTTCGTGATTGTGCCTGTGTTCCTACCGACAAGACCACCGACGACGCCTCTTGTGCCGCCACCGTCTCCCTTGACGCTACCGCTTTTTACGTGACAGTTTTCTATGGTTCCGGCGTTCCTCCCCACTAAGCCGCCAATGCTATCTTCCTTGGATGAGATGTTGACGTTATCATATGTAGTGTTGAGAAGTTCGCCACTGTGTACGCCAATAAAACCAGTAACGACATCGGAGTCATCGTCAACTGCCAGTGTTCTTGCCGCAAATGTCATGTTCTTAAACGTTATCGTATGACCTCCGCCGTCGAACGTGCCTTCAAACTCTCCTATCGGTGTCCATTCGCCGGCGACGTCGATATTGGCTGCGAGTTTGATTGTTTTACCTTTAAATCTGTCCGAATCATTGGCAATCGCAGCGAGGCCGCGCAGCTGCGCGCCATTGCCGATCGACAAATCAGTCGTCGTAACATCATACCAAGAGGTATCCGCAACTCCCGGCTGTTCGTCAGGAACACTCGGCTCGCTTGGCGCAGGCGTTACCGACCCCTCATTCCTTCCGCCGCCGCCGCACCCGCCGGTCATCAAAACGCAAGCCGCCAACAACAACATCAACCACCCTAAACCGTTTCTTCTCCGCATTGTCTTTCTACCTCCGACTAAAAAAGTTTTTGAAACACCAAGCCGTATCCGACTACACCGCCGACACTCAAGCCGCCCTTAGGGGCTATCGCTACTTAACGATACAGTTTTCTATAGTTCCATAGTTATCACCAACTATCGCGCTCGAAACACCGCTAATGGTGCAGTCTTTTATGGTTCCTGCGTTATAGCCGGCTATCGCGCCGGAAGTCTTAGCGCCCGATACGCCACCGCCGCTGATGTTGCATTTTTCTATGGTTCCGGTGTTATACCCGGCTATCGCGCCGGCGCCGGCGCCAAGAGTCGAGACTTTGACGTTTGTCAGGCTGACGTTCTTAATATTGCCGGAGGTCTTTCCAAACAAGCCGACATTATTCACAACGTTATTTTCCCGCACGTTCAAGCCAGATATTGTATGGCCTCCGCCATCAAATGTACCCTGGAATTCATGTCCAAACGTCCCACCTCCTATTGAGATGAATCCGCCTGAGAAATTGATATTATCCGTAAGCGTGATTGTTTTACCCTTGAAGCTGTCCTGGATAGCTTTGATGCTCGCGTCGCGTACCGCGCTCTGTCCAGTTATCGCTAATCCAGTCCCGTTGACAATATCAGCAAGGCCGTTTAATTGCGCCCCCGTGCTAATGTATAGCTGACCCGCTTCAGCCTTATACCAGCTAGTATCGATAATCCTCTGCATGTCGCTACCTTCCATGCCTTGTATAAGTGCCGCGTAATAAACAAGCGGCGATAGGCCATATCCTAAATCCGATTCATAAGCCATTCGCGCGTTTGCCACAACTGGATCATTTCCAGGAATCCAAGCAGTGTTTCCCGGGATTGCTTCAAGAATGAAGGCCCAAAGCTCAGGAAGATTGCCAAGCATTACATTAGCCATTTCACTATTGTTCATGAGCTGATTCTGGATATCCAGAAGACGTACAAAAATAGATCCGGGACCGCCGAGGTGAATATCATTGGTATAAGCCTTAACAAAGAGCTGTCGTTGATTGTAAGGAGATTCTATGATATCCACACCGCAGTCTTCATAGACCCTCTCTACAAGTCCTGTACAAGTGTAGCTAGGGCCCTTGCAATTATCTTCGTGTGTCATACCATATCTTGCACCGAGAAACTTAAGCCAAAAAATATACCCAGGGCGAGGCTCAGTTTTTGCAATTTCTATAGCCTTCGCAGCCGCCGCTCTACGTTGACCATCGTCAGCTTTTGAGACTATAAAAACACCCTTAAAATCTTTACCTCCAAAATCCCGTGGTGAGTTGTATTCGCGCTCAACAACACCAACAGTTGGGAGGGCTTCAACAGTGACATATTTGCCATCCCTTTTATCCACATATATACCCACATGGCCCGGCGTCCAATAGCCGTTGCTGCTAGTTCTGATAAAAATATCTCCAGGTATCGGTTCTAAACCATCGCTTTCATCTCGCAGCTTAAGTACATGCGCTCCGGAGCTGACACTACGTTCCATGCTGTCCAAGGGGAACGTAATCGCGACGATTCCAGGCCTGTCAATGGCGGCAAATATCTTCCTGTTGCCGGTGTCGATATTTTTAATGGCTCCCTTGTGCCAACTCTCGTCATAATACACATAGAGCGACAAAATAGACGTATCCGTTATGTTGAGCAATTTAAGCTGTTGCTCGGCGTAGGGAATGGTCAATTCCATCGGCACGCCTGAACCGGCAAAACCATCAATATCCACCGCGAACGGCCATGTTACAAAGTCCCAATTTCCAGAGGGGAACGGCGGATCAATCACTCCACTCAACGCGACCGACGCGCCAGCCGGCAGCGCGTTTGCCGCTATCTTGAGTTCGATATCGCGCATGACAGCCGATTCGTTGTCCGACGTGTTCAAATACGTCTCTTTACCAGCGA
>BOCC01000146.1 GCA_026002715.1 Synergistales bacterium
GTAAATTATAAGATAGAATAAAACGGGCTCAGGGAAAAGGGAAAAGGAAAAAGGAAAATAGAAAATGGAAAGTGAAAAGAAAATCCCCGCGCCATAATTACAAGCGAATGAAAGCGGGTTTGCTCAATGCCGGATTTTTATTTTTTGTTTACTTCAGCTGTGTGTCAACTCTTTTTCGGTCGTGTCAGGCTTGTGGGCGAACCGCTGCCCGACAGCGAACGCCCCGCTCTTTACGTAGGGGTGACGCGAAACGGACTTCTCGACGAATGGATTTTTTCTTACGCGTCTTGCAGCTTTGCGCGCAGACCGACGCGGTTTTGGCCTCCCTTGGTCACTAAAGGAAAAAAAATAACGCGGCGCGTCCGGCCTGATTTCAAATTTAGCAATATTGTAGAAAACCTCATGCGAGGCTCCGCGTTCTTTGTTTTTGCGACGGACGCGGATTTAGAAGACGGCAACGCCAAGTCTCTGATAGATAGGGCCGCGCGAATAGCAAAATCGGTCGGGCGCAAACGCGCTGACCTCGAAGTAGTTCCCGTTGCGTTTTTTTACGACTCTTGGGGGGCGGACGCCGTTTGGGGAAGCGACGTCGATGTTTTTATCGGTGAGTCCATGGGCTTATCCGCTTCCGCGTCAGAACCGCGTTTTATGGAAACGGGGTTCACGGAACAAAAATTTGAGGATATAGACACCGCAAAGTTGGGGGCGCGAATCAAGGAAACCCTTCAAGATATGGATAGCAGACAACCGTTTTCACGACTCTCGCTTTATACCGCGCGTCAGCTCGCTCATTTAGCCACCACAGACGGACGCGCGTCCTACGCGCTATCTCTAAGTGTCACCACGCAGCTGCCGGAGCACTCCCCGCTGGTCGGAACTTGGGAGGTTTTCCGAAAACGCTGCGAAGAATTAGGCGTCAAGATGGTCAACGGTTTTCCTGTTTTCGCAACAGAACGCTTGACGCCTCTGATCGCCGAAACCGTATTGAGCGCCGTTCCGGCATGGGCCAATTTTTTTCTCAATATTCCGGTATTTATACTTGTAGGCGCGTTTTTGTTTTTTATGAAAGATGAGGATACGGACAGGAGAAGGCGCAAGCGCTCAACCGCCTTTGCCGTAACTACTGCCCCTTGGACGATTTTGCTGTGGGCGCAATTTTTTATGGCCGGGATGCCATGGCTGATTTTACCTCACGCTTTAATCACTCTGAGCGGCGGATATTGCACTAAGCTATTTCGGGTCGGGTGCGCGCAAATTATGAACAGTGTCCGGCACCCCGAACTGCGCGGAATGTACGGACGCCTGCGCGAGGAATTGCTCAGCGTGATTTACCGAGAAGACAACGAGGACGGCGCTTAGCGAATGGAGATGAGGTGAAATTTTGAACGGGGCTTTGGTTGAAATGCGCGGAGTGACGAAGAGATTTTCGGGTGTGACCGCAAACAAAGCGGTCGATTTTTCGGTGGAGGCGGGGGAAGTTCACGCGCTGCTTGGCGAGAACGGCGCCGGCAAATCGACTTTGATGAATATACTCTACGGTCTCTACAGGCCGGACGAGGGAGAAATTTTCGTAAACGGCGCGCCCGTTGAGTTTCGTTCCCCAGCCGACGCGATAACGGCCGGCATAGGTATGGTACACCAGCATTTCATGCTTGTCCAAACGCAGACCGTCTGGGAGAATATGATTTTGGGCATGAAAGATATCCCGTTCTTTTTGCCGGGGGGCGAAATTCAGAAAAAAATCGCGCTTATTTCGGAGCGTTACGGGCTGTTGATAGACCCGCGCGCCACGATAGAGCAGCTTTCCGTGGGAGAGCAGCAGCGAGTCGCCATTTTGCGGATGCTGTACCGGGGCGCTCGCGTGCTTATCTTGGACGAGCCGACGTCCGTTCTTACGCCCCAAGAGGCTAGCCGTTTATTTTCGACAATTCACCGCATGACGGAGGAAGGGCACGGCGTTGTCTTTATCTCTCACAAGATGAACGAGGTGTTGAATGAAACCAAGCGCGTCACAGTGCTCAGGCGCGGTGAAACAGTCAAGACCGTGGCTACCGCCGACACCGACGCCTCCTCCTTAGCGGAGATGATGATGGGACAAAAAGCTCCGCTGAACCTTCACCGCCCAAAAGCCGCGCCTGGGGAACGCGTTTTTGAGGTTCGCGATATTCACGCGTCGGGCGACCGCGGGCCAGAGGCCGTATCGGGATTGTCGCTATTTCTCAGAAGCGGCGAAATCTTAGGCGTGGCCGGCGTCGCGGGCAATGGGCAAAGAGAGCTTTGCGAGTGCCTTGTTGGCTTGCGCGGCGCGACATCAGGGACAATAAGCGTCAGGAATAAAAATATGACAAACGCTTCCCCAAGGCGCTTCATAAACCAAAACGTTCACTACATCCCGGCGGATCGCAGCGGCGTCGGCATGGCCACGGGCATGGACGTGCGAGACAACTCCATACTCAGAAGTTACTGGTCCAAGCCTATATCGACTGGGACATTGGGAGAACTCATCGACTGGAGGGCGGCAGAGATACGCGCTGCGCGGATCGTTGAGGACTTCAACATATCGGCCCCGTCGCCAAACACCCCCGTCCGAAACCTCAGCGGAGGAAATCTCCAAAAGCTCCTTATGGGCAGAGAGCTGTCCGATTCGCAAACGGGCGACGCCCCCGTCATCATAGTCATGCACCCGACTTGGGGCTTAGACGTGGCCGCTACGCTCTACGTCAGAGAGAGGATTTTGGAGCGGCGCGAGAATGGCGCCGCGATACTCCTCATCTCAGAGGATTTGGACGAGCTCTTGGCTATGAGCGACAGATTGGCGGTTTTGTTTGAAGGCAAATTTATGGGGATTTTAGAACATCCCGAGGACGAACCTATAGAGAAAATCGGCCTCATGATGGCCGGAACGATGGCTGAAGCTATAGTAAACGCGGATATCGAGGCGGCGTCGTGAGCAGGGGCGCATTTAAGATAGGCGCGGAAAAGCGCGTGGACTCACCGCGCTGGCTCGGTATGTTTGTGACGCTTTTGTCCTTAGCGGGGGCGCTTTTGGCGGGGGCGGTGTTTCTTTTTTTTCAGGGGGTCTCGCCAATAGCGGCCTATGGCGTGATTTTTAATTCAGCCTTCGGCTCTCTTTACGATTTCAGCGAGACCGGGGTCAAGGCCCTGCCCGTGGCTATAGTGTCGCTGGCCGTTATGCTCTGTTTTACCATGCTTGTCTGGAATATAGGGGCCGAGGGACAGGCTCTTATGGGCGCGCTTGCGGCCGCCGCCGCCGTGCGTTATTTTCCATTGGAAAACAAACTCGCCATGCTGTCTTTGATGTTCGCGGCGGCGGCTCTTTTTGGCGGGGCGTGGGCCGGCGTCGCCGGTTTTCTTCGCGCGAGATGGAACGTCAACGAGATTATCTCAACACTTATGCTCAACTATATCGCCATGAGGCTTCTCGAGTATTTTGTGTACGGACATTGGCGCGACCCATCCTCTCTCGGCTTTCCTATGACGCGCCCATTTATAGATTCAGCTCGGCTGTCGTCTCTTTGGGGGACGCGCATACATATGGGGCTTTATGTTTTGCTTGTTTTGACCGTCGCCATTTGGGCGGCGCTTCGCAGAACGCGCTGGGGCTACGAAATTCGAGTTATGGGCGAAAACGCCCGCGCGGCGCGGTACGCCGGCATGAGCTATGGCAGAAGCATAGTCTTGGTGATGTTCCTTTCGGGCGCTATCGCCGGCGTGGCCGGGATGTGCGAGGTTTCCGGGTTGCAGGGAAGGCTGCAGGCCGGGTTCTCGGCTCAGTACGGCTATACGGCCATCATAGTGGCCTGGATGTCGCACCTCAACCCATTTATGAGCCTTTTAGTTTCCTTCCTGATGGGCGCGCTTTTGGCGGGGGGCGAGGCGCTCCAGATAAGCATGAGGCTTCCTCTTGCCAGCACGATGGTTTTGCAGGGTCTTATTCTGTTTTTCGTGCTGGGAGGCGAGTTCTTCAGAAGTTACAAAATAAAGATAGGGTGATTATAGCTATACTCAAATGCCGAATGATTCATGGCGGGCAAAACAGGAGCGGGGGCGCACCCCCGCGTTGTTCCTGTCCCCTATCCAACTTACTTTGGGGTCAAATTTTTCGTCGTGGAGTATTAAGGAGAACGAATTGGAAGGATTCAAAGACGCGGGCGACCGGGGGTATATCGCCCCTACCAACCTAATTCATAAGACATTGTATATCGTTCATAGATAGCCCGGAACTTTTAGCGATAATATCCGGCGGCACTCCATTAGATAGCAAGTTCCTTGCCATTTCCTTTTTGCCCCTCTCTTCGCCTTCCTCTCTGGCGTCGCGTATATGAATATCTCTTACCACTTCGTCAATCGGCACCCATCGCATTTTCCATGTCTCCCTTACTTTAGGGTCAACTTTTTCGTCGTTGACTCTCAATATGTGAACAATGAACTTTAGAAGTGATCAAGAAGACCGTGTCTATTGGATTGAGAGTATATCCTGCTCGTTCAGTCCGGTGATGTCAATAATATCGCTGACGGACATTTTGCGAGCAAGCATTTTTCGCGCGACCTCGAATGCCTTTTTTGCTTCTCCTGCCCCTTTGCCTTCTTCCATACCTTTCTCCATACCTTTCTCCATACCTTTCTCCATACCTTCCTCCATGCCTTCCTCTCTGGCATCGCGTATATGAATATCTCTTACCACTTCGTCAATCGGCACCCATCGCATTTTCCATGTCTCCCTTACTTTGGGGTCAACTTTTTCGTCGTTGACTCTCAATATGTGAACGATAAACTTTAGAAGCGATCTTGTTTTTTCGTTGTCGTAGCCGCGCTCTCGTGTTAAATCAAGAAGCTCCAGAGAATATTTCCCGCGCTTTATCGGATCACCCGCGTTACCGCCGGCGTCGAGCATCCGTCTGGCCGCTAAAACAACCAAGGCAAAGACACGTTTATCCTGCTTCAATTCCTCTATGTCGGCGCTTAGCACATGATACGCATTATACCTGAAATTCAGCGAGCTTC
>BOCC01000147.1 GCA_026002715.1 Synergistales bacterium
GCGGGAAGTACGACGGCGCTCTTGGCTGCGTCGCGGCTCTTGAGGTTGTGGAAACGCTTGTTTCGTCCGGCAAAAAGCTCCGTCATCCCTTGGATGTCGTGGTGTTCGCAGACGAGGAGGGCGCGCGCTTTGGCAGCGGCATGATGGGCAGCAGCGCATTTTGCGGCGCCCCTCTTGATAATTTCCGACCCACGGACAGCGACAAAGCCGGCATGAACAGAGCCGACGCGCTGAGGGTTTTTGGCGTGGACTATAAAGAGATGGGGCGCGCCGCGCGAGACAAAAAAAGCGTCCTCTGCGCGCTTGAGCTGCATATCGAACAGGGAGCCTCGCTCTTTCAAACCAATATCCCGATAGGAGTCGTGACCACGATAGCCGATCATGACCATAATGAAAGTTTTTATCGAAATCCAGTTTCCCAAGCCTGAGTTTACGCCCGAGATGGGAACCAGCATGGCCCCCGCGATGCCGGCCAGCATGGCCGAAAGCGCCCAGCCGAGAATGGCGTAGCGCTGCACGTCCACTCCCATCAGGAGGGCCGTCTCGGAGTCCTGCGCCATAGCCCTAAGCGCGCGTCCGGGGCGGGTATAGCGCATGAACAAAATAAACGCGACGATAAAAAGGCAGGAGAGCTCCATAACGAGCATGCGTCCCTTTGGAATGAAAATATTGCCTATCTGATAGACGCCGCTTACCACCGCCGGAACTCCGCGGTGCTTTTCTCCGAAAAATATCAGGACTAAGCTCTCGACCATCATAGCCGTGCCGGCGGACAGAAGCATAGTGCTTTCATCCCGCACGCTGCGCCGCATGACCGGCTTGAATAAAAAGAACTGAAAAAGAGCGCCTACCGCGGCCAATGTAACGGCCGAGGCCAAAAGCGCCGCGGCGAAAGGGAGCTTCATGCTGCCGTAAACGTAATAAGTCACAAACCCACCAAGGACGTAAAGCTGCCCATGGGCGAAATTAAGGACATTCATAAGAGAAAAGATCAGCGTCAGCCCTAGGGCGATGAGCGCGTATTGAGTACCAGTGTATAATCCATTGAAAATAACCTGTCCCATTTCGACACCCTCTTCTTGCTATATAAAAAACGATGGCTATCCCCTGAGAAAAGGGGACGGCCATCTATATCTTACGAATTATTCCGCGTCGCCTACAAACAAAGTCTTGAAGTCGCCGTTTTCATAGACATTGACGACCATGGGTATAGATATCTGACGCCTCTGCTTAAAATACGACGCTCCGATGTAGCGAAGGGGGCGGCCGTCTTTGAGGTAGGGGTTGGGCATGGAGAAATCATCTATAGCGGCCTTGAACTTCTCTATATCTTCGATGGCCTCTGGGCCGGCTTTTTTGATGGTGTTCAGGATAATCTCGAGGGCGTAAACCTTGGTTCCGGCCTCGTCGTTCCATTCACCCGCGACCTTTTCGTATCGCTTCATGAACTCCTCCATCTGAACGCTGCGGATTTCGGGCGTGCTCGCTCCGCCGACGGATATGAAGCCGTTGGCGGCGTCGCCGGCAAGCTCGGCTATCACTTTTGCGTCCTGAGCGTTTTCCGTGCTGATAACGCCCTTGAAACCAAGCTCACGGGCGGCCTTTATTAAAAGCGGCGTGTCCGACGGAGCCGGGCCGGCCAGCACTAAAAGGTCCGGGTTTTTGGCTACTATGCCTGACATGGCCGGGAAGAAGTCCGTGGTTCCGGGCTCGTAGGTATCCCTGTCGGCGAGGATTTCGAGGCCGAGCTTCTTCGCGGCGTCGACGCCGTCGTCCCTCTGGTTCAAAGACTCTGAATCGTTGCGCGACACGAAAGCCACTGACTTAATTCCGTTTTTCTCGATGAGGTATTTATAGATGACGGGTCCGGCCTGGTATGACGCGATCATTCCCAAAATGGAGTTGGAAGCCGGAGCTGTGTAAAGATTTCTGGAGAAGGAATAGGGTATGCTGATAGCGCCGCCTTTTTCGATGATGGGGACGATAGCCATGGACGTCGGGTCGATGTTGGGGCCGATAATGTAGTGAATTTTTTCCTCATAAATAAGGCGCTCGGCGCCGGAAACGGAGACCTTCGGATCGTTGCGGTCGTCGATGGCGACTATCTGTATCTTGTATTTCTCGCCGCCTATTTCAAAGCCGCCCTGTTCGTTGATAATTTCAGCCGCGGCCTCGGCACAGTAGCGGTTGACAAGCCCCCACGACGCGGCGGGACCGCTCATAACACCCAAAACACCGATTTTGAGAACCTTTTCCGCCGCAAAGGCTCCCGAGGCACACAACAGCGCCATAAATAACGATAAAGCGAGCACTTTTACACAACACGTCTTTTTCACTTGTAAAACCCTCCCTGTGTCAAATTTGAAATCAAAAGCCTAAAGTTATAGCAGCGCCTGAATCCTGATGCCCTTATCCGCGCGTCGCCTTAGCCGTCACCTCCGTTTTTCAGTTTCAGTCTGCCGCAGCCCCAGTCCGCCTTTCTTTCGCCGTCTTTATGGACGAGTTTTCCCCGAACAAAAGTGGCCACAGGCAGTCCCTTCCCTTTTAAACCGACGAAAGCCGATATTTTATTCAGATAGAAAAGAGAATCGGGCGTAACGCTCCACTCGCGGTCTGGGTCAAAAATAACGAGATCGGCGTCAAAACCAATATCCACGGCTCCCTTGCGTCCGTAAAGCCCGAAAATACGGGCCGGCCCCTCGGATAACGCCTTTGGGATAAGAGTCGGGCTCAAGTTCCTGCGCGTTGCGGCGTCGTAAAAAACCTGCATTGTCGTCTGTATACCTGATATACCGCCCCAAGCCTCGAAAGCGCCGTTCTCCTCGCTCTTTTCCCTCTGCGCGCATGGGGAGTGGTCGGAGGCTACGCACTGCAATGTTCCGTCCGCGACGTAATCCCACAGCCGATCCACCGCTTCCCGTTCTCTCAAAGGCGGAGCGCATTTATAGATCGCCCCGTCTCTTAGAAGATCCTCCTCTGAATAAACAAGGTAATGTGTACAGGTCTCCGCCGAGACGGGAAGTCCTTCCGACCTCGCGCGCCGTATGAGCTCCGCCGCGTCGGGATGGCTGACGTGGCATATATGAGCCCCCGCGCCGGTTTCACGAACCAGATTTATGACGTTTTCCGTGGCTATCAGTTCCGCCGACAGGGGGCGCGAGCGCAGAAAATCCGCTCTTCCCTTGCGGCCTTCTCTGAGCGCGCGGGCTTCTTCGTGTTTTATAATAGAATAATCCTCCGCGTGAAAACCGACGAGCGCGCCAAGAGACGCCGCTTTCTGCATCGCTTCCCGGATTGGCCCCATACCGAGCGAACGGTAATCGGGTGATACCGGACCGATAAAAATTTTGAAAGCCACGACGCCGGCGTCGTGCAGTTCAGCCATTTTGTCCGGGGTATCATCGACGAGCCCGCCCCAGAAGGCGTAGTCCACAAGGGCTTTTTTTTGGACAGCCTCGTGTTTTGCCCTAAAAAGCGAGGCGTCCGTCAGAGCCGGAGCGTTCTGGAGCGGCATATCTATTATCGTCGTGACGCCGCCCGCCGCGGCCGCCATCGTTCCATGCTCGAAGTCCTCGCGCCAATTGTACCCCGGGTCGTTCAAGTGAGCGTGAACGTCAATTGCCCCCGGAAAAACGAACTTTCCAGCCGCGTCTTCAATTTGCCGCGCTTCCCATACGATTTCTTTGCGTGTAATCGCGGCAATTTTCTCCTGCGCCACGTATAAATTTCCCTCAAAAAAACCATCCGACGCCGCGATTATTCCATTTTGTACGAGAAGATCGAAAATAATCCGACACCTCCGTCCGAGACATATTCATAAATTAGTAAACTGATTGTCAGTCAGTATAATGACGTCTCACCTAAAACACATTGTGAAATATAACCAAAAAATAATTATTTTATTAGTGACTAATACATAATGATTTCAAATTCCTCTTTCTTTATACTTAGCCTCGAATATTTTAGGGTACTCTCTGCCGCCCATTGGCAATATTTTACAGGAGGCGATTTTGTATGGGTTATCCCAAAGGGAACTTGGTCAGCCGCGCGATTGTGAAGCCCGGACTATATACTGTTATACCACCGGAAGGAAGAGTTTTCAACGTTCTGCCGCATTTCGAGGGTTTTTCTACGACGATTCTCGCGTCGCCAAAATACGGCGCCAGCTTTGTTTTTTATGTTTCAGCCTTAGAACCGGGGGCCAAGACCAATAAGACTTGGTGCAAAGAAGAGGGAATCGAAAGTTTCGTCTATTTTATGGACGAGGAAAAGGCCGGGGAGGGAAAGCTCACGGTGCGCGTTGGCGGCGAGGAAAAGACATTATCGCAGGGCGGCTACGTCTACGCCCCCCCAGGCGCCGGACTTGATATATGCAACAAATCCCAAAGCAGGATACGTATTTTGCTCTATAAACAGCGATATATTCCCTTAGCCGGCTACGAGGCGCGCGCGGTATGGGGCAACGTCAACGACATCAAAGAGAGAATTTACGACAACATGGAAAACGTCTTTGTTCAGGATTTCCTGCCCATGGACCTCGGGTTTGATATGAATTTCCATATCCTGAGCTTCGAGCCGGCCGGAAGCCATCCTTTCATCGAGACGCATGTGCAGGAGCACGGAGCTTATATTCTCTCCGGTCAGGGCGTCTATATGCTGGACGAGGATTATGTGCAGGTGCAAAAAGAGGACTTCATATGGTTTGGGCCGTTTGCCAAGCAGGCCGTCTACGCGACGGGGCGCGAGCGGCTGAGCTATATCTACTCCAAGGACTTCAACAGGGACGTGGAGCTTTAAACAGAGGAGGCGGGGAAAATGGGAAAAATTCGCGTAGGCATCATCGGCGGCGGCATATCCGGAACGGCTTTGGGCTATCACCTGAGCCTTTACGATGACGCGGAAGTCGTGTTATTCGAGAAAAACGCCATAGGATGCGGCACGACGGCTAAATCAGCCGGCACGGTATGTCTTTTTGACGACTCGCTGCGCAACAGATATTGGGACGTGCGACTCTATGG
>BOCC01000148.1 GCA_026002715.1 Synergistales bacterium
TGCCTGAACCGGAACCGCTGCCCGTTCCTGAACCAACCCCTGAACCCGCGCCAATTCCTGAGCCGGACGTGGATTCGCCCGTTCATCTTTCCGCCCGTCGCGGCGGAGGATGCGTTGTGCAAGAAGGCGCTAATTTAATTTTGTTTTTGATTTTTTGCATAGGCGCTTTGGCCATTAAAGAGTTAAAATAAAGGGGTGGCACTAATTGAGCATACCTGAAATTGATAAATCAACCTTGGGTAGACTTTTTGTCCTGAGCGGGCCGAGCGGAGTGGGGAAGGGCACCCTGAGGGAACACGCTTTGTCGGGATTAGGGATGACTTATTCCATTTCCTGCACGACGAGAAGCCCCCGCGACGGAGAGCGCGAAGGTGTGGATTATCACTTTATCTCTAAAGAGGATTTTGATGAGCGCGTCAGGCGCGGCATGTTTTTGGAGTATGCTTTTGTACATGGGAATTATTACGGTACGCAGAGCGAGGACATCAGAACGGAAACGAAACAAGGGCGCGACGTTCTGCTTGAGATAGACGTACAGGGCGCGCGTCAGGTGCGGCGCGGTATGCCGAGTCCTGAGAGCGTGCTGATTTTTGTGGCGCCTCCTTCGCTTGAGGCGTTGGAAACCCGCCTCAGATGTCGCGGCACTGAGTCTGAGGATAAAATTCTGCTGAGGCTCAAAAACGCAAAGGTTGAAATGGAGGCGATGCCGGAGTATGACCATATTATAGTCAATGACGACTTAGAGCAAGCCTGCGGGATGTTGAGCAACATAGTTTTGGAGTACCGAAAAACGAGATAACCAACTCGGAAAGGTGAAAATATGAAATTTTACGATATAGACGCGCTTGAGAGCAAGTGCGGCACGGATAACAAGTACAAAATAACATCTCTTGTCACGGCTCGCGCCAGATGGTTGAGCGAACAGAAAAAAATCGTCAATACCACGCCTGAAAATGAAAAATATCTTTCGATGGCATTGCTCGAAATCGATAACGAACAACTTCCGAAAGAATGGCTCGAAGAGCTGGAAAAACGCAGCCTTTAAGTCTTAGAGATAGGACAGGACGTCTCAAATATGCTTAGCTGGAAGCGCTCCCGTAAAGTTTTGTTGTGCGTGTCAGGTGGGATTGCCGCCTATAAAATCCCTGACCTTGTCAGCCGTTTGAGGAAGTTGGACTGCGAGGTAGAGATAATCCTTACCAAGACGGCCGAGACTTTGGTCAGCCCGCTGGCTTTATCCACTCTGTCCAAGCGAAGAGCTTGGCTTCAGGATGATTTTTTCGCGAATTCCAAAGGCTTTGAAATCCCTCATATACGGCTTTCCGAATGGGCTGACGTCTTGGTTGTCGCGCCATGCTCGGCCAACACGGCTTTCGGTCTTGCGAACGGAAGAACGGCAAGCATTGTGGAGGCCGCATTTTTGGCCGCTACCGCGCCTGTTGTGGTTTTCCCCGCTATGAACGTCCATATGTTCGAGAACCCCGCCACGCGGCAAAACCTAAAGACGCTCGCGGTGAGGGGCGTTCGCGTCGTAGACCCGGAGTTCGGCGCCCTTGCCTGCGGTTATGAGGGCAAGGGACGCTTGCCGGAAACATCTCTTATATTGGAGGAGATATTTTTAGCTCTTTCGCCGAAGCGTGACTTGACGGGCAAACATGTTTTAGTGACCGCGGGGCCGACTTGGGAGTATATCGACCCGGTGCGCTTTATCTCCAACCCCAGCAGCGGCAAGATGGGTCTCGCTATGGCAAGAACCGCCTGGTACAGGGGCGCGGACGTGAGGCTGATTCTGGGGCCGACGTCGCTTGACGCCTCGCTGCACGGCATAGAGGTTCAGAACGTCGTTTCGGCCGTAGAGATGCGCGACCGCGTCATGGCGAATCTCGACTGGGCTGATTTTATCGTAAAAGCCGCCGCTGTGGGCGATTATCGCGCGGATAAGGTGTCCGGCCACAAACTGAAACGAGAGGGGAAAGAGACGCTCTCTCTTGACCTCGTGCAAAACCCCGACATAGCCGCGGAAGTAGGCGCGGCTAAAAGCCCCGGTCAATTCCTCATAGGTTTCGCGGCTGAGACAAACGATATTATAGAAAACGCACGCTCAAAGATGGAGCGCAAGGGGTTAGACATGATTTTAGCCAACGATGTCTCGTCCTCTGAGGGTGGATTTGCCTGTGACAACAATACGGTGCGGCTTATTTCCAAAACGGGCGAGGCTGTTTTCTCGGGCGGCAAGGAAGAAGTAGCGGACGCCGTATGGGGTTATTTGGCCGAACATAGATGAGGCGCGTAGAGGTAATACTTCCCGGCCCTTGGTGGAACACTCTTACGTACTTGTGCGATTCGAGGAAGTTTCCAGCGGAGGGCGCGCGCGTGCTTGTTCCCATGGGGCGAGGGACGCGCGTGGGTTTTGCGCTTAAAGAGACGCCGCCGTCAGAGACTAATGGCTTCACGCTTAAGGCTGTCGCTGAAGTTATAGATGAGTCTTGCGTTTTGGGCGACGACCTCTGGAACCTCGCCCTTTGGACCGGGAGGACTTTTATGTGCGGAGCGGGTGAGGCTCTTCAGCTTGTCTGTCCTCCGCCGATTCTGAGAGGGGAAGCCGCGAAATTACCGACGCAAGCCGCAAATCTAAACGCGAACCGGGTGAGAGAGTTTAAAGAACTCTCTTTTTTTCATCCTATAGACGGCGCGCGGGAAATTTACTATCGCGAGGCTATGCTCGCCTCAGAGCGGGCTCTTATTATATTTCCCGAAAAGCGGAGCGCGCATGCGTTTTTTGACGCTTTGCCGGAAAATTTAAAGTCTCAGTCACTCCTTTGGCCGTCCGTGGGAGGGAAAAAACTCTGGGAGGCATGGAAAATGGTCGCGCGCGGGGAGTCAAAGCATGTTGTAGGCTCGCTTGGCGCCGTCTTTGCGCCGTCTATCGCGGGCTTCGATACGATAATAGTGGAAGAAGAGGCCGCCTCCGATTATGTTTTTATCCACAATCCCAAAATAAGCGCGCGAAGTTTGGCGGGGCGGCGCGCTCTTTTCCTGAACGCTAAACTGATCTTGGGCGGAAGAATGCCGTCCGCTAAGACATTTTTACGTGCTTTACAAGGCTCAAAAACGCCAAATCTCGAAAAATATCCTCAAATGGAAAATAACAGCTTCATTATCGCGGACTCTCATCGCTCCGTAAAAGCTGACGTAGCGGGCGTCGACGGAAGGCTTCCGCTGACCATATCTCTTTTGGAGCGCACACGCGCAGCTTTGTCGAAAGGGCATAACGCGCTATGGATATTAGACCGCAAGGGGCAGGCGGGAGAGATCTCTTGTTCGGATTGCGGCGCGTCGCTGTCTTGCGGACGCTGCGGCTCCATAATGAGAATGGAAAACCAATTGTTGAATCAAGCGTCGTTGCGCTGCGTCCTGTGCGGACAACGCGAAAGCCTTCCGGAGTGCTGCCCTGTCTGCCTAGGCTCTCTTTTGGTGGGAAAACGCCCAGGCCTTGAGGCGCTGTATCGGATGGCGGAGCATTATCTTAGGGGATACAAAATCGTGACGGACGAAAAAAAACAAAAATCTCCTTTTTTGATGCTCGGGACGCGTAAAATTCTCTCTCTTTGCGACTCTTCGGACGTTGGGCTTGTCGGTTGGATAGACTCAGACGCCGAAAGCCGCAAGACCGAGTACGGCGCGAGAGCTCGGGCTTTCAGCATGATTTTAGAATCGTACTGGAGAGGAAGAGAGATCAAATCAGGCCTTGACAGGGTTGTTGTCGTTCAGACGCTGAGGCCGGACAATCCTTGGCTGGCTTCTTTTAAGAGGGGGTGGAGAGCCTTTTGGGAATACGAACTCAAAGAGCGCAAAGAGCTTTTTCTTCCGCCCTATGGCCTTTTAATCCGCATAGATATGCCCGAAAATTTGGACACAGATGAAAGGCAATCCTTTATACAGTCCTTGGAGGACGCTGGAATATCAGTGATGACCGACGGGGGGGAGAAGTCGCCCATGTGGCTGACCTTGCGTTCCGCTTCTCATCTGGCTGCCGTCCTGTCCCCGAGTTTTGAAATTAAGCGCTCAAGCGTTGGGTTTCCGACCGTTACGGTTTACGCGGAATAATCTACGTAAGCCACCATTTTTTTGCCTCGGCGATTCCAGCGCGGCGGGGGAAGCGGGCCGGGCATGGGGCTTTTTTATCCCATATCACAAAGACGCGGCTTTGATCGCTATCTCCGTAAGGTATGATTTCGGGCTTCGTCAAACCTATAGCCGTCCATGAATCATCGCCTCTTTTCGATTCCGTCTCGCGCAGCTCCGCGCCTCCCTTCGGCCCTTTGAAAGCCAGCAATCGCCCCCCCACCTTTGTCAGCGGAGAAAGGTATTCGCATAAAACCCCGGCGTGAGTTACAGCTCTCGCCGCCGCTAAAGAAAAAACCTCGCGCGAGATGAGCGCGTACTCCTCGCAGCGGCGGCACACGACCGACACATTGGACAATCCCAAACTTGAAACCAAACCTTGAGCGGCTTGACATTTTTTTCGGGCGCTGTCGAGCAGCGTAACCGACAAATCAGGGCGCGTTATCGCCCAGACGACCCCTGGCAGCCCTCCGCCGCTGCCTACGTCGATAACGGCGCCCGACGGCGGCAAAAGCGGTACCGAAAAAAGACAATCCAAGATATGGGCGTAAATCCCGCTCGCCTCGCGCGGCCCGGTCAGGCGCACTGAGACGCAAGCCGACAGAGCTTCCGCATAACGATGAAGGCCCTCTTTCCATTGAAGCTCCAAATCACGCGCCATTGCGTTTATATCCATAGAATTTATTGAATTTATTGAATTTATGCCTGTCATAATTTTCTCTCATTTCTCAATTTTTTCTTTATTTGAGTTTTAATTTAGAATTTTGAGTTTTAATTTAGAATATAGTAAAATTACGCTTTTTATAGTATTATTTTATGA
>BOCC01000149.1 GCA_026002715.1 Synergistales bacterium
ACGGCGTGACGGTTTTCTTCGCCCATGTTTCCCCAAACGGCCTCACAATTTATACCATGATCGTTAAACGTGGCCGCAATATGGTGGGAGTGATCAACGTTTACACCAAAAACCACACCTTTTTTGCGTCAATATTCGCACCATAATCAAGTAGGGTTTTTATAATTTGAGGATTTGCACGATGCAAAACAGCGTACATTAAAGCTGTATAGTCTTCTTCGCGTTTATTTTTTTCATTTACGTCCGCTCCGTGTTCAAGAAGAACGGCAACCACTTCCGGATCATGAATATTGTGCGTAGCAAACATTAAAGCCGTCCAACCGTCATCATCTTTTTCATTTATATTTGCGCCATTTTGAAGCGCAAATTCAACTTCTTTTGAGGTGTTGTTGGCACACAATTCCAAAAAATTTTCATACATCGTAATTTCCTCTTTTCAACCTCTATCTCTCATTTCCACTATTTCGTTTCCGCATTTGTTCCGTCAAAGATTGCGACTCTCTCAATCCAACCAATTCTTCTATTTTTTCTTTAGTCCATATACTTCGCGGATCTTTATCCTGAAGTGAACATACATGAATTTCCCCATCCCGAGTTTTTTGGGCAATCAACTCCGGATTTTTCCACGAATTATTAAATATTGCAGCTTCGTCAGCAATAGGAAGAGATTGTTTGAGAATTTCCATGCTTCTTACATATCGACTTCTAATCTTATCTTCAGGCACATCATGACCACCATTCTGATAACGCCTTTTTACTCGCGCTACGTTGACATCAGCATCTTGAGTACACACAAAATATAGCTTGATATCATAACCAAGCTCTTTGGCATACGACATCAATTCAACTTTGCTTGGATGTGAGAACACCGTTTCAAAAGCAAAAGACTCTCGTTTATTTAAGGCATCCTCGCGTTGCGCGTCGGCTTTTTTCCACGCTTCTATATCAGAAATACCTTCATTTTTCTTGATTTCATCGGCATTTATATACAAGGACGGAAAATCTGGTTCTTGTTCTAAATCTTCGGTAATCGTACTTTTCCCCGAACCATTTGGCCCGGCAATAACAATCAAAACTGGCTGTTCGTTATCTTTCATTTGCTTCACGCTTTCTGTACGGTGTGAAAACCCTATGTCCATCAGGGTACACCTCATATACTCCCTTGTCGTCTCCAATAACATAAGGTAGCCCATTTGCGTGCAAATTATCTCGCGCTCTTTGAGTTGTCTTTGCCAGCCTTTCTTCCATTTCCTCCGGCGTCGAATCCATAAAACTCTTTTTTCTTGTATTGACTTCCCGAACCGCCTCACCCACAACAATCATCCCTTTCTACAAATGCCACAGTCAAAAACCCCGTTTTCGATTTTTGACATAACGTAAACCCAGTAAAATAGCAGGGTTTATTTTTTGAAAAATAGGTTTTTAGAAGTGACCAGACATTGACTCGACAAAAAACAAAAATATTGTTATTCTATTCACTATCAATTATAGCTACTCTGGGCAGGTAAAACTGAACAGAAATGTCCGTGACGCCTCACAAGGTATCACGGTTATTTTTTGTCAATCTCTCAACCATCATCTTCCCATAAATTCTCTTTTCCTTTGCCCCTCATACGTCTGATGATTATCGCGCTCATCTTTTGTATAAACATCCTCAGCCTTTATTATGCCGAGAAACTCATAATCCCTTGCGTATTTAGTTTTTGTTGTAGCCTCAGTCAAGACGTTATATTTTCCGTTCTCGAAAGTCAAATGAATTTTTCCAAAAGTCTTCAACGCGTCAAAAACCTCATCCCGAACATCCTCCGGTACCTCTTTTAAGAGATCCATTGCTTTCTCCACGTGGTTTTCTTCTATGTGCAAATTTGCTACGTCATCAACAACATTTTTCTGTTGCTGATGACGTGGTTTGATGAACACACGGCTATCGCGCTCCTTTTTCAATAATAAAACATGATTTGAAACAGCGCGACACAAACGTTTTCTACGATTACTATCAATAGAGGGAGATTGTTTGTAAATTTCATCTACGACATACTCAATGTCAGACAACTTCTCAAAATTCACAAAATCCAAAGAGGAAGCTAATTTTATCTGCTCCGCATGTGAATGACAAAATGGCTCGCTCTCGACTATATTTATTTTACCAACGGGGATACTTAAAGCATTATGCCACATGCTTGTACCATTGTCATAAATCGGCGCAATCCCAAGCCATTCTAATGTATCTGCATTACGAACAGCTCCAAAATTACTCAAATGCCTATCCGTATTGGCAATCAAAAAATCCACAGAAAAAATTTGATCCATTGCACTTTTCGCGTTCAGAATTCCAAGCGTATCGCAACATCTTAAAAAATGTTGATAATCAGATTCGTCGTCGCAATAATCTTGTGTCAACATTATATTCCATGCGCTTACAAGCTCAGTTTGTGGCGTTATAAAATCCTCGCAAATGCTATACAGTTTCCCCTTTTCATCTTGCCGTTCCTCTTTTTTCACTGCATATGAAACATGAGGAATGTCAAGTCTGCACATAACTTCAGTCGCAAAAACCTCATTCAATGGTTCCTGCCGAAATGGTTCGCTAGCGCCTTTTACTAAATACCGTTTGTCGTCCGCAATAATCCATTTCTTACGTAACCATCCATCTGATGTATTGTTTGGTGACAAAAGACTTATTTTACCGTCTCCTCCTCTGCCAAACAAAACATTCCCCATGTCCTCAGAAAAAGAATTTTCAAAAAAATTCACTTTTCCCCAAGCCAAATCAGAATTTACAGGCCGAATCCAGTATTGATCGGATAAACTAAGCCCCATACATTTATCAATCAACATTTTTGTAGAGCTAATTTTAAGTTTTTCTAATACTCCACGTATCCCTTGGCGACTTGCTGGAATAGAACGTCCAGTCCACCATTTATTTAATAACTCATGGTTAATTTCGTTATTCCCAGTAGTCACTCCAACTGGAATATGTTTAACAGCATCAACATCCCCAATACGTGTAATACCACCAATGACATCATGGATTTCAATATTCACCACTTCAACGTCTTTGTGCATCAGTGTATAATCCAAAATTTCCGCTCCTTTCTTGTACACTCGAACTATTGACGACAAAATTTAGTTGCCCGGTAGTTCATCTTCTCATAGATTCTCTATCGTTCTGCACTTTTGCCTCAAGCGACTGATGCCCGGCACGTTCTTCTTTTGTGTGAATATCTTCAACTCTTGAAGTAGGAGATGTAAGTCTTGCTTGCAAACCGTCTCTGTTGATCCCAGAATCTCACATTTTTCAACTGTGGGAGTATGTCAAAAACACCACAGTCAAACCCGTCACAACCTTAATTATAACAACTCCCTATACTGCACCCGCAACATCTGTCCCAATTCCTCTGTCTTTCTCATCTTTCCCATCTTTCCCATTAACCCCGCAAAGTAAACCAAAGATCTCAGTTCCTCCTGTATCCCCTCAAAGTCACCGCTCACTACCCCGCCCCTCTTTTTCAGTTCCTTAAACGCCATTTTCTGCGCCTCGCAAATCGGTATCTGCCTGAACTTTTCAAGACAAGCTCTAAAATAAAATACCGGCGCAACTTTCGGAACCTCCCCAAAATATTGCCGCACGACATTCCCGTATTCATTTTCGCAAAAGGTTAAAAATACACTTGTGATCAAGATTTTTAACAAAAGGATACGGCTCCCGCCCGTGAAGAACACTAAAATACGAACCGTTGTCAGACAAAACATGAATCCCGGTCGCCTTACCCATCTCTCCGAATTTTGCCAGCACATCTTCTATCTTCTTGCACTCGTCTTCTGAGGACAAAACCGACACTGTATCAAATGCCCTATGATAATCTTCAAGCTGCCCTTGCAATCTGCTCAAATTGTCGAGGTCAGACTTTATTTCAAAAACCTCGCCGTCCTCGTTTCCGTCATTTTTTATTACGATAAAATCCGCCACGCTGCGCCCAATCCATTTTTGCGAAAACATACTTATTCTTTCCGGCTCCCGATTGCAAGCAAGCCCCTCAATCTCTTCTAATATATAATTAAATAAAATGTTCATATAATAATATTCATTGCGTCGCTCTTTTCCAAGAATCACATATATCTCGCTGAAAATCTCGCCGTAAGTCTTATTTTCAAAATCACTGACGTATTGCCGCGCCGCGCAATCAAAAATCTCGTTTGAACCTTTTTTAAGTAAATCGCCGACAACCTTACGGGAAAAAACATGGTTCAATATTTCTTTCTTGAGATTTAGATTCTTCATCTGCTCGCTTCCATTTCTCTATCAGGCGAAGTTGATTAATCCCTGATAATCGTTTAGTGGATATAAATTCTCAAACATGATACCGTGTCGTTCGTTTATTTTTTGCGCCAAAAAAAGACGGTGGCACTTGAGGGGATCAGCCTCAAAACACATCAATGCCACAGTAGATTCACCAAAAAAAGTCATAATCTCATCTAAAACATTGAGTTTTCTTTCCATGTGCTCTTTATATTTGACGCTGTATTCTTCCCAATTCCCTGTTTTGGAGTATTCATACCGCACCGGCGGCGGACACCCCAATGCCTGAAAGTGGACATATTTCATCCTGTTTTTAGGCTCAAGAGACCTCGGCATTTTATGCCGGGGAGGAATGAGCCTTTCTCCTTTCTTGTTCTACTAAAATGGTCTTTCTTTTCTCAATCAGTTTAAGTTTCTTATAACTGATTCCTGCGGAGAGTTTTTCTCCCTTTAACGTCCGTATATCAAAACTACCGCTCTTCCTCCTTCCAAAAATAAATCCAACACGTCCGTCTAACATCTGAACTTTATCAAACAACTGAAAACCAAAAACATATTTCGGAGCTT
>BOCC01000150.1 GCA_026002715.1 Synergistales bacterium
TTCGCATAAAGCCTCAGGCGTTAATGCCCTGCTGTCCGACGCCGCTATTTCTGTGAAATTTATCTCATTTATCTTCATACATTTACTCTAACATAATTTTACTTATTTTGAATGCCGGAGTAATAACCACCATATAATCCTCGTAAAGTAAGTAATTTTAATAGTTCATGCCATTATGGTACCTAAATTTTAGGGAGTATAGGGTTATCTCGTTCGATTGATTTTTATGCGTTTGCCCTGGGCCGTCACCTTCCTTTCTTGGCTCTAATAGACCCCAGAACGTCCGCTCTCGCGCAGTGTGGTGTCGTTGCAGCCGACGTGATAAAAGTTGTGCGCTATCAGGTTGGACAACATCATCCCGTTGGTCACATCCATCTTTCTCCTCGCGGAGCATCCTTCGTGTTTCTTGGGAAGGTCATCATCGTTCAAGCCGTCAAGCCAAGCATCCGCCTGCGCCTTCTTTCGCTTCCCGAACTCGCGGACGGCGTCTTTGGAGATAGGATTTCCCGACTCCGGCAGTTCCTCGAACATAGCGACCTTCAGCGTACCGGGGCCGGGATCGAGGTCCGCGCCCGCTGGAAGCGTGAAGTAGTCGACGCAGACAAACGCGTGATAGACGTGCTGCCAATAGGAGCACTGCCCGGTTCGCGCCTTCCACAATTCGTCCGACGCCTCTTCAATCTGCTGAAACAAAAAGCCGAATCCCCTTTCGTAGTTCTTTCGCAGCTCCTCAATAATGCTCTTCATCAGCCGTTTCCTCCTTTTCAAAATTAAAATCTAATGTTGAACACACTATAGCATATTCAAACAATTCGGCGCAATTTCTTTTTTACTCTCCAAGCGGCATTTCAAACCTTGTGTACCAGATGGCAGGCCACGAAATGCCCCTCGCCCGCGTCAAGCAATTGCGGTTCCCGTTCGGAGCAAACCGGCGTTTTGTGGTGGCAGCGCGTGTGAAAGCGGCAGCCGGAGGGAGGATGAATCGGACTCGGCACGCCGCCGGTCAGGATAATCCGTTCTCGCGTCCGGCGCAGTTTTGCGACAGGCACCGCGGACAAAAGCGCCTGAGCGTAGGGATGCAGAGTGTTTTTGAACAGGCTGAGCGTTGGAGAAAGCTCGACGATCTTTCCTAAGTACATGACCGCGACGCGATTGCTCAGGTGCTTGATAACCGACAGGTCGTGAGAGACAAACAGGTATGTCAGCTTCATCGTGTTCTGCAGTTCTTCCAGCAAGTTCAAAATCTGGGCCTGAATCGACACGTCCAGAGCCGACACCGGCTCGTCGCAGACGATAAAGCTCGGGGAAAGAGCCAGAGCGCGGGCGATGCCCACTCGTTGACGCCGGCCCCCGTCTAATTCGTGAGGATACTTGTTGTAGAGCCTGGCGCTCAGACCTACCAATTCCATCAGGTGATCGACGCGAGCCTCACGCTCCCGCCTTGTGCCGACACGGTGGATATAGAGAGGCTTGCCTATTGTGTCGCCGACGGTTTTTCGCGGGTCTATTGAGGAAAACGGGTCTTGAAAGATAATCTGCATCTCCTTACGCATAGATGTCATTTCCGGTTTGCTCAGGGCGAGGATGTCTCGGTCCTGATACGTCACGGAACCCGACGTGGCGTCTATTAGGCGAATCAGGGCGCGCCCCGTCGTCGACTTTCCGCACCCGGACTCTCCAACTAACCCCAGAGTCTCACCCTTCATAATGGAAAAAGACACCCCGTCTACGGCGTGCACGATGCCGGCCCCGACCTTGAAGTGTTTCACGAGGTCGCGAACATCCAAGAGCGGCCGGTTTGAAGCGGCGCCGCCGGTTCCGTCGGGCAAGTCGCGTGTTTGAGAAATCATTGGGTCACGCCTCCTTTCGCGTAAAGGTGACACTGGACGGTTCGCCCGTTTTCTCGTAAAAACGCGGGCCTTTCCACGCGGCAAACTTCCATGCAGGAAGGACAGCGCGGATGGAAACAGCACCCCGACGGAAGGTCGAAGGGGTCAGGCATGAGCCCCATGATGGGCTGTATCTGGGAGCTGTCTTCTTCGATGTCCGGGATGCATTTGAAGAGCCCTGTCGTATAAGGATGGCGGGCGTCCTCGAAAATTTGCTCCAAGCTGCCTTCCTCGACAATTTCACCGGCGTACATCACCGCTACCCGGTCACAGACCTCCCCCACCACACCCAAATCATGTGTTATCAACATCATGGCGGTGGAAAACTCCTGCCGAAGATTGCGCATTAACTCAATGACCTGGGCTTGAATGGTCACGTCCAACGCCGTGGTCGGTTCGTCCGCGATTATCAGGCGTGGATTGCAGGCCAGCGCCATAGCGATGCCCACGCGTTGACGCATACCTCCGCTGAATTCATGGGGGTATTCTTTGTGGCGCGCAGAGGGAATTTGCACTTTTTCCAGCATTTCCTGAGTTCTTTTCAATGCCTCGCGCTCGCTCGTGTTCTGATGCGCTACGATGGCTTCGGAAATCTGGAGTCCCACGGTCAACACGGGATTCAAAGACGTCATGGGGTCCTGAAAGATCATGGATATCTGGTTACCCCGAATTTTTTTCATCTCGGCCTCGGAGAGGGCATGGATATCGCGCCCCCCGAAGGAAATTTCCCCACGCTCAACAATTCCCGGCGGCACGGGAATCAGGCGCATCAGCGACAGCGCGGTTGTGGTCTTGCCCGCTCCGCTCTCGCCGACTAACCCCAGCGTCCCGCGCTCCGGGATGTCGAAGCTGATGCCGTTCACCGCGTGGACGATGCCTTCGAAGGTCTTGTATTTTACGCACAGGTCGTTCACCGATAATAACGCGGCCATTTGCGAATCCCACTCCTTTCTATTGGCGCAGCTTGGGATCAAGGGCGTCGCGCAACCCGTCCCCGAAAATATTGAGAGCCAGAACGACAATGGCGATAACAAGCCCCGGATAGAAGGTCAGATGCGGAGCGTTGCGCATGTACTGACGGCCTAAGCTCAGCATGGAGCCCCACTCAGGAGTCGGGGGCTGGATGCCGAGTCCCAGAAAGCTCAACGCCGCCGCCGAGAGAATGGCGGAGGCGACGCCGAGCGTGCTTTGCACTATTATGGGCGCCATGCAGTTGGGCAGGATATTTTCTAAGATAATACGCAGATCGCTGGCGCCGATAGCTCTGGCCGCCTCAACGAACTCCTGCCCTCTCACGGAGAGAGCGGAGGCCCGGACAATGCGGGCGTAACGCGGAATCTGGCTGACGCCTACGGCTATCATCAGGTTTACGAGGTTTGCGCCGAGCGCGCCCACTATGGCGATGGCCAGAATAATCTGTGGAACGGCCAACAACACGTCCATAATGCGCATCAGGATATTATCGACCCTTCCTCCGTAATACCCCACGACGGCCCCGATGAAGCCCCCGATAACGGCGCCTATTCCCACCGCGATGAAGCCCACGTAAAGCGATATGCGGGCTCCATATATGACGCGGCTGAGTTGGTCGCGCCCGAAGCTGTCAGTGCCCAGCGGATGCTTCATCGACGGGGAAGCGAGCCGCGGCCCGGAGTTCATCTTATTAGGCTCGTAAGGCGCCAGATAGGGAGCGAAGATGGCCATCGCGCTCAAAAAAAGAATGACCGCCAAGCCCGCGACAGCCCCTTTGTTGATTTTGAGCCGTCTCCAGATCTCGCCGATTTTGCTTTGTCTTTTGTCTCTCTTTAATGTTGCCGCCGTACCCAGCATTTGAAAAATTCCCCCTTGCCCGTGTTTTTCTTATCCCGCTCTGTACTGCGCCTTGATTCTTGGATCAAGCAGGGCGTATATCAAATCCACTCCAAGATTGACAAGGCTCAGACAAAACGCGAAGAAAAGGATGCCGCCCTGAACGACAGGATAATCCTGAAAGCGTATGGCGTCGATAATGAGACGTCCGACCCCGGGAATGGAAAAAACCGTCTCGGTAATGACCACGCCCCCCAGCATATGGCCGAAGTGGAGCCCGGCGACGGTCACGACGGGAATGAGCACGTTGCTCAAAATGTGCCGGGCTAAGATCAGACGTCCGCTCAACCCTTTGGCTTTGGCCGTTCGGATGTAATCCTGCCGGATGACCTCCAGCATGCTTGAGCGCGTCATGCGAGCGATGACCGCCGTCGTGTTCGTGGAGAGGACGAGAGTCGGCATTATCAGTTGCTGCCAGGTACCGTAGCCGGAGGATGGGAGGATGGGAACCATTATCGAAAAGAAAAGCATGAGCATCAGGCCGAGCCAAAAGCCCGGAAGAGAAAACCCCAGAAGCGCCACAAAATTACAGGAAGTATCTATCCAAGTGTTTTGGCGAAGCGCCGCCAGAAGACCCAGCGGAATGCCCACCGCAATGGCCAGCGTCATGCTGAGCACCGCCAAAATCAACGAGGGCTCGAAGCGGTCGAGCAACTCCTCCAGTACGGGGTTGTTCGTTCGGATGGAGCGGCCGAAGTCTCCCTTCAGCGTGTTGGTCAGGAAGGTAAAATATTGCGTGACCAATGATTTGTTCAGACCCAACTGCTCGCGCAGTTCCTCGAGATCTCGCGTCGTCGCGCTGGGACCCAGCAGAGCTTCCGCCGGGTCGCCGGGCGCTAAGTGGATAATCGCGAAAATGAGGATTGAGACACCGAGCAGAACCGGGATCAGAAAAAGAATCCTTCTGAAAATATAACGCAGCATACAACAGCCGATCCTTTCAGCGTACTAATTCATACCAACAACTTATGAATCTTCCGCATGGTATAACCCAAGCCTCATATGAGGCAGGGTAAAGCTGAATCTCGCAAAGCTCGCAGAAGTATCCCACGAGCGCC
>BOCC01000151.1 GCA_026002715.1 Synergistales bacterium
GCCAGCCTCGGGCTCAAATATGTCCATGAGCTCAACGGTGTCACCATCCATCCGGGTGGAACTGGCACGGCCAATGCTCTTTTGGCGATGGGCGCCTGTAAAATTATTGGAGTGAAACCAAACTGGTTCGTGGCCAGCGCTGGAGACGGGGTTGACGCGGTCTGTAATCGCCAGATTCCTGGCAGCATTCGCAACGGATCACCGGGAGACGCCCAAGTTCTACAAATGCTTGCTGCTATTGATATTAGATTCCTCGCCTTTACTGACGAAGAGGTCGCTAAAATTCAAGAAACGTACCCTTACGTCACGAAAAGCATAATTCCAGCCGGTTCCTATAAAGGGCAGGGCTACGATTACACCACCATTGCATCGGCTCAAGGTGGTGTTGCCTCAACCAAAATGACACAAGCCCAGGTGTACGCTATGATCAGCGCCCTAATGAGCGAGCAAGGCAGAGCTAAATGGACAGCTGCTTACACCAAAGGCGCTGATTTCGACGTCATTGGCATGACGCTGAAGATCGCGCGCGTGCCGTTGCATGCCGGCATTGTCCAGTATATGATTGAAAACGGTTACACCGTTCCAGCTGAGCTAATTCCACCGGAATACATCCCTGTTAGTAGATAGCCTTACAGAAAATAACTCGATAATACATTATTCCCTCGGCTATGCCGGGGGAATAAGTTGAGCGGATCTGACATAATGGCAATGGTTCCCAATCCAAAGTCAAAAATCATAAGAGACATCCGAATGGACAAGCACTTCAAGTTGTAGTATGTGATTCAGTAGACAAAACGCACTAAAATGCAATGCTTTTGATTGGAGGAGTGGGCTATGCGAACATTGTCTAAGACTTGGAACTATATTATCTTGGCTATATCGATTGTTATCGTTCTGTTTCAGATTTATATCGCGGGTTTCGGTGTATTGGACGATGCGTTTCAGCGCAGCATCCATTTGGCTTTTATTCTCCCCCTTTGTTTTATTCTCAAACCCGCCTATAATTCTCAGAAAAAAGACCGCGTTCCCATTCATGACCTTCTGTTCAGCGTCATTGCCGTGTCGGCTTGCCTGTATGTAGCGTTCATGAATAACCAAATGATTTGGAATGTACAGAAATGGTACAGCGTGTGGGATAGGTTCTTTGCCTACACGCTTTGTCTTTTGATTTTAGAGGCGGGGCGCCGGACGGTGGGCTATGTGTTTATCGTCATGGCAGCGTTTTTTTTGTTTTATGCGTTAGCCGGGCCTATTTTCCCGGGTATGTGGGGGCATAAGGCGTTCAGCATAGAAGCGATCATGCAGTCTATGTACCACGCCAGCAGCGGTATGTGGGGCACTATGACAGGCTTGGCGGCCAACCTGTTGGCAATCTTCGGCGTGTTCGGCGCTATGCTCAGTGCGACAGGCGGCGCGGAAACCTTTATCCGCATCGGCAAAAGGCTGGTGGGAAACGCAGTAGGAGGCTCTGGCAAGGTGGCGTTGATAAGCAGCGGTCTGTTCGGTATGATCTCAGGGCAGCCGGTCGCCAACGTCATGGCCACAGGCTCATTCACAGTACCTATGATGAAACAAGATGGTTACACCCCAGAGTGGACGGCGGCCACCGTGGCCTTAGGATCTACAGGAAGCATGATAATGCCCCCCATCATGGGAGCCGGCGCGTTTATCATGGCGCAACTCATCGGCGTGAACTACGCCAGTGTAGCCAAGGCGGCCATCTTCCCAGCTTTTTTGTATTACTTAGGGGCTCTGTTCGCCATACACTACCAGTCCAAAAAACTTCAAATTTTCGGCAGCAGTTCGGGCAATGTCGAAAAGGTAACGCCGCGTCAGTATATTGTCATTGTGATCCCTATCGCTATTTTTCTATATCTGATAATCAACAACTACTCCACTACGCTGGCAGCCTGCTACGCCACCTTCACCGGCGTGATTGTCTACCTGCTTTGTTACCTACCCTTAAAGAAAGGGGTCAGGGCCTGTGTTGCAATAACCGGCAAATCGCTCAAAGATATCTGCCTTGAAAGCGCCAAAGCCATGATCTCTATGACCACGCTGATGGTGAGCGCGCAATTGGTCATCGTGCTAATCAACTACTCGGGCTTTGCCGTCAAGCTTTCCAACCTGATCGTCTCCATAGGGCAAGATAGTCTGTTTTTGTGCCTCGTTCTTTCAATGGGCGTCTGCATCATCCTTGGGATGGGACTGCCCGCCACAGCCTCCTACATCATAGGGGCGGCCGTTCTGGTACCATCGCTGGTGCAACTGGGCGTGGCTACCATGCCGGCCCATATGTTTGTGTTCTATTACTCGGCGCTTTCAAATATCACTCCGCCCGTTTGCTCAGCCGTATATGTCAGCTCCAGTATCGCGCGATCCAACTGGGTCAAGACAGGCATCTTATCATGCATGATTGCCTTACCGGTGTTCATTATCCCGTTTGCATTCATCTACTGCAACGGTATGCTCTTCTTGCATGGCAGCGGCATGGGCGAAACGGTTTACGCGTTTGTTACAGCCGTAGTGGGTGTTTATGCGGTGTCCACGGGTGTGGCTGGCTATATCGGTTCCAATATGAGTATGACCGTGCGGCTTCTGGTGGTGGGGGCTGGTATTGTAATGGTAACGCCGTTTATCATTCCATCCACAGTGGCGATTATTGTGGCGGCTATTCTCATCGTCTATAATGTCCTGAGCGGAAACAAACGCTCAAAGGGGGGGCAAACGGCATGAGCATCGCCTATGTAGGTTGCCGAACCAGCAAGGAACGGAACGCGCGCGGTAAAGGGCTTAGCGTGTACCACGTGGACAACGCCAGCGGGGAGTGGACGCTTACGCAACTGCTGGAGGACGTTGTCGACCCCACTTTCCTCTGTCTGGATCGCGAGCAGCGGTTCCTGTATACCGTGCATGGGGACGGCACAACAACCAGCTCCTTTGCCATTTGTGGCGCAGACGGCTTTCTCAAGCCGCTGAATACCGTGAACATTGCCGGTAAAAACCCGGTGTCTCTTATTGTGGACAAGGAAAACCGTTATCTGTATGTCGCCTCACTCCAGGGTGGAGCGGTGGCGGCATGCAGGCGGATGGAGGACGGCAGCCTTTCAGACGTGGAGCATCTTGTGCGCTTAGAGGGCACATCGGAGGTTGGATTGTCACACGCGCATCAATGCTATTTTGATCCGTCGTGGGAATATTTGTTTGTCCCCACCCAGAGGAGAGGCGAGGGGTTCAGTGGAGTGTTTGTGTTCCGTCCGCTGCCCGACGGTTCGCTGGCCCGTACACAGCGTTTTCTGACGCGGGAAATTGACGAGTCGCGCCATCTGGTGGTTCACTCCAACAACCGATATGTATATATTCTCAACGAAAAGAGTAGTACCGTCACCTTCTGCGTGTTTGATCGCGAAAAAGGGCAAATGGAGGCACGGCAGATCGCGTCCACTTTACCGGAAACCTATACGGGGGAAAATCAGGCCGGGGAAATATTAGTTTCCCCAGATGGGAAATGGCTTTACACCAGCAACCGCACCCATGATTCCATCGCCCATTTTTCCATTGACGCAAATACCGGGTTCGTCCGTTTGCTAAGCTGTACACCAAGTCTTGGCGGTATGCCCCGCTTTATGACCTTCACTCCAGACTCGGAGGCCCTTGTCGTTGCAAACGAGACGACCGATACGCTACGGGTATTTCACCTTGACTCGGCCTCGGGAATACCGATGTTTGCCGACAGAACTATTTCTACTAAAAGCCCAGTGTGTGTCGTGTGGAAAACCAACTGACAGGAGAAGAAATTGCTATTAAGCCGCCTTTTAAAAACCGCAACTTAAGTCCCATCTAAATAATTTTGTGAAAGGATCTGATCATAATGAAGCTCCACAATGCTATGTTTGAAAAAATGCGTATGGGGACGCCGGTCGTAGGTTGCAAATTACTCAGCCGCTCCACAAGCGTTGCCGAATGTATGGGGTACTGCGGCATGGATTATGTTTTTATTGATGGCGAGCACTTTGTTTATGATTTTGAGCATATAGAAGACCTGATCCGTGCGGTTGAGCTTTCCGGCGCAACCCCCATCATGCGTCTGCCCAGTTTGGAGCAATCACAGCTTGTAAGGGCGCTAATGGCCGGCATTCAGGGTGTTGTACTTCCGCACATTGAAACATACGAGCAAGTGCGAACAGCGGTGGATGAGATCAAATTTCCGCCTCTGGGCAAGCGGGGTTTTGGTCCTACCGCGCGTAGCGGACGGTATGGCTTTATCTCACCCAACGGCGAGTATATGCGGCAAGCCAACGAGAACACGATGGCTATCGGCATGGTAGAAAGCGTCAAAGGTATTGAAAATCTCGACGCGCTGTTGGAGACTGGTCTGGACGTGATCCGGATCGGAGGTGGGGACCTGTCAATTGATATGGGATATGAAGGAAAGATCACCTCTGAGGTGGAGGAAGCGATCGAGGGGATTTGCGCTAAAGTAAAGGCTTCTCCCAAAGTCATTCTCGGCGATTCCGGTCTTGGTGGGTTAAAATCTCAGGCGGACTTTGAAAAAGCCATTGCCAGAGGGTGCCACATGTTTGACGCCGGAAGCGACATAGCAATTCTGCGAGCTAAGCTTACCCAAACTGCGGAATCTTTCCGAGAGTATTTGAATGCTCATACAGCAAAGCACTGAGGCCTGCCGGTCAGCTTTTTCTATTCTTAGTCGGATGCGTCATAAACGATTACAGTAAATGCTGAAAGGAGAACTGGAATTATGCCCCTGACACTGGCGGAGAAAATTATCGCGTCACACCTTGTAG
>BOCC01000152.1 GCA_026002715.1 Synergistales bacterium
CGCTGGGCCATAGCGTATAAGTACCCGCCCGAAACGGTCTACACCCGCGTCCTTGATATAGAAATATCGGTCGGGCGCACGGGGGCGCTGACGCCCGTGGCGAACCTCGAGCCCGCGCGGGTGGGAGGCACTACCGTATCCCGCGCCGGACTTCACAACGAGGACGAGGTGCGGCGCAAGGACATCCGCGTCGGCGACCGCGTAAAAATCCATAAGGCCGCTGAGATTATCCCCGAAATTATCGAAGTGGACAAGAGCGTGAGAACTGGCGCGGAAGTTCCCTTTGAAATGCCGCACAAATGCCCTGTCTGCGGCTCGCCTGTCGTCAGGCTGCCGGACGAGGTCGCCCTGCGGTGCTCAAACCGCGCGTCCTGCCCCGCTCAATTAAAAGAGGGCCTGCGCTATTTCGCCTCCCGCGCCTGTATGGATATACGCGGCCTCGGCGACAAGCTGGCCGAGCAATTGATAGAAAACGGGCTTGTTCAAAACTTAGCCGACGTTTACGCGCTCGACATGGATAAACTTCTCACGCTTGAGCGCATGGCCGAAAAGTCAGCGCAAAATCTGCTCGCTTCCCTGCAAAATTCAAAAAAACGCGGCCTTTCGGCCCTCCTGACAGCTCTCGGTATAAGGCTTGTCGGCCGTCGCGCCGCCGAGCTTTTGACGGAGCGTTTCGGCTCAGTAGACGCTATGAGAAACGCCGCGGAAGAGGAATTATCGAGCGTAGACGGCATAGGCGGCGCAATTGCCTCGTCGGTGGCGGCGTTTTTCCGCTCCGAGACTAATGTCGGGCTTCTGCGCCGCTTAGAGGGCTATGGGCTGAACATGGGCGCTCCGGCCGCCGCGCGTCCGGCGGAGGGTTTGAATTTGCCGTTTTCAGGACTTACGGTCGTATTTACGGGCGAGCTTCCTACGCTGAGCCGCGCGGCGGCCGAGGAGAAAGTAAAATCCATTGGCGGCAAGACGACGAGCAGCGTCAGCTCAAAGACAGGCCTTGTGGTGGCCGGAGAAAACGCCGGGTCTAAGCTGTCTAAGGCGGAGAAATTAGGCATTCGTATTGTGGACGAGGCGGAGTTTTTGAGGATGTGCGAAGAATAAATTAAAAGGCGGCCATCGCGGCCGCCTTTTAATTTACTCTATATCTTCTATCTTGAACTGCGACAGAGCGCCTTTCAAGTCTTCGACGCTTTGGGACATTTGGTCGGCGGAGTCCGAAACCGATCTGCCGACTTCGGTGGTCTGCGCGCTCAAATTGTTCAGCTTGCCCAGCGCCCCCGTTATCTCCTCCGTGCTATTCTTGATGGCCTCTATAGCGTGGGATATTTCCGAGCTGCTCGCGGCCTGCTCCTGCGCCACGGCGGCTATGGACTGTATCGCTTCGTTGGCGTTCGTTATCTCGGTCAGCGCTTTTTTCAGCGCGTCCACGGTCTCGCTCGCCATCGACGAAATTTCCTGCACGATAACAGCGGACTCCTCTGAGCCCGATATCGCCTGATTGGCGTTCGCGCTCAAAGTCGTCACTAATTTCTCGACGCTGTTGGACGCGTTGCGGGACTCCTCTGCGAGCTTGCGGACTTCCTCGGCGACGACGGCGAACCCGCGTCCCGCTTCCCCCGCGCGCGCCGCCTCTATGGCCGCGTTCAGAGCCAACAGGTTGGTCTGGTCGGCTATAGAGCCTATAACCCCCATGAAGCTGGAAATCTCCGACACCGATGTTGAAAGCACCTTGATTTTTTCCTGATTTTCCGTGGTTTTCTCATCCACGCGGCGGATATTGCTGACGAGGCCGTTCACGGAGTCCATAGCTGTCTGTGACAGGGTTGTCGTATTTGAGAGCGCGTCGGCGCTGTTGACCGACATCGCGGCGACTGAATTAGCGCCCGTCGCCAACTCAGAGACGCTCACGGCCCCGCGCTCTACCTCGTCCGCGTTGACCTTGCATAGGTCTGATACGTTTTTTATCAAATCTCCGATACTCGTAGTCACGGACGCGTTCTCTTTGGAAAGCCCGGTCAGTGACTCGGCTTGCTCCGCGACCTTGTCCGACGTCAGCACCGTCTGCGACAAAACGTCCTTTTGAGCGGTCACCATCTCTGACAGAGCGTCAACCAAGGCCTTGAGCTCTCCGCCGCCGTTGTATTTGAAATCTTCCCTCTTTATCGTGAAATCGCCGTCCCGGCACCTTTGCGCCAATCCTACGATTATCCCCAAGGGCTTAGATATTCCCCGCGCCGTCAGCAGCGACAGACCGACGGCGATGACGAGAACGATGGAGGAGATAGTTACCACGTTGAATTCCATAGACCACAACGCCGCAATCATGTCCTCTAAGTGGTTGCCGGAGAAATACATACCCACTATTTCGCCGCTTGTCGGATCTTTGATGGGAGCGTAGGAGGCGAGGTACTGTCTGTCCATGAGAGTTACTTCCCCTATAAATCGCTTTCCGTCACGGAGCACGTCCCGCTGAATGAACTCCGGGGCGTCCGTCCCGATGGTACGCTTTCCGTTTTCTATTATCGTAGTGTTTATTCTGGTCTTGCCGGCAAATATGGTCATCTCGTTTCCGAACGTCTCTTTGAGTTCGTCAAGGAGGGACTCTCTCTCGAGCGATATAGCCGACCTGATCATGCCTACTATCTCTCCGTCGGTTCTTCTGATGGGAGTGGCGCAGTAGAACCCAAGTTTAGACGACGGGCCGCTCATGAACATATCCACGTCTTCCCCGGCCAATGTCCGCCTTACTATTTCGTCGCTGCCGATGTTGTCGCCGTATCTGTCGGGGTTGTTTCCTCTAACAAGAACGGTTCCGTCCGGCAAAGCGGCGACCGCGATGTCGATGCCTGCCGCGGCCATGAGCGCCGTCAGGTCATGCTGAAGCTCTTCTCTATCCTGGTTCGCCATGCGCATGGCTATCACTTGGTTCTGTTTGATTTGATCCCGAAAGGCTTTTACTTTCTGCATCTCCGCCTCCACGGTGTTCTGGAGTATATACAGACCCTGCTCGGTATCCTCGTTCGCCGTTTTGTTGATGTAAGCCCGAAAAGACCTCATACTGGTCAGCGACGTGCTGGCAATGGCTACCACGACGATAACAAATGTGGCTAATATAATCTGAGTTCCGATCTTAAGGTTTTTCAAATTTCTTTCACTCTCCTTGGAATGTGTTAAAAAAATGAGGCCCTTATGCCAAGCGGGGCGAGGTTATTTTCTATGTAACCCCTGACCTCTGGCGAATTCAGCGCGGCGGCAAGGGCGCGAATAACCGGTTTGTTCATATCAGTCACCCTGACGACGAGGACGTTGGCGTATCTGTCGTCCTTGACCTCGACGGCGATGGAGTCAAGCATGGGATGCAAACCGCTCTGGATGGCTATATTACCGTTCATAACCACCGCGTCAGCGCCGCTGAGAGATCCGGGGATAAGGTATGGGCTAGTCCTTATAATCTTCAGATCTTTCGGGTTTTCCGTTATGTCGCTTATGTTGAGGTTCGGCTTATCCTTTACCTTGATAAGCCCAACCCGAGCAAGCAAACGAAGCGCCCTCGTCCTGTTTGAAACACTGTCGGGTATTACGACTGTCGCGCCGTTTGGCAGACCGCCCAAGGACCTGACTCTGCGCGAATAAATAGCCATTGGCTCGACGTGAACCCTGACTAACCATGTGAGGTCATAGCGCATCTGGGCAATGCTATCTATCAGGTATGGCACATGAGCAAAAAAATTGGCGTCGATGCTGCCGTCGGCCAAAGCTACGTTGGGCATAACGTAGTCGTTGAATACCTTGATCTCGACGTTATACCCCTCGCGCCCAAGAATCTCTCCCGCAACTTTCATTATCCCGGCGTGCGGCACGGCGCTGACCCCGACTACAATCTTGATTTTACCCTCATCAAGCCTGTCTCCGACCGCCGCCTCCGCAACCGCCGCCTCCGAAGCTGCCGGAAACACTAAGAAGAACGCAATCACAACCCATAAAATTTTGTCTCTGATCTTCATGCTCATCCCCCCCGGATATTGTTCTATGAAAACATTAAATAGCGCGAGTTTTCTTGCGTTCCGCAAACTTTTGAAAATTACAAATTATAGTGTATCATAGCGTATTTTCAATGCAATAGAGTTGAGTACACAGAAATATATGATTATAGGGCTGCTTCAGGAACGCCTTAAAATTTGCGCGCCAATTCGTAGATACCGTGGAAAATGTCAAGCGCAAAAGTCAATCTTTTTCAGAAACTTTTTTAGAGACATAGACCACCTGCGCAACTAATTTTCGGAAAACGTAGTTGCAACAAACAAGAACCTTGAAAAACTATGCTCTTCACGGATTTGCGAGCGGGGTAGACAAAATAGAGCGGACATGGGAACTAAAATAGCAGGGTTTATTTTTTGAAAAATAGGTTTTTAGAGATGACCATATAATAAATTTTCAGCAAAGTTTTTTCATAACGGACAACATACGACCGTTGCGCTGATTATAATATTTGTATATGGAGAGTGGTTACGTGCCGAACAAAGAGGATGGAGCTTTTCGGATGCTTTGGATGCACGAGATGTTAAACAAAGATGGCTTGATCGAGAAGTCGAAACCCATGGAAAAGTTCGGCGTCTCGGAGGGATTGATATGTGGCTGCGGAGTCAGGGGGATTTTGTGACAGAGGTAAAAAATAGAAAGATGAATAGGGGCGCGAGTTGAGTAATGGTTTTCAAGCAAACTTGAAGGTGGTGTTGTCACGCTGTATAATGA
>BOCC01000153.1 GCA_026002715.1 Synergistales bacterium
GACTAATGTGATTATACATTACAAGCCTGAAATTATACGCTTTCGCGTTTGTCCTTACTTAATAACATTACTAAAATATCACAATTTTTAATTGTACGTCATTTTTATTGACGATAGAATTAAAAATAGCGCGAATATAATAACCTCCGTTTCGCGGTCAGAATTTTCAGCCAATTATTTTTCCTGTTCCGCGCAACTTTAGAATTTGTATATTCAAGAGAGCCAATAACAGGACAGGACATGAAACAACAGCGCCTGAGAATCGCAGACGCAATAACGATAGAGGAAAAATTAGACGAAGCTGAATTTCAGTCGATTTTTTTCATGGGTTGTTTCAGAAATTAAATTAATTGACTACAGACCTCAGCGCCTATGCATTTCCAAGTTGTTTTGAAATGCGCTGCGCGGCGTCTTTCATAGCAGGAATCATCTTCAGCAACACCGCATCATCAAAGCGCAAAGCTGGCCCCGTGATTGTCAGGCTCGCTATGACGCTCCGCGGCGCGTCCAGAATTGGAACAGAAACGGAGCAGACCCCTTCTTCACGCTCGGAAACGCTGATAGAGTAACCACTTTCTCTCACTTCAATAGTGTTACGGATAGCGGCATCCTTGTCCAAGATGGTGTTGACGCACAGAGGCCGTATATTGGCATAAATGCGTTCCAGATCCTCATTAGAGGTCCACGCCAATAGGCAGCGGCTGGCGGACCCGACCCATAAAGGCGCGGTCGATCCGACGCGCTCCATGCGTTTTAGAGCCTTTGCCCCCTCAAGTTGTTCGTAATAAACCCTCAAATCCCCTTCTCTTACGTAAATAATCACAGTTTCCTGAAAGCAATGCCGCAGGCTTTCCATAACAGGCAGACTGACTCGCCTCAGTATGTCATATTCGCGCGCTATTGTCCCCAAATAGTAGCAATTATGGCCCGGCCGGTATTGTTTGCCCCTTGAATCACGCTCCAAAAATCCCTCGTCCTCGAGGGCTTTCAGAATACGAGATGTCGTCGAAAAGGGCAGGCCCATTTTTGCCGATATTTCACTGGCAGTTTGTCCTGATTTTGTATTTGCGAAAGACAACAGTATGGCAAGCCCTTTTTTCAAAAGAGACGAGTCAGCGCTCAATAAAATTCACCTCTCCATATTCTGGACGTTAATTTAATTTGACACAATTTAATTTAACCTCTTGACATCAAGCTAAAGCAACGATATATTACCACTAATCACCATTGTAAGAACATCAATCTCCACTACGTGATTAAAAATAAAATCGTAATCAAAGTCTAAGTTTAAGTTTAAGTTTAAGTTATTGATGAAAAGCAATAATGAGAATATTATCACGGCTTTACTCATAGGACTTACTTCAAAACGCAATGTCAATAATTAAGCATGCAAACGCATTAAATCAAATAAAAAGCAGCTTGAGCGCATATCTGAAATTCAGTATATAAATACCTATTAGGAGGTTTTGCCCGTGAAGCGCAAGGGAATTTCGTATCTTTACGAAAAAAAGGCCAAAGGTGAAAAGATGGCGCGTACGGCCTTGTATGATTATCCTATGGCATGTATTGCGGAGGAAGCCGGAATTGATATCATCAACGTCGGCGATTCCATAGCCATGGTGACATTCGGGTATGAAGATACTCTTGGAGCCAAACTGGACGTCATGGTCGAACACGCGAAAGCGGTGCGCAGAGGCGCGCCGAGCGCGTTCATCATGGGCGATATGCCCTTCGGCAGCTATCAGACATCCGATGCCGATGCCGTGCGTAACGCCGCTCGTTATATGACCGAGGCGGGGATGGATTGCGTCAAGATTGAAGGCGGAGAGGAGATCATTCCACTCATAAAGCGCCTGACTCAGGCCTCTATTCCGGTCATCGCGCACAGTGGGCTTACCCCGCAAGCCGTAAACCTGCTCGGAGGATATAAGACCCAGGGACGCAATTCGGAGGCCGCCTATAAACTGATTCAGAACGCCCTCGCGTTCGAGGAAGCTGGAGCCATATGCGTTCTTTTGGAGTCCATCCCCCAAGAGGTGGCGAAGGAAGTTTATGCGCGCCTGACCGTCCCCTTCCTTGGAACCGGCGTCGGGCCCTACAGCGATGCCCCTATGATCAACATCTACGATTTTCTTGGCTACTCCGAGAAGACGCCAAAATTTGCCAAAAAATACGCGGACGCAAAATCTCTTTCAGTCGAAGCCGCCAAAACTTTCGTCAAAGAGGTCAAAGACGGCACTTATCCGGCCCCGGAGCATTGCTACAAAATGGCGGACGGTGAGCATGAGAAGCTGTTGGAATTGCTAAAAGCGTGACCGAAAGAAGGTAAAGCTCGATGAAAGCAGTCATTATCGACAAGGTGTCCACGTTGATTGGTCCCGCGCTGGAGAAGCGCGGTATTCATGTAGATTATAAGATGTTACCCACCAAACAGGAGCTTATTGAATTATTGCCTGATTACGAGTTATTGATTATGCGGGTAGATCCCAAAATCGATAAAGAAATTTTGGACGCGGGCAAAAAACTCAAGGCTATCGCCGTGTGTTCGGTGGGCACCAACCACGTCGATTTAGAGTACGCGTCGAAAAAAGGAATTCCCGTATTCAACGCCCCGGGAGCTAACAGCAACGCCGTGGCGGAGTTGACTATCTCCAAGATGTTGGATTTGTCCCGTATGACCATTGGGGCGGATTACGAGTCGCGGGTAGGGAGGCTTTGGAATAAGTATAACTGGATAGGGACCGAACTGAAAAACAAGACAGTGGGGATTATCGGCTTTGGGAGAATCGGAAGCCGGGTGTGCGAGTTGGCCCTCGCTTTTGGTATGAGAGTTTTGGCCAACGATATCAAGGTCAGCAACGAAGAGATAACCGCTCGTGGCGCTATTCCGGTCTCTAAGGAAGAACTGTTCAAAGAATCCGATTTTGTGACAGTACACACACCTCTCACTCCCGAGACGAAGAACATGATCTCAAAAGATCAGATTGCTTTGATAAAAGAAGGAGCCTATCTCATCAACACCGCGCGCGGCGGTATTTTAGACGAGGCGGCGGCTTACGATGCCCTCAAGGCGGGTAAATTGAGAGGCGTAAGCATAGACGTATTATCCGCGGAGTTAGCCGGCGAGGGGCTTACGGAGAACGCAAAGTTAGAGAGCGTGCTGTATGAGTCGGATTGCGTGTTGGTGAGTCCTCACATCGGCGGAGGCACCATCGACGCTTACGACGCTATCGGGGAAGTGATTCTCGCAAAATTAGCGGAGATTTCCTAGGTGGAACAAAAAACCTTTCAATTCACAGTTCGTTTTTGATTATCGTTGCGAGGAGTGATTGTTGTGACTAAAGATATTCCTTCTCCTGAAGCGGTTGACCTCCTGAAAGACGCGTTTGATATGCATGTTCACACGGATCCGGGACTCATTAAGAGAAAGCTGAACGATTTCGATCTTGCAAACGAACTTTTAGAATATGGTATGAGCGGGGCTGTGATCAAAGCTCACTGTTCTTCTACCGCTAACAGAGCTTGGCTGACCAACAAGCATATCGGGCGTGACATGCTGTTTGGTTCTATTGTTTTGAACCATAATGTCGGTGGCCTTAATCCGTATGCCGTCGAAACGGAATTGCGCTTAGGAGGCAAGATTGTATGGATGCCAACCATACATGCCGAAAACCATATCAAAGTATTTGGCGGTGCTGGTTTCAACAAGAATCAGGATAAAACGCGCAAGGAGGAGGCGATAAAAGGCATCACTATCGTTGATGAACATGGTAAAATCCGTGAAGAGGTACATCAGATTCTCGATTTGATTTCGACGCATGACGCTTGTCTGGCAACGGGGCACTTGAGCAATACAGAAGCGATCCTGTTATGTAAAGAAGCCTTGAGCAGAGGGGTCAAAAAAATACAGTTTACCCATCCCGATTTCACCACAAGCCTTTTGCCTAACGACAAGCAGCGAGAACTGGCAGAGCAGGGAGTAATTATGGAAAAGACATATGTCAGTGTAACGTGGGGGTGTGTATCGGCAGATCAAATGGCTGAAAGCATAAAAGTTGTGGGCGTGGAAAGATGTATCATCGACAGCGATTTTGGACAGCCTGAAAATCCGGACCCTCCTGTAGGTTTGGCACTGTTCATAGACACATTGATAGACAGGGGTTTCAAAAAAGAGGCTGTAAAGCGTCTGGTGAACGAGAATCCAAAGTATATACTTAACATTTAGGAGGAAATCGACATGAAGAGTATAAGAACTGGAAGTATTGTGGTCGCTATAGTTTGTGCAGTGTGCGCTTTCTTTTTACTGACTGGCGCCGCGTACGCCGCCGACGAAATCGTTTTGCGTTTTGCGTGGACTACGGCCGATAGCCGCGACGATCCTTACGGTAACTCGGCTTATATTTTCAAGGATCTAATAGAAGAGCGAACGAAAGGGCGCGTTGCGATTAAACTTTTCCCTAACGCCATGTTGGGAGGAGAGCGCGACGCCATAGAAGGACTGACTTTGGGAACGATAGATCTCAGCATCAACACAAACGCGAACGTGGGGACTTTCGTGCAGGATTTTCAGGTTTTTGATTTGCCTTTCCTTTTCTCCACTGCGGAAGCCGCCTATAGCGTACTGGACGGTCCTATAGGTCAGGGGATGATGAAAAAACTTTCTGATATTGGCATTAAAGGTCTGGGGTTTTCAGAAGGCGGGTTCAGAATGACACTGA
>BOCC01000154.1 GCA_026002715.1 Synergistales bacterium
GAAAGGGGCGAAACAAACCGATTTCTGAAGAATCCTTATTACCAGAGCATTAATCAAGTTTCTATGAGTTTATAGTATAAATATGTGAAAAACTCACGATAAAAAGCTTCACATCGTCATAGAATGTCTTTTGGTTCTCTTTCAGCCCAAAACAATAATTTCCGCCTTGCTTTATTATCTTTTCACAAGTTTCTTTTTGGCAATGCATAGCGTCAGCGGTTATTGTTTTTCCTTTTATATCAAGCCTAAATTCCCGTGAAAATTTTACCTATAGACATAAGGTACATGTGTAAAATCTAAGAAGTATCTTCTTTGCTGTTACTGTCCAGCGGGAACGCCAGGCGAAATAAGAGAGCGGAGAGAGTCCATGAGGTTTTCGCCGCGTTTTTTCGCGGTGTCAAGGAATGAACGCAGATTAGAACCTGTTTAATATCTTTTACAACCAACATAAACATGGTACAATCGGTCAAAAAAGTTAAGGGGTGGATATTGATGAGGCAATCGTACCCAAGTGATGTTACGCGTGAGCAGTTTGAAATTATAAGCTGATCACCTTGAAAAATTTCGAAAGGTTACAAGGCCGCGCAAATACGACCTTTACGATATTTTTTGTGCTTGCCTTTACGTTCTGAAAGAGGGTTGTACTTGGCGCGGCTTACCGCATGATTTTCCTGGCTTGGCAGACGGCTTATCATTATTTTCAAATGTGGAGCAAAAAGGATGATATCGAAGAGAGGCTCGTTATTCGATAAAATAATGAGAGAGTTAGTTATGTCAGAGCGTATTATGCTTGGGCGTGAACCAAATACATCTATGATCATAGTCGACTCCAAAAGCGTCAAAAATGCCGACACGGCCGAAGAAAAGGGTTATGACGCGAGGAAAAAACTTCAGGCGTAAAGATACATATCGGCGTTGACACGAATGGCTTGCCGCACACGCTTCTTGTAAGTACCGCAAACATTACTGACCGCACAGGCGCGCTTGAAATGCTGCGTCCATATGCTCCGGAACTGTCTATTCATGTTGTGAAGATTTTGGGAGACGGTGGGTATACAGGTGAGAAGTTTGCATATGAGGTTGAGTCGCTTATCGGAGCCGAGGTAGAGATTGTTAAGCGCAACGAATTACACAAATTTGCTGTACTTCCAAAGCGGTGGGTTGTTGAACGAACCTTCGCTTGGCTCGACAAATGCCGCCGTCTATGGAAAAATTGTGAACGTAAAATCCCCACAACTTTACAAATGATCTTGCTTGCCTTTGTTTCGTTGTTGTTGAAAAGATATTGAACAGGTTCTTAGACTATGCCGACGAAATTACGAAAGCGATATATGAGAAACTCGGAATAGACCTGAGACATAAATATCTGAGGTTAGGCGATATAAGAAAAATTCTTGGAGATACTAAAAAACCTGATTCTCCAACATGAAAACTTGATTTCACAACAACTTTAATCAAATTAAAAGACCACGTAAGACATTGCTTCGCAATGCTTTACGTGGTCTTTTTCTTGGTGTTTGCTGCAGAAGTCAGGTTTTGCACTCCAAGAAGAGATAGAGTACAAAACAGAGTACAAATTGAAACGGATTTAGTATGTTTTAGTGTGTGGTATACGCTCCCTAAAAATGATAAAAAATCCGCTAACGAACGGATTTTCTGTGGTAGTTTGTTGTAGCGTGGATTATAAATTGGTAGCCCCAACGGGGTTCGAACCCGTGTTTTAGCCTTGAGAGGGCTACGACCTAGACCGCTAGTCGATGGGGCCATTTCATTTCTGGCTGGGGAACAGGGACTCGAACCCCGATTACCTGATCCAGAGTCAGGCGTGCTACCATTGCACCATTCCCCAAGAAGATAACGAAAAGTATTTTATCATAAGTTGTAGCTTTGTCAAGAATACGCGTTTTTCCCACACGGCCGTTTCATAAACTTTCACTTGAAAAATTCCCAATTATCTGAAAGAGGTAGTTTTCGTCAAACATAGCTTTCAAGATACTCTGTTTACCGCTAATTTTCAGTTTGTTAGATTTGACATATGTTCGGTGTACGATGAAGTGCAAGTTTTCTGAATGAATTCAGCGTTTTATTGGACTCCTCAGATTCCAAACGACACTCATCTTGTTCGAAAACACTACATCAAGAATCCAATGCAAACTTTCTATTTTCCAGTGTTCACGGGTGATTTGCATTAGTTTTTCGGGCGTTTCAGCAAGGCTTGAAATGTAGTAATTCATTTCTTTTGTAGTCTTATGTTTTGTTTCAACAATATGCTCAACCGCAAAAATTGTTTCCAAACCTGCCCATTCCTGACGGTTTTCAAGCCACGATATGTCATGAACTTTATAACAGCGACACCGCCGTTCCCGGCCTGACCGGCGGCAGCAACCCAGTGCAACCACTCAGCGATCGATCCGGTCACTCAGGCTCCGGCGGCTGCTCCACGGGATGGGGCGCGGCGGCTCTGCTTCTCGCGGCTCGTTTGGCCTTTAAGAAGCGCGGATAAGGCATATCTTGCGAAAGACTTAGTCAATCATTTAAAAAGCCCCCTGTTCAGGGGGCTTTTTAAATGATTAAAGCTGCGCTCAGACCTGAGTTATTGCTTCGTTATTTCTTCGTTATTTCTTCGTTATTTCTTCTTCATAACCTTCAGGCCAAGCAAACCGGCAATCAGAAACGCCGCTACGCCGAAGCCAACGTCGCAGCCGCTGCTGCCGCCATCGTCATTCGAGCCGAGATCGAGGTCTATCGATGGCGGCACGTCATAAGTTCTCGGGTCGTGCGCGCCATGGAAAGCGCCTGTGTCGGTGACTAAGATGGCGTCAACGTCACCCTGCGAGCGCGGCCTGGTAAGTGTGTAACCCATGTCGTCGCTCAAAATTTTCGCGGTGTCGCTCGTGAAGCTGTTCTTCTCATAGCCGACGTCGTCCGGGAACCACTGATGGTGGATACGGGGCGCGGCCACCGCCTCGCTGACGTTCATTCCGTGGTCGACAACGTTGGAGACGGTCTGCAAAGTGGTCGTGATTATCTGCGAGCCGCCGGGGCTGCCGGTCACCATATATGTTTTGCCGCCCTTCAGGACAATTGTCGGAGACATCGAGGAAAGCGGGCGCTTGCCGGGCTGGATATTGTTGGCCTCGCCCTGTATAAGCCCGAAGCCGTTGGGCACGCCGGGAACGGACATGAAGTCGTCCATTTCGTTGTTCATAAAGAAGCCGGCTCCGTCGACCGCAGCTTTGCAGCCATAGCCCATATTGATGGTGTAGGTGACGCCGACCGCGTTGCCGAACTTATCGACGACCGAGTAGTGTGTCGTCTCCTCACCCTCGTGGAGGGGCGCAAGTCCGCTCGCGTCGGCGAGTTTGCTTACGCCGGCTGTGGGGCCGCCGTTGGCGGTGTCATGAGCCAAGATTTTATTCCAAATGATCTTCGCGTAATCCTTATCGGTCAGTCGCGCCACGGGGACGGTCACGAAATCCGGGTCGCCCATATACTTCGTGCGGTCGATATAGGCGTAGCGCATGGCCTCTACCAAATAATGGACGGTCATGGCCGAGTTGAAGCCCGACGAGCCAACATCGAAGTTCTCCACAGTATTGAGAATCTGAAGTATGTGCGTACCTCCGGAGCTGGGAGGGCCCATTGAGACTATAGTGTAATCGGTGTGATAGGACCCTATCACAGGTGGGCGCTCCACCACTTTGTAGTTGGCGAGGTCGGCCAGTGTGATGATGCCGCCGTACTTGGGCATATCGGCCACTATCAGCTCAGCGGTCTTGCCTTTGTAGAAACCGTCGTTGCCGCTGCGCTGGATGCGCTTCAGTGTCTCCGCGAGATCGGACTGCTTAAAAAGCTCTCCGGCCTTGAACTCAGTGCCGTCAGCCTTGGTGAAATATTTCTTGGAGCCGGCAAAGTGCATGAAGTACTTCTTGTTGTATTCGTAGTTGTTCAAGGACGACGCCGTGCCGGCCGTAAGGTTAAAGCCATTCTGCGCCAACCTGACGGCCGGGTCGATGACTTCGGAAAGTTTTTTCACGCCGTATTTCTCGACCATATAGTTGAAGCCGGCGACGGAACCAGGGACACCAGCCGCTTTATATCCAAAAAGGCTCTCCTCGCCAAGAACAGTGCCGTCCGCCGCTGTGTACATGCGGGCTTTCTTCGAGTCGGTGGGGTCGATGTACATCTCGCGATACGCCGCGGCAGGGGCCATTTCGCGGAAGTCGATGGTGGTGTTCGTTCCGTTCGCGAGGTGAATGACGGCGAAACCGCCGCCTCCGATGTTGCCCGCCGTGGGGTGAACCACCGCGAGAGCGTAGCCCAGCGCCGCCGCGGCGTCGATAGCGTTGCCGCCCTCATCCAGAATCTTCTGCGCGACCGCGTCCGCCATCCAGTTCGTCGACACGGCAAGTCCGTTCGCGTTGCCTACGACCGGTTTGTCAGCGGCGGCGTATGCGCCGACCGGAACAACCAACAGCGCGACCAGCAACAAAACAATTGAGAATGAACCGAATCGTTTACGGGTAAACTTTACCATACTCTGACCTCCTCATAAAAATTTCTCTTGAAAAACAGAACAACACTTGCGCGAGCTTCTCTTGAAGCCTATAAAATGTCCTCGTCCGCGCTTCTTAAAGGCCAAACGAGCCGCGAGAAGCAGAGCCGCCGCGCCCCAT
>BOCC01000155.1 GCA_026002715.1 Synergistales bacterium
CCGAAACTTTTAGAGATGCCTTTTGCGGAAAGAGTGGCGATCATGCCGTCTTTTTCCATGCGGTCTCAAGCGCGTTCAGGACGGTATCGGGAATGGGCTCCAATCCGTTTTCGGGCAGCGCTCTTAAAAAACCGCGCGTGTAGACGTGTTTTGGCCTTTCCAAAACATCGCTCACGGAGCCCGTCTCCGCGATGAGCCCACCGTACATCATCGCCAGAGTTCCACCCAATTTTTTCGGGATTTCCAGGTCATGAGTGATGCAGAGTACGGTACGCCCCTCCTCCACTAACTTTGACAAAAGGGAGGCGGCGTCGTCCCGTTTAGAGCTCTCCAATCCTTTGGTCGGTTCATCGACGATTATGAGCTCGGCGGGAGAGGACAGGGCCATAGCCAGCAGTATCCTCTGATTCATCCCACCTGAGAGCCGGTGAGGATACTCTCTTCCCGCCGTGTCCAAGTTCAACCCTAATTTTTCCAATACCTCCCGAACTAAACGCATCCCTTCGCGCCGCGTCCTGCGCAGAAGCCCCGTGTGGATTTCAAGAATTTGCCTGTAGGCTCTCATGGATGGATTCAGCGACGCCGCCGGTTCCTGCGGCATATAAAAGACTTTTCTGCCCCAAAGGTCCCGTAATCGTTTTGGGGAATGCTCAGATAAGCCCGATATTTCTTCGCCATTTAGAAAAATGGAACCTTCCGTCATCAACTCCTCGGGCAGGATTCCGACGACCGCCTGAGCTAAGAGAGATTTTCCACAGCCGCTTTCTCCGGCCAGACAAAAAGGCTTTCCGGCGGCTACGGAAAGGTTGACGCCTCGGACGAGCGGCTGACCGGAGTGTTTAGACAAAATACCGAAGTTCTCAAACCTTAAATGCGGCCTTAATTTTGAGTTCAAAATAACCTCTCCGATTCAAATTTATCAGGATGTTTTTCTGTTTCGGATGCTATTAGAATAAGAGCAAAAACAAAAAGAGACATCAGCGCCGACGGAGGAACAACGATGAATGGGTGCCTCCTGATGTACGGCAGACTTTCCGAAATCATTGCCCCCAATTCCGGCACCGGCGGGGTCAGGCCGATTCCCACAAAGTTTAGTGAGGAGATGTAGAGAATCGATTTCGCCATTCCGAAGGACGCCAGTGTTGTAATCTGCGCTGCTATCTCCGGGAAAATGTATTTACGTATCAGGAACGAAGGGGGATAACCACAAATGACGCCTGCCTCTACGTAAGGACGCGCCATAACGACACGCGTCATTGCGCGGCTCATCCGGCAATATTCCGCCCAAGCGGTCAGGATCAGCGACATCACGATTGGCCATGCTCCTAATTTGAAGAGTCCCCCTACAAAGAGCGCGAAAAGAAGTCCCGGAAAGGCCATAATAAAATCCGTCGCGGCCAGCAGCGCGCTTTCTGTGCGGCCTCCCGCCCAAGCGCCCGACATGCCAAGAAAAGTCCCCAGCGTCATAGAACCCAAAACAGACGCGGCGGCGTATAGTATAGAATTCAGCGTCCCTCTCGCGGTTCTGGCGGCTATGTCCCTGCCCAGATAGTCAGTCCCCAGAAGATGTTCAGAACCGGGAGTGGCGAACGTGTTCATCAAATCCTGCGCGTAAGGGTCTGTTCCGCGCGCTATAATAATAAGAACAAAAGCGATTATGCACGCGCAAATCGCAACACCGAAAGCTCTCATCATAAACGCTCCAAACGCGCGGTCGGCTTCAGAGCCAGGCACAGCAGGTCAACTGTCGTGTTGACCGCTACGCATATAAGCCCCATAGCAATCCCTGCGGTCTGAATCACAGGAATGTCTCTGGACGTCACCGCGTTAAGAAAGAGCAACCCCACGCCCGGCCAGTTGAAGAGCGTCTCAATCGCTATCGTCCCCCCGAACAAAGACGCCGCCTGCATCCCGATGCAGGTTACAACAGGAACTGACGCGTTGCGAAGTCCATGAAAAAGCAACGTCCAAAGCTCACTCAGTCCTTTATGCCGGGCGAACGCGTAATAGGGCGAATTTATCGTCTCAGCAAGAGAGACGGCGATAATTCGAGAAGAGGTAGCGGATAGAGTTAGGGCAATGGTCGCCGCTGGCAGGATGACGTGTGTCGGCGAGAGAAATCCTGCGACAGGCAGCCACTTCAGCTTTAGCGCGAACAGTACGATCAGCGATATGCCCCACACAAAAGATGGAATTGAAACAATCAAGCTGGAGAGCATTGCTGTAACGAGATAAAATTTCCCCCTTGGGCGAAGCCCTGCGACAATGCCGACGGGCAGGGCGACGCAAAGCGAAAACCCCAGCGCGACGGCACCGAGCAGCGCGGAAAATTTAAGTGCCCTCAATACGACAGGGAGCGTGGGGGTTTTGTCAATCAGTGATATGCCTAAATCCAATCGGGCAACCTTTCCTATCCAATCGAGATACTGAACGGCGAGCGGCAGGGAAAGTCCCTCTTCCTCGCGAACGCGGTCGGCTCTGTCAATTATGCCAACGTCCGACTCTCCGTATCGTGTCATAGCTATCTCAAGCGCGACATCCCCTGGGATGAGATGTGCTACGGCAAAGCAGAGGCCGGACACGCAAAAAGCAATGCCCAGGCCCCGCAAAATTGATTTTCCCAAAATGCCTGCGACTTTCCTCACTTCAAGCCACACTACTTTTTCCAGCGAACTCCTTCAGGATATGGCCTGAGCTCATAGGGATCGAGATTGACGTTTTCTAAATTTTTTGAGAACGCCGATTGATTCGCGTACCACGAAACCGGCACGACCGGCAATTCTTCCTGAAGAATGGCCATGATCCCGGAGCGCGCTTTGGCGGCGTCTTGCGGATTGGAGGCCCCCATGTAGCCTTTAATCAGGGATTCCGCCTTCTCGGAACGCCAGTTCATGGCTCCCATCGGGTCGCGCGGTTCGCTGAAATCCGCCGCTATGTTGCCTATGGGGTCAGGAATCGAGCTGTAGTTTCGGCCCAGCAAGGCGCTCTCAAGTGTGCCGTCGTTATGACGCGAGGCGATTACCGACGAGTTGTCTATCGCTATCGAGACCTTGATCCCGACGTTCGCCAATTGTTGTTGAATAGCCTGAGCCACCACGGGAAGGTCAGGTCTAGCTGTGTAGGTTAAAATCTCGAAGGCAAACTCTTTTCCGTCTTTTTCGAGTACGCCGCTCTTGTTCGGCTTCCAGCCCAATCTCATGAAAATTCCCCTCGCTTTTTCGGGGTTGTACTCAAGGGGTGACAGGTTTTTGTCATGCCAAGGAGAAAAGTCCGCCAACAGTTGAGTTGCGGCAAGCGTAACGTCTTTGTGAATCGCCTCGGCAATTCCCTTGCGGTCGATACACAAAGATACCGCCTGCCTCAGTTTAGCGTCGGCAAAAACGGGTCTGTTCGCGTTCAAGATCATAGAACGGACGCGGGGCAATATCTGACTTACGACGATGACATCGGTATCCTCAGCCAGATATTGGGCGCTTTCCGCCGGAAGGTCGATAACGATATGTCCCTCTCCGGACTCGGCCATCATTGCGCGCGTTTCCGGATTCGGAACGGCAAGATAACGAGCCTTTTCGATAGCGGCTTTTTCTCCCCAATAGCCGTCGAAAGCCTCGAAATCAAATACGGTGTTCCCCTCGGATGACAAGAGTTTATAAAAGCCAGTCCCCACGACGCTGACGCATTCGTCGTTTTTATCGAACGAGGACGGAGCAAGGACAACCGTTGAGTACGTCGCCAGATACCAGGGAAGAGGCGCAAATGGACTGCTCGTTTTTATCACGACCGAATTTCCGTCACTCTCGATTGTCTTAACCGGCGTCCCCTTAAAAATCGCTCCCTTGCTGAGCGTCCGATTAAGAGAACGCGCGGCCGCCGCGGCAGTCAGCGGAGTGCCGTCATGAAAAAGGACGTTGGGCCGGATGTCGAACTTCCATGTCAGCCTGTCGTCCGAAAGCGACCATTTCTCGGCCAAACAAGGCTCGACCCCGCCCTTGCGGTCGGATCTCACAAGGACTTCGACGCTGCCCATACGGAGGAAGGCAAATCCTGAGAGCAGCGGATCTAACCCCTGCGTCTCCCACGCGGTCACCACAACAAGGCGATCTTCTGCAGCACAAACCTCTGAAGCTCCTTCAATATAGAACGCGCACAAAAAAAGCGACAATAAAAGAACGACAACTCCTGAGCGTTTCAAATAAACCCCTCCTGATAGAGAATGAATTAGTAACACATAATTATAATATCGTGCTACTCATATAAAAGCAAGGGTTAATCTCGAATTCGCACGAAACTGCAAAATAAGCTGTAATTGCTTAATCTAAGCTTGACCGTCATCTCCTGTTCCCATAACGCCGTCATATCGGGATGAACCATAACAGAGGCTTTGCCTTTGCTCAATATGTCTATGAGTAATCTTCCAAGAGCAGTTGAAATAACTTGTTTTTCTTTTTCTCCATATAACTTGAGAGTTCAAAGTTCTTAACGCAGGAGGTAAGAAACACACAGCCCTCAAATTGATTTTGGTATAATCCTTTGGTTAGACACAACTCAAACTAAAGGAGGCTACCATCAACAGAGGGCCTGA
>BOCC01000156.1 GCA_026002715.1 Synergistales bacterium
CGTTCCTCCAGACATTCTGAGCGGGTTTTCAAGGTGTTCTCCACTTCCTCGATGCGCGACCGCCTCAGCTCGAGCGCGGAGAGTTCATTTTTCCACTCCGAAAGAGCTTTGGCGCCAAGGGTCTCGCCGCGCGCGGCTCTCAGTTTTCGGATAATTCCCTCTATAGACGTGAATTTGGTTTTAACCGTTTCGTAAAGGGCGCTTTGGTCGTCCAAAAACGTCTGGTTCTCCTGCTTTTGTTTTTCGATTTTCGCGCGCTCGTCATTGAGCCGCGTCCGTTTTTGAAGCGCGGCGGCCAGCGAGTCAAAACGCGCCCTTATGCCGGCCAATTGCTCAAAAAGCCGCTCGTCAACGGCGTTGCGTTGAAGAAACTTCTGCATATCCCTCATGCGCACCTGCATATTTTCAAGCGCAAGCTGGTTCTCTTCCAATTTGAGGCGCTGTTCCCTGAGAGAACCGGTCAATTCCTCAATGGCCGACTGCGTGTCTAAAATCGGCGCCTCTTTTTCTTTCTGTTTCAAATCCAACTCCCGGACCTTATGAATAAGCTCAAGGGTCGTTTTTTGCTCTGATTGTTTTTCTAAGTGATACGTGATGGCAAACTGCAAAGCCTCGTCCGCGCGCCTGACGCCGGCCTCCATATTCGGCAATTTGAGCCGAGTATCTAAATGCGCGCGCTTGTCGGCTTCCTGCTCCTTGCGAAGCGATACAAGAGAGGCATATTCGGCCCCGAATTCCAAAGCCCGCTGCGCCTTAGTCAGTCTCTGGCGCTCTGGTTCGAAGCCCTCCTCGCGTCTTGACAGTTCGCGGTCATATTCTTCTAAGGCGTCCAATTCTTTTTGAAGCGAAGCCATATTCTCTAACCATTTAAGCTCGGTTTCCGCGCGCTCCAGATCCATATTAAGTTCAGCGTCAAGTTCCGCTTTGAGTTCCAATGAAGAGCCCCCTCAATAATCGCTCGTTATATTTGGCATCATATTTTACACTTATTTACGCTTTGCGCTTATGCCTTAATTATAACTCAAACTTCTATACTCAAACTTCCATACCCAAACTTCGCGCGCGAGAAAACGTGTTAAAATCTCTTATATTGACTTAGTTTTATTTTGATTTTTATTTTGATTTTTATATTAATTTGGTTTTATACTAAAATATAGAGAGTAGTTTCCGCACTCGAAAGGAAATGAGGAAATGCACGAGTTGTCACTTGCGGAGTCTGTCACCAACACGATAAAAAGTTTATGCGCCCAATCCGGCTGGGCTAAAGTGAGACGCGTTGTTATTAAAGTGGGACATATGAGGCAGGTTGACCCCGAATTGCTTGCCTTTGCCTTCGGCATAGCTGGCAAGGGCACCGTCATGGAGAACGCCGATCTTTCAATTATGGAGCTGCCCATTATCCTGAAGTGCAAGGCTTGCGGAAAAACAAGCGACTGCGAAAGCATGGTGTTCATCTGCCCAAACTGCGGCAACGCGAACGTGGACGTGTTGAGCGGTATGGAACTGGCCATCGAGTCTATGGAGGTCGAGGCCGTTTGAACGCTGAAAAGGAGGTTTTTTCGATGAAAAAAGTATCTCAAAATTCAAAATTATTCGCGCGTTTTCCGAGTCTGCCGGATATGTCAGGCCTATATCTATTTTTGCGCCTGTTTTCTTTTTTGTTTTTTGCTTTTATATTTTTATTTCCCATGCGTCCCTATGCCGCCGTCGCGGCCATCAATAAATCTGACGTCGAAAAGGCCTGGGCCCGCATAGCGCCCGCCGCCGGCATGAAAGTGATTCCGATAACCTATGAAAAAGACGATGCCCCAAACGCTTGGGTGAAGTTCAAATCCTCAGACAATTTTTCTGTTCATGTAACTAATGGACTGATGCGTATTCTATCCACGCCGGATGAAATAGCCGGCGTATTGGGACACGAGGTTGGGCACGTCAAGTTGGGACATTACAAAAGCGGCGTCAAGCGCAATATAGGCTGGAGCGTCGTGGGCGCTCTCTTGGGTAAAGCCGGAGGCGCGGCGGAGCTTGCGGGGACTATCGGCATACAATTAGCGGAGAGCGGCTTCAGCCGCGAACAGGAGGTCGAAGCGGACGACTACGGGCTCGATTTATCGTCCAAGGTCGGCTACAGCCCGTATGGGCTTTACAACGCCATGAACAGCTTCAAGACTCACGGCTTCGCCACAGCGCCAAGCGGTTTCAACTCGCACCCCCCGACAGACCGCCGCCTGAAGCACCTTCAGGAGCGCGCCCGGAAGCAAGAACAAAAAACCGGCTCTAAATAAGCCCAAATGCTGTTTCGACTCAGGAGCATTTGTGGCAATATTATAGACAAGTCAGAACGCGGGAGTTCTTGCGTATAGACTCCGCGATATTGTATAAGGAGGAATAAAACATGGGTAATAACTGGAAACAAATTTTCAGCAAGGCGGCGGGCAGCGCGATACCGTCCCCGGTACGCGAGCTTCTCAAGGTCGTCAACCAGCCCGGGATGATATCTTTCGCTGGCGGAATGCCGGCCCCGGAGGTTTTCCCGATAGAGCAGTTCGCTGAGGGCACGGAGCTTTTCAAGACACAGGGCTCGCAGCTTTTGCAGTATGGCACGACCGAGGGCTACAACCCATTGCGCGAATTTTTGGCCAAATGGACGAGTCCGCGCATGGGGCGCGAGGTGGGCTTGGACGAAATACTTCTCACGACCGGTTCGCAGCAGGTGTTAGACCTCTTCGGCTGGGCTATCATCGACCCGGGCGACGTTATAGTTATGGAAGACCCAACGTATATGGCAGCTATAAACGCCTTCCACAACCACGGCGCGGAGTTTGCCTCCGTCCGCATGGACGAGGGCGGCATGGTCGTCTCAGAGATTCCGTCTCTCGTCGAGGGTCTCAGAAAGCAGGGCAAGAAAGTCAAGGCCATCTACACCATAGTAAATTTCCAAAACCCGGGCGGCGCGACAATGACGCTCGAACGCCGCAAGGAGCTTGTGGATATAGCCGAACGGCTAAACCTGACAATATTTGAGGACGACCCATATGGATACGTCCGATTTGACGGAGACCATCTGCCCTCCATTTTCTCGTTCGACAAGGCCGGTAATACCATATACGCCGGCTCTTTCTCCAAGATACTTTCGCCGGGGGTGCGTATCGGCTGGGTGAGCGGGAACAAGGACATCGTGCGCCAGATGACCATCTTTAAGCAAACCACCGACCTTTGTTCCAGTCCGATAACCCAGATGCTCACGCACGAGTACTGTAGAAAAGGCTATCTTGACGCCCACCTTCCGAATATCATCGGCAACTATCGCGTAAAGCGCGACGCCATGGAAAAAAGTTTTCAAAAGCACCTCGCGCCCCTCGGGTTCACATGGGTCAAACCTCAGGGCGGGTTCTTCTACTGGCTATCGACGGGCACCATAGACAGCAACGAATTGGCCAAACGCGCTCTTGACAAAAAAGTAGCGATACTGCCCGGCGCGCCGTTCTGCGTCAAGCCCGAGGCCGGGCTTCACGCGGCGCGAATCAACTACACCTTCAGCACGCCCGACGTGATAGAAGAAGGCGTTACCCGCTTGGTTCAGGCTATCCAAGAAATGAAAATCCCCGCTAAGTAGAATTTTTATTATTTTTATTTTTATTCATAAAATCAAAAAAGCCCCCTCTTTAGTTCGTAAAGAGAGGGCTTTTTTGCGCGCGATAACTATAGACGGGCGATCGGGAATTGTAGGGGCGACCGCCCTCGGTCGCCCGGTTCTTGGTGGACGCCAAACGTTATGGGTATGGACGGACCAAAAATTAAAGACGGGCGATCGGGAATTAAAGACGGACGGGCCACAAATTAAAGACGGGTGAACGACAAAAAGAGGCGGGTGACCACAAATTAAAGACGGGTGACCAAAAATTAAAGACGGGCGATCGGGAATTAAAGACGGGTGACCGACAAAAAAAGACGGGTGGACCGACATTAAAGACGGGTGGACCAAAATTAAAGACGGGCGAACAACCGGGAATTGTAGGGGCGACCGCCCTCGGTCGCCCGGTTCTTGGTGGACGCCAAACGCTATGGGTATGGGCGATCGGGAATTAGAGACGGGCGACCGACAAAAAAAGACGGGTGGACCGACATTAAAGACGGGTGACAGGGAATTAAAGACGGGTGACCAAAAATCAAAAACGGGCGACCAAAAATTAAAGACGGGCGACCGAGGGCGGTCGCCCCTACTCATAGGGTTCTCAGCTTTATATCGAGAGCCTGCAACGAGACCCTGTAGCGTTTCGATAGGTCGGAGGCGGAAAACTCCCCGCGTTTCACATCCTCACGGAGAAGCGCCTCTGGCAGAAGCAGCTCTGAGGCGAATATATCGGCCTGACGCTCTAAGCGCGCGTCTCCTTGGACGCGCTTCCCGTCGGCCAGTATTAATGACG
>BOCC01000157.1 GCA_026002715.1 Synergistales bacterium
TCCGGCCTCGTGGGGAGCGCCACAGCAAAAGAAGCAATCACAGAGTCAAAATCGACCACAAAAGAGAACTGATTTCGACACAGGGGAGGGGGGGTCAATTCTCAATGTCGCCAGGGGGTTAAAAGTAAATGTCGCTTGACAAACGGCTATAAAGCCAGTAGAATCCAGTAGAATCAAGGTGAAAATTTTCACGATGGAGGTTTTTAGAGGTGACATTAAAGAATAGCGTAGATTCTTTCGCATAGTTGCGCACAGAAAGAAGGTGAAAAATTGCTGCTGACTCTACGAACTGTATAAACAAAGCGCTAAGCTCAGCTCAGGAAGTGCTTCATCATCTTAAAAACGCCCTACTGTCTCTATTAAGGCGAATAAGATAACGCTTTGCAATACGTTGTTAGTAGCAAAAGCAAAAATGGCATATTCAAAGGCGTTGGCTGAACGGGTGAAGGGGTATCTGGATTCACAGGGATGGCATTATGATTTTGACGAGGAAGATGGAATTTTCAAGTTTGGACTAAAACTCAATTCTAAACTTGAAAATTGCAGAATTTACATCTTTGTTCATGAAGAAAGTTTGTGTGCATACGCACAATCTCCAGTAAGCGCTACCAAGAACCAGAAGACGTTGACAGCAGTGGCGGAATATATCGCGCGCGTCAACTATAGTAGTTTGTTACAGAGTAACTTTGATCTTAACCTTGACAATGGTGATGTCAGGGTCAAAAGTGTCTTGCTGTGCGACGAGGATCACCTTCCGGGATTGGAAATCGTGAGACAGGTTATTAATGCGAGTTTTTTAGCGCTTGACAAGCATGGAGACGGTTTACTCAGCGCGATTTACGGGTCTGCTTCGAAGGATGCTTCAACGATGGCAGACAAAAACGACACGGTTGAAATTTTAGACCTTTTGCTTTCGCCGGAAGATTATATCGGCAAAAAAGTGAAGATATGTGAAAAATTATATGCGGTTTTTAGTAGTGATGGCAATTTTTGGCTTCAACAAGGTCGTGAAGTCATTACTATATACTACAAAAACCTCTCAAAAGAAGAAAAAAGATTGATTTTATCTGAGGAAACCCCCAGTGAAGCTACGTTCGTAGTGGAGGGGATTGTGGAAAAGCATAGCTATAGTGAAAAGCCTTATATCATGGCTCAGTCTGTCTCAAAAATGTAAGTCTATACCCCCGGTTCTGCCGGGGGTATAGTGATGTAGCGGCCCACACTAAATGTCCGACAATGACTCTATAAAAATGTCCGCGAAAAGAACTCGAAGCATTTGTCCGGGAGACAAGTCCCGGACAAACATGGTAAGCTAAACCTCCAACTCGCTTACAATGACCTCTTTCACCAAGTAATCATCGACTAACTGTTTCTTCTGGCTTGCGGCGGCCATAAGGCAAGAGTGAGACACTTTGTTCACCTTCCGAGGCCTTCCGCCCGAATAATCGTAAATTACCTGTAGCGCTGAATCTGTAAAGATTTCACGCGGACATTTAGCTCGGTCCAAATGCCGCTTCACATATGTGACCGTTTCCTCGTGACTCATATCTTCAAGGTGGAAACGCATATCTACACGTCCGTCTATAGCCTGATGAATCTGGAGCTTCAATTTCAAACGCAGTTCTGTCTGTCCAACCAAGATCAGTGAACACGAACTTTTCGAGTCCATTTCAAGGTTCAACAAGAAACGAATCTCCTCAAGCATTTCATGGGAAAGCAAGTGCGCTTCATCTACCACAATGACAGGAATCTGTCCTTCTTGAGTTATTTCACTCAATGCCTTTGTCAGCTGCCGTTTCGCGTCGCCGCGATAGAATCGCGGTTTATATCCTAACTGATGCAGTGTCTCCACATAGAAATTACGCGGTGTTAAATCCGAGTCGTACACGTACAGAATCCTATGGCGGTTTTTGTCTAACTCAGCCGCCATTCGCCGTAACGCGGTCGTCTTTTTCGGTTCCGCTTTCTCCTGTAAAAAGTCCAAACTCTCTTGTCTTGGCTATGTGCAAGAGACGAGCCGTCATCTCATTCCATTTATCGCTTTTCATCAGCTCAGTTACCGGAATATCACGGCCAAACGGAGTAGCGCAAAAACCGAAGTATTCTTCGTATGTTCCTTGCATATTCACGCCTCTTCAGTTCCTAAACGAAAAGCGCCTGTTGTCTTCTTGTAGCGCTTTTGCTGTTCAAGGATGAACGTCTTAAGAGTTCTGGACTCCGCCCGAGCGTTCCACTTTCTCGCACTCTACTTTCTAAAGTCGCGTTATGCTCACTTATCTGCGCTGTGCGGATAACTTTCTTCAATTCTCCTCCGTGACACAGCTGAATTTCATCAAAGTTGAACGGGTCGAAGCGTACCGTTACCTTCTTTCTTTTCCATTCAGTTCCAGCGTCGTAAAGTTTGCCGTTGAAATTGAGGCAACCGGTTTTATCTACTGAACGCTCAGCTTCATGTAAGAAAGCGTCCGCGAGCGACTCTACGCTATGGATGCGCTGTCAGCGGCAAACACCTCGGCTGGAGTTTTGCCATCCAAAGCGCTATGGGATTTATTGTTGTACCCCTCAGAAAGCCAAGCGCTGAACAAACTGTTCAGTTCCTCTAACGTCTCGCGCTTTTTGCAAGGACAACTCAGCCAAGAAGCTTTCTGCTGTTCGGTTGAAACGTTCAACTTTACCTTTGGCTTCGGGGCTATACGGTCGGGCTTTCAGATGGCGTATGTTGAGTTTGGCGCAGGCTAAACGCAACCATGTGTGAATATCTTTCCGTTATCCACGTAAAGGTTACCATACCTGAGAATGGCCTTACGTAGCCCGTCCTCTAAGATAGGCTGTTTTTGATGAGGCTACTAAGCGACCGACACAACTCGCAAAAACGCTCGTTGGTCGTCTGCTTATGATCGGAATAGAATGACGCGTGTACTACCAAGCGAGTCGCGTCGTCTATGATGACCAGCAAATACGTTCTGAACTTCTTCTTTGGACTTTTAGGGTCAGGCAAGCACGGTCCGTACTTTATGTCGCTTTGCCAAAGAGTATTGCGACCGACTCTGACAAAACGTCTCGTTTGGGGAGTCCCGTTTGCCTCTTGAGTAAGCTGTTTGCCGGACAACCCTTTCATGCGCAAGTGGCGTTCAAGAGTAGAGCGCGCCACCTTGAATCCTTCTCGTTCGAGAAGTTCGCACAGTAACCCGGCGCTGCGACGGGGAAGTTCGCGCCTCATTTGCTCTGCCAATACTAACGCTTCGGGAGTTATGGTTTTACTGACTCCTTTGTCGTTACGTTCCCTACGCGTCAGCCCGTCGAACCCGTCTTTTTTGTACGACGCAATCCAACGCCGCAGCGTACGCTCGAAAAATATTCTCTTTTCCGAGCAAGGCACATCTTCTCTCTGCCAATTCAGGAACAGAGACTCCTTCTTCCAAAAGAGGAGAGATGAGGGCAAAACGCCTCAAGGCTTCTTCTCTTTCGGTATTGATGACCTTCTCTTTCACGCAAAACACCTCTTTTTTATGGAAAATCTAAGACTAAAAAGAGTGTAAAGCCGCATGAACGGTCATCCAAGGCAAAGTGAGTTGGTTTTTATAGCCCAAAATGCCAAAGCCAGACGAGAAGAGTATAGAGAAGGCTTTACAAAAGATTTAAGAGCTTTACAAGCTTTTTGCAATGCTTCATAGACTCTTTGCAAGGGACGCGCCATTGAAACCAGAGATACTTCGGCGTTATATAAAGACTCAAGATGAGAAGCAAGATTGGTCAAAATAGTAGGAAATTCACACCTCCACCTGTAAAGAGTGCTTTCTTCCGCTGTGCATTCATGCGGAGGAGCCGTCGAACCTTCTTGTTCTTGAAGAACCTGTTCTATTTCCGAAGCCGCATAGTGTTTGTGGGGTAGCATGTTGGGAAGCAGTATAGTGATTGTCTTGCCGCAGACCGTGCAACGTATTCTTTGCACGGAATACCATACTTTTTTCCATGCTCTCGAACGTGCCGTCCGCGTTTACCGTGTTTATGGATTTTGCCGCCACATTCCGGGCAAGTTGCCGGAATTGGAAATTGAGTTACAATAGACATGTTGTATGGGTGTCCCCGATGTTTAAATTTCACCTGCTACGGAGAATGAGCTCGGGGACTCTCCTTTCTCCTGATACTTTACGCCAAACGGACAATTTTATAAAGCTACCGCCGGACAATTAGGTTGGGTTAGAACACCATGACGCTTTGAGAAGCTTACCCCTGAAACTTGTTTTTGAGGAATTTTCTTTCTTTACTAACTTAAGAGTTCAAAGTTCGAATGTATCAAGCTGCTGTTGATCGCTTGAAATCGTCGTTTGATTCCATTTTAGAACGAATTATTTGCACAATGCCCAAATCAGTATTTTTCAGAAACTGCACAAAAAA